>CANSCI010000004.1 GCA_947645355.1 uncultured Dorea sp. | reverse complement strand
AGCCGAAATGTCGAGAGAAAGGCTCGAGGTGTTTATCCATGAACTTGCCAGAACCTTACCGGAGAACAGAAGGAATGATTTCCTGAGCACTATGCATAAAGTTCATGCAGAAGGAAATTCCGGTATGTTATCAGGGGACAGCCATTTAAATGATTTGGATACTGAAATAAAAGAGATAACAGTGAAATTGAAAAGTATTAATGACGGAGATAAATGTCTTGGCAGTGAATACAATGAAGAATGGGATGACTGGTATAACTCTGATGAAGATGAAATTTTATTTTCAGATCCGCAGAAATTGCTTCCTGAGATTGAAAAGGGCATAGAACTTGTACATCAATGTACTGATATGGAGGAATATGCCCTGGGCTGTGAACTGGCTGAGTTATTGTCTGCGATTGATATATATGCAGATGGGGATTACAATAATTATGACGGCTCTCCGCTGGGAATAGGTGAATTGTATGAGCATGAACTCCTTGCAGGTTCATTTGAAAAATTGGTTCGGGAGTCGCTTTTTTTGACATATGTTGGAAATGCATTATCTGATAGAGCAGAGGAATTATTTTGCATAATGGATAATTATCAATGTTATGGGGTGAAACTGGAAGACATTATGCAGATTGGCAATCATGACTTGCCGGAATTCCAGGAGTTTCTTCCGCTTTGAATCCATTACCTTGGGGATCGGACTGGAGGAGGAGTGGAAAAACTGCTGCAGGAAGCACTGGCAATGCTTGAAGATGATGACCAGCTTTTAGATGCGGCAAGGAGATTTGTGGATCAGCATCCGGGATTATACAGGCAGATACTGGAGAAAGGATTTGCAAGCGGAGAAAATGACAGATATTTCCAGATTGGCATGGAGGCACTTGAGAAAATTTCGGATTCGGATATTATCCGCAGTGAGATTGCTTTGCTGGCGGCAAGATATGCCGACAGGATGGGCAATGGCGCCGCTTTGGAGTATTGCTGGCTGGAGGCATTCCGATCAAATACATCGGTTGCAAATTATATGAGACTCCGTTTTATGGCAAAAAACTGGAGTCAATACGAGAAGCAGGTCATGCAGATCTATAGTGAGGAATATGAGCGGACAAAAGCGAGAAATAAAGAATATCAAATATACTATGATTGGAGTACAAAAAGAGAAAATTCATTACACAATACTGCATATTGTGCTATTTTGTTTTGGGAAGGAGCCTTTGACAGTGTGTTTAAATATGGAATGAGTGCGAAAAAGGCATTGGGATGGTCCTCTACCTTCATGAAAGAAGGATTAGCTCTGTTTTTACTGCTTCTATATAATGGAAATGTACTGCCGAAAGGGCTGAGTGCAATGCCTGAGAGAACAGTTATGGCTTGCGGCTTTCATGCGGAAGCATATTTGAATGGTGTAGAGATGGATGTTGATAAGAATGATCAGGATTTCTTTTGGGATTTGTTTTGTAAATGGAAGACAGAGGTCGATGTATCAGAAAAGGAGGCGGCACGGTGGATGGGAAAAATTGAGCAGCTTATTTCCATGAGGGTTGCAGGTATTATGGAGGCAAACCGCCGGAACTACTACGGAGAGTGTGCCGCTTTTATCGCCGCATTTGGAGAGGTGAGGGAGTCGCAAGGAATATGGAATGCCAGGGCAGCTGTTATGGACGGCTATAAGACTGCATATCCAAGACGAAGAGCATTTCATCAGGAGTTAAGGGCTTATGGGATGATGAAATAGAAGACATAACGTGCGGCAATTTTTTGATTTATATGGAAAAAGACAGGGACTATCACTTGGCTGGTGTGATAGTCCCTTTTTTTGACATATTTAATTCGGATTCCCTCTCTTTGGAAGGAGAGTAGAGTTCCGTACGATCAATTCCGTATTCAGGAGAATTTGTTTGGATGGAGTAGTGTGATTGGTGATCTTTTCGATCAAAAGTTCGCAGGACTGGTATCCAATCTGAAAGCAAGGCTGTTCAATAGTGGTCAATGTAGGGACGCACATAATGGACAGGTCTATATTGTCAAATCCGATCACAGATACATCTTCCGGAACACGAAGCCCCAGTTCATGGGCGGCGTTGATAGCAGCTACCCCATATACGTCGGAGGTCGCGAAGATTGCGTCAGGGCGGTCTTTGAGGCTCAGCATATGGGTGATATTAGAGAAGGCTAATGTGTAATCGGTTGTGGAAAGATGGATGATCCAATCAGGATTGACAGGAAGCCCTCTTTGCCTCAAAGTCTGCAGATATCCTTTTTCTCGATGCCTGGCGTATTTGAAAGAAAGGTTGGTATTTACCAGCCCTATTTTTTCGCATCCGGTTGATATAAGGTATTCCACTGCTTTTTTGGAGGCGGCGGAGTCGTCTATGCTCACATAAGAGACTTGATCATAGTTTTCGGCATACTCTGAGCACATTACTGTAGGACAGCGAAAGCTCAGGTTTTCCAAGATCTTCTGCTGGGGCATGGAGGATAGGATTACCATCCCGGCGATAGGGTTGTTTCTGATCAATTCTTCAAAGTCTTCGCTCCTGGTATATCGGTCCTGAGTTTCCAGGATGAGTATGTGGTAATTGGTGTTATGGGCGCATCTGTGGATCCCGTTTAGAACTGGAGAGTAGAACGGATTGTCCAGATTGGGGACGCACACCAGAATCGTTCTATTCTCTGATTCTGAAAGCATGGAAGAGGTCTTTGGTGTAAAATTCAGTTCCCTCATAGCCATCTGCACTCTTTCCAGAGTGTGGGGTTTAATATTTCCTTTGTTGTTGATGATTCTTGATACGGTTGCTATAGATACTTCGGCCATATCTGCAACATCCTGTATCGTTGGTTTCTGTTTCTTCATACAACCTCCAAAATTTCCCATTTATTTTACTCTATTTATACCTTATTGAATATAAGTAAGTCAATAAGTATATATTAAATGTTTTTGAAAAAATGTAAATGGAAAATGTAAAATTTACATATATAACCGGCACAATAGACAAAGATGGTTTTTGAAATATGTGTATAATATACAAAAATAAAAGAAATATATTTAATATATTGACAAAAAACACGTTTAAATGATATAAATGATGTAAGTTTTACGTAAGAAATAACATATTTACAGAAAAGGAGAAAGAGATGAGAGCCGCGATTGTTGGAGGAGGATTTATTGGGAATGTGCATATTGAAGCGCTCAGGAGGTTGGGGAATATTCAGGTCATTGCCCTGTGCGATGAGTACGGAGTAAAAGAAAAGGCAGCGCGCCAGTCAATAGGGCATGCTTATACAGATTACCGGAAGATGATAGATGAACTTAAGTTGGATGTTGTTCATATCTGTACACCGAATTCTACTCATTATGAGATTGCCAGATATGCTGTTGAAAAGGGAATACATGTTATGTGCGAGAAGCCATTTACAGGCACATTGGATGAAGCAGAAGAATTGACGAAGCTGGCGGAGAAAAAAGGAGTCAAAGGAGCAGTCAACTACCATAACAGATTGTATCCTGCTGCACTTCAGATGAAACATATGATATCACAGGGAGATATTGGAAAGGTCATAAGCATCCACGGAACTTACATCCAGGACTGGCTTCTTTATGACACAGATTATTCCTGGAGGGTGGACGCAGAAAAAGGCGGAAAGACAAGAGCCGTATCAGATATCGGTTCTCACTGGCTGGACTTGGTGCAGTTCGCATCCGGACAAAAGATCAGGAGAGTGAATGCTAGGTTTTCCACAGTACATCCCTTCCGGAAAAAGAGTATCAAAATGGAGGAAACCTTCTCAAAGACTGAGAAGAAGCGTTATGAGGAGGTGCGGGTGGACACAGAGGATATTGCCGCAGTATTGTTGGAATTTGCCAATGGAGCCATTGGCAGCATGACTGTAAGCCAGGTGTTTGCAGGAAAGAAAAATGCGATGGAAATAAGTATAGCTGGAACAGGTGCCTCTTTGTGGTGGAACACGGAGAATTTGAGTGAATTATATATTGGACATAGAGATAAGCCCAACGAGATACTCACAAAAGATCCCTCTCTGATGTGCAGGGAAGCGGCATCTGCCATCGGATTTCCCGGTGGACATGCGGAAGGCTTTGCAGATGCCGTGAAAGAGAATTTCAGGCAGTTTTACAAAAGCCTGGAGCAGGAGGGAGAGTATGTGTATGCTGATTTCCAGGATGGTGTGAACGGAATGAGACTCTGCAGTGCGATACTTGACAGCGCCAGGTCACAGCAGTGGGTCAGTGTATAAAGGAGGAGAAGAAATGAAATTGGGACTTTTGACATCTATACTGCCGGACAGCAGCCTGGAGGAGGTCATAGAGTTTGCGGCAGAGCAGGGATTTGCCTGTATAGAGGCAGCCTGCTGGCCAAGAGGAAAGGCACAGAGGCGTTATGCAGGAGTGACGCATCTGGATGTGGAGAACATGGATGATGCCAGGATTAAGCAGATCAGGGAATTGTGCAGCAGGCATCAGATTGGCATATCCTCTCTTGCCTACTATCCCAACGTGCTGGATGCGGATGAAAGACGCAGGGAACTGGCGGTCAGCCATTTGAGGAGGCTGATAGATGCATCCAGGAAACTGGGTGTGAATATGGTCACGACGTTTATCGGCAGAAACCACAATAAGACAATTGAGGAAAGTCTGGAGATGCTGAAGGATGTGTGGGAACCCCTGCTTCAATATGCGGAGGACACAGGTGTAAAGATAGCCATAGAGAATTGCCCGATGCTTTTTGGAAAAGAGCAGTGGCCGGGCGGGCAGAATTTATTTAGTTCACCGGCCATATGGCGGAGAGTGTTTGAGATCCTGCCCAGCAAAAATTTAGGAATTAACTATGATCCTTCTCATTTTATATGGCAGATGATGGATTATATCAAACCGATATACGAATTTCGGGACAAGATATTTCACGTACATATCAAGGATATAAAGCTTTACCAGAGCCGTCTGGCCGATGTCGGGACTATGGCATATCCGCTAAGCTACATGCAGCCCAAGATTCCAGGGCTTGGAGATATTGACTGGGGGAAATACATAAGCGCTCTGACAGATATTGGATATGACGGAGCCGCATGCATAGAGATAGAGGACAAGGCGTTTGAAGGAGGTGAGGAGGATATAAAAAAATCAATTGTTCTTTCAAAAAGATATATGGAACGATTCATCATTTAGATGTAATGCATCTATTAAAATACAAAGGAGGAAAAAATATGATGAAGAAAATGTTGAGTGCAGTTTTGGTTCTTGCAATGGTATTATCCTTTGCAGGCTGTGCAGGCGGGAAAAAGGAGGACGCTAAAGAGGATCAGCCGTCTTCTGACGGCAATTATGAGATTGCTATTGTTCCGAAGGATACGGTCAATGACTGGTTCCAGTGTATTGCACAGGGCGGCGAGAAGTTCGGGAAAGAAAAGGGGTGTACCGTATATATGAAAGGCGGTTCATCGGCGGATGCATCTCTGCAGATTGAAGTGATCGAGGATATCATTGCTTCTGGCGTTGATGCGATCTGTGTAGTACCCAATGATATTGATGCGCTGGAAAGTGTTTTGAAGAAGGCACAGGATGCAGGCATTGTGGTGGTTACCCATGAGGCGTCCACGCAGCAGAACACAGAGTATGACCTGGAAGCTTTTGATAACGCTGAGTTTGGCGCTACCATCATGGATTCCCTGGCCTCCCAGATGGGTGAGGAAGGACAGTACTGTGTCATGGTGGGAAGCCTTACAAATGGTTCCCACAATGAATGGGCAGACGGTGGAATTGCAAGGCAGGAAGAAGCATATCCGAATATGGAGCTGGTAGGAGATCGTATTGAGATCAAAGACAATTCAGAGACAGCTTACGAAAAGGCAAAGGAAATGTTGAAGACTTATCCGGATCTGAAAGGCTTTTTTGGCACGGCTACCCAGTGTGTGCCTGGTGTGGCACGGGCTATTGAAGAACTGGGGCTGGTTGGAAAGGTTTCGCTCTGCGGCATGTGTATGCCAAGTTCGGCCGGAGAATACATTGAGAGGGGTACGATAGAGAATATTGTAGCCTGGGATCCCTATGAGGTAGGTTATGCTATGTCAAGCCTGGCCTATAACATTCTTTCAGGCGAAGAGATCAAGGAAGGCATAGACCTTGGAGCCAAAGGCTACGAAAGCATGACCATCATTAATGACAAGGTTATGATTGGTTCAGGATTTCTGGAGATCAATAAAGATAATCTAAGTGAATATAAATTCTAAGGGTATATCTGCAAGCCGGAGGCTTCCTTATGGGAAAGCTTCCGGCCTGAATAAGAGAAAAGAAATGAGAGAAAGGACAAGCTTATGTCTGAATACGTATTGAGAGTCAAAGGAATATGTAAGGCGTTCTCGGGGGTGTATGCACTGAATGGAGTAAATATTGACATCAGGCAGGGTGAGATACATTGCCTTGCCGGAGAGAACGGATGCGGAAAATCCACGCTCATCAATATTATTTCCGGTGTATATTCAAGAGATTCCGGGGAGATAGAATTGAATGGAAGGCAGTATAAGAGGATCAATCCCGCCCAGGCCATTGAAGAAGGAGTGCAGGTCATCTATCAGGATTTTGCGGTTTTTCCCAACCTGACAGTTAAAGAAAACCTTTCTGTTAGTACGATGGTCTCTGGCCATAAAAAGATCATGAACTGGAAGGAATCTGAAAGAATAGCGCGTCAGGCATTGGACCTTATAGGGGTAGACATTGACCTGGAGAAAGAAGTAGGAGAAATTTCGGTGGCGGACAAACAACTGGTGGCTATCTGCCGGGCACTGATCAATGACGCAAGGCTGCTGATTATGGATGAACCGACGACAGCCCTCACGAAAAAAGAAGTGCGGACACTTTTTAAGACAGTAATGAAACTGAAGGAGAAAGGTTTGTCCATTCTGTTTGTAAGTCATAAACTGGACGAGGTGTTCGAAATCTGCGACAGATATACGATTTTGAGAAATGGCAGGAATGTGCTGACAAACAGCGTGGAGAAGTTGGACAATGAAAGCTTCGCATACTATATGACCGGCCGCCGGTTCTCAAATGAGAAATTCGCGGCAGCGAAAAAGGGAGATACCCCTGCTTTAGAAGTGAAAGATCTTGCTGTAGAGGGAGCATTCTCTGATGTTTCTTTTGCATTGTATCCGGGAGAGATCGTAAGTGTGGTGGGACTTCTGGGTTCAGGAAGGACAGAACTGGCTCTGACGCTGTTCGGAATCCAGAAAGCATCGGCAGGGAAGATTATCGTGTGTGGAAAGCAGATTCAGATGGGGCAGGTGGCTGATGCCGTAAAAGCGGGTATTGGCTATGTACCGGAGGATCGGCTGACAGAGGGACTGTTTATGAAACAGTCCATTGGGGATAACCTGATTATCTCCATGATAGAAAATCTGGCAGACAAGATGGGGATCCTTGACAGAAAAAGAATGAAAAGAGAAAAACAGAGTGCTTCCAGTAAAATGAAAATAAAATGCCCGAATCTGGAACAGGCGGTGGAGACGCTTTCAGGCGGAAACCAGCAGAGGGTTGTTCTTGGGAAGTGGATTGCAAGAGATATGGATGTTCTTATACTTAACGGGCCGACAGTAGGTGTAGATATTGGCTCGAAATATGATATACATCAGGTTCTCAGAGAACTGGCAGACGCAGGGATGGGAATATTGATGATTTCAGACGATCTGCCTGAGGTTCTTGCAGTATCCAACAGAGGTTTTGTCTTAAAGAACGGCAGGATTTCCGCACATTTTGAAACAGATAAGATATCAGCAGAGGCATTGACAGAAATGATCGGCGTTTAAGGGGGAATCAGAAGTGAAGATTATAAACAAAGCATTACATAAAGGGGAATTCTATCTGGCGCTTATCATTATCATTTTTTGCTTTTTTGTACAGATGAGGAGCGGCCAGTTTCTGACAGGCAATAATTTGGTGGATTTGTGTGTATCCATGATCGTACCGTCTATCTTTTGCATGGGAATGCTTCCTGTGGTGATTACCGGAGGGATTGATGTGTCTTTTACCGCGCTGGCAAGCTTGTCCATCTATGTGGGGATTGACATTCTGCTCAGGACAGGATATGAAGGCAGTGTCCTGGCGGCTTTTCTACTGGTAGCTGCGCTGTCGCTTATCCTTGCTGCATCCAACGGATTCTTCATCGCGGTACTGGATCTGCCTCCGCTGATCGTAACGCTGGGCACGATGTCTGTGTTTCAGGGGCTTCTGCTGGGGATTCTTAATGCGTCATCCCAGAATGTTCTTCCGAAAGGTATGAGTGATTTTGGAATGTCCAGTTTGTTCTGCGTCACTAACAAGGAATTGGATATTACATCAGCGATGCCCTATTCTATATTCATCCTGATCGGTGTGACGGCGGGCACATGGTTTATTCTGAAGCATACTATGCTTGGACGGGGCATCTATGCTTCCGGCGGAAACAAGAACGCGGCTGTCCGGATGGGGTTTAAGGTAAAGAAGATCAAGTTTTTCGTATACTGCTATATGGGCGTCCTGGCGGGAGTGGCAGCAGTTATCCGTATCTGCATGGCAAGATATAATCCGCCGGGCAATATGATCGGAATGGAAATGAATGTAATAGCGGCGGTTGTCCTCGGAGGAGCCAGCTTAAACGGCGGGAAGGGTACGATACTGGGGACACTTCTTGGAATGGGCCTTATTACAATTATGGAAAACAGTCTTTTGCTTCTTGGAATTCCAGGTTACTGGCAGACATTATTCACGGGAATTATTATTGTGGCCGGCACCTCTGTTACTTCGTACCGGGCTGCGGGAACCAGGAAAATCACTGCGGGCAGAGAAGGAGTCAGACATGCAGAAGAATAATCAAAATAGGAATAAAATGTTGATGTTTTACCAGAAAGACAAAACCTTCTTTCAGCTGGTCATTATTGCAGTCATTGTATTTGCAGCTGTCGCATTTATGAAGCCGGAGAAATTTCTTACTTCTGAGAATATGCTGTCCATGCTTGCACAATTTCCTCAGTTCGGCATTATGACCTTCAGTGTTATGCTTGCAATGCTGCTGGGAGGGATAGACCTTTCCGTTGTGGCAATTGCCAATCTATCCTCAATTACTGCAGCTTTCATAATGACCGGAAGCTGGGGGCAGGGGAAGTCAGGGACGGTGGTAATTCTGGCAGGGGTTGCCGCAGCCGCTTTGACAGGTGCAGCTGCCGGCTGGATCAATGGCGTTGTGGTTTATCATTTTCGTGTTCCGGCCATGCTCGCCACGATAGGGACTGCCCAGGTGTTTCAGGGTATATCGATAGCCGTCACGCAGGGGAAAGCGATCAGCGGGCTTCCGGGGGCATATTCGGAAATCGGCCGGCTGGATATGGGAGGGGTGCTCCCGATTCCATTTCTGGTCTTTGCCATTTGCGTTCTGGCGCTCAGTTTTTTGCTGAACCGGACTACATTTGGAAGCAATATCTATATGCTGGGTACAAATAGAAAGGCAGCAGAATATAGCGGGTTGAAAGTCAGGGCTTACACGCTGAAAGTGTTTATTCTTGGCGGAATCCTGGCCGCTGTTGGAGGGCTGGTCATGATGTCGAGGACGAATTCTGCAAAAGCGGATTATGGAGACGCATATACACTGCAATGTGTGATGATTGCTATTCTTGGAGGAGTAGATGCGGAGGGAGGCGCAGGAAAGGTAAGAGGTGTGGCAGTGGCTGTGCTAATTGTACAGTTTATAGCTTCTGCTATCAATATGTTTCCGGCGCTCAATACATACACCAAGACTCTTATATGGGGTCTTACGCTGATCGTAGTCATGATATGGCGGATGTTTTCCGGGGCTTCGCACAGAAATCGATAGAAGAAAGGAGGGCATTGTGACAGAAAAGGACACAATGCAGATTATACAATATGGAAGGTACAAATCAGAAATTTACGAAATTATTGTCCCCATTCAAAATAGGAAAGATGGAACTGAAAAATCGATTTATATTTTTACCCCACCTGACCGGATATGCCATTGACGAAGGTTGGATGGACTGCGGCCTGTTCTCGGAGCGGAATATCCAGCACTATGTGGAGCGGGCCAAGGGCGGGGCTGCGGCGGTAACCGTAAGCCAGAACGTGGATCCCCACAGCATGATGTCAGATGAATATCCCGTAGGGAGCGACCCGAGAAACAGGGAGAATTTCAGAAGGCTGGCAGAGGAGGTACATAAATACGGATGCAGATGCATTACGCAGCTTAACCATGGAGGACATAATACACTGAAGAATCCGCCGCAGATTCTTGTGGCGCCGTCCCAGATGCCGGAGCCATCCTGTCATTTTAATACAAAAGAACTGGAAAAAGAGGAAATGGAGCAGATCAAAGATTATTATGTCAAAGCCGCGGTGCTTCAGCAAGGCGTGGGATGGGATGCGGTGGAACTTAAGATCGCTCACGATGGTCTGCTGAGAACTTTTATTTCACCTTTGTTTAATAAAAGAGAGGATGAATATGGCGGCAGTTTTGAGAACATGATGCGTTATCCGCTGGAAATTATAGAGGCTATCCGTAAAGCTGTGGGGCCGGATTATCCGATTGGAATCAGACTTTGCGTCGATGAATTCATAGAGGGAGGATATTCCATGGAATATGGCCTGAAGGTGGCCCGGCGGTTGGAGGAAGCGGGAGTAGATTATCTTAGTACAGATGCAGGCTCCTTCAGCTCTTTTTATATGGAGATCCCTCCGGCAGTAGTTCCTCTTGGATTTGCCCTCTATATGAGCGCTGAACTGAAAAAGACAGTAGACATTCCGGTTATTGCTTTTGGGCGTATCAATGATCCTGTACAGGCAGAAATGCTGCTTAGTGAAAACTGTGCGGATCTTGTAGGTATGTGCCGGCAGCTGATCTGCGACCCGGAGACCCCGAACAAGACGATGAGGGGAGAGCTGGATGATATTCGCCACTGTATAGCTTGTAATGAGGGCTGTCTGGGAAATGACGGCATCGATGTGGAATGTGTACAGAATCCAGGGGCAGGAAGAGAAAAGTATTTTGGAATCGGGACTCTTACACCGGCGGAAGCAGGTAAGAAGGTGCTGGTGATCGGAGGAGGGATCAGCGGCATGAAAGCAGCAGAAATAGCCGCAAAACGAGGACACAGCGTATCGTTGTATGAACAGAGTGACAAGCTTGGAGGTCAGGTCCTGTTGATCGAGAAGATGCCGTACCGCGCAGAGGTGGGGGAAGTATACCGCTATCTGAAATATCAGTTGAAGCGGCACGGCGTAGATATTCACCTGAACACCAGGGTAGATAGACAACTGGTGGAGCAGGAAGCGCCGGATGTTATCATTGCCGCGACAGGTTCCGTTCCGGTAATCCCTGATTATATCAAAATGGATGAGGCAGGGATACGGGTGATCGACTGCCGTCAGGCCATGAGGCATCTGGAACTTATCGGGCAGAAGGTATTGATTTTTGATGATATTGGATATTATCAGGCCGGCGGAACGGCAGACTATGTGACTGCGCTGGGAGCGGATACAACTATTGTCACCACCAGTAATTTTCTTGGATGTGATATAGAAGGAACGAACAATACCCTGCTGCTGAAGCGGCTCTATGAGAGAGGGGCAGAGATTATCGCTTCTCACACTATTTCGGAGATTAAAGGTGATAAAGTGACCATCCGTAATGTATACAGCCAGGCCGAGAGGGTACTTGGAGGATATGACACTGTCATTATAGCGGCGCAGAGCAGTTCAGACAATCAGCTGTATAAAGAACTCAAGGCGGCGGGCAAAGATATCCGTGCAGTGGGGGACTGTGTTGCGCCGCGAGCCATCGAGCAGGTAATCTTTGATGCAGAACTGGCAGGAAGAGGGATATAAGGAGGACATCTGATGAATATAGTTGTATGTATAAAGCAAGTTCCCGATACGAATGAGGTACAGATCAATAAAGAGACAAATAACCTGGTAAGAGAGGGAGTCCCTTCAATTATGAATCCTTTTGATGAAGCAGGTGTGGAATTATCTCTGCGGCTGAAGGAGAACTACGGAGGGAAGGTGACAGTTGTATCTATGGGGCCAGGCCAGGCAGAGGAGGTTTTGCAGCAGGCCCTGGATATGGGGGCAGATGAGGCATACCTGCTTTCGGACCGGACGTTCGCAGGTTCAGATACACTTGCGACCGGATATTTACTGTCTCAGTTTATTGGCGGTCTTGAATATGACCTGATCGTATGCGGTGCGGAGGCCATTGACGGAAGCACCGGACAGGTAGGCCCCATCATAGCAGAAAATCTGAATATTGCACAGTTTACTTACGTAAATGGTATTGCGCGCGAAGGGAAAAAATGGAAAATCACAAGAAGCGTCGGAAAATATATGGAGCAGCATGAGACAGAGCAGAAGATACTTGTCTGTGTTATGAGGCAGAGTGCTGTTCCAAGAGAAGGTAAGTCTTGCGGGCGTACACCTGAGAAAGTAGGAGCTGGCGCTGTAGAGGGACTGAACCCGGATCGTGTTGGGAGTGCAGGATCTCCCACCAGAGTAGTGAAAATTCAGATGTCGGATTCAAGGCAGAAGAGTTATGTAGTGATTGATGATACCCTGCCTGCAAGAGAGCGGATTCAGATGATTATCAACGGGGGAATCGAACAGAAGGCACAGGTAGAATTTATGCGCGGTTCTGCCGAATCCCTGGCGCAAAAGATATTGAGCATTCCGGAGATGTCGAAGGTACTGCCATAGATAAGGGACGGAAAGAAAGGAGAAGGAATATGGTCAGGATAGATGAAGAAAAATGCATAGGGTGCGGCATCTGTGTGGAAAGTTGTCCTTTTGGTGCACTCAAGGCAGAACATGGGACGGTGCTTGTGATGGATACCTGCCAGAATTGCGGCGTGTGTGCAGACGTCTGCCCCGAGGCAGCGATACTCAAAGAAGAAAAGGAAGTGGACAAAGAAGATATAGACAGATATAAGGACGTATATATAGCAGCCGAGCTGGAACCTGTGACAGGAAGACTAAGGAAAGTTACCTTAGAACTTCTTGCAGAGGGACGGCGGATTGCGGACGAGCTGGGAGAGAAACTCAGACTTCTGTTGTTATGTGGGAGCATTCCGGAAGGGCTGCCGGAGCAGGCAGGAGCCTGCGGGTGTGATGAAGTGATCGTAGTGAAAGACGAGATTCTTAGAGAGTATAATACAGATATTTATGCAGATCTGATTCAAAAAATCTGTCAAAAGCGCTGTCCATCCGTTCTTTTTATGCCGGCAACAGAGACCGGAAGAGATCTGGCGCCCAGGGTATCAGCGAAGCTTAAGACAGGACTTACTGCAGACTGCACAGGATTTGACGTAGATAAGGATCGGAATCTGGTACAGATCCGTCCTACCTATGGAGGAAATATTATGGCGTCTATTATCACGCCAGGGTGCCGGCCTCAGATGGCGTCCGTCAGACCGAATGTATTTACGGTCAGGGAATGCAGCGCAGGGAAAAGGGCACAGATAACGGAGATGGATTTTGATCTGGATGTGAATTCAAAAAGGACAAGGCGTACTTATCTTGGGGAAAATCCTAATTCATACAAAAATGTGGCGGAATCGGATGTGGTGATCGTAGCCGGATACGGTGTGGGGAGTGAGGAAAACTTTAAGAAGATAGAGCGTCTGGCGGTAAAGATGGGTGCGGCTCTTGGAGCTACCCGCAAGGTGGTGGATGAAGGATGGGCTCCTTTTGATATCCAGGTGGGGCAGACCGGAAAGACCATTGCACCGGATCTGTATATAAGCTTTGGAGTTTCCGGGGCACTGCAGCATACCATTGGAATTCGGAATGCAGGACATGTGATTGCAGTTAATAATGATCCGGCTGCTCCTATATTTTCCATGTGTGATGAGGCAATTCTTGGAGAATGCGTAGAAATTGCCGAGCAGATGGGACGGATGCTGGATAGTCAGGAGGGAAGATGATGGATGTTGCGTACAGTACGAATGCATGGGGAAAAGTTACTACCCATTGCTGTGGTTCGAATAATGTAAATTATGCATATTATGTAGCCACAGGAAGTGATGAGGATGCAGTCAGGGGGATTGCAAAGGCCGGCTATGAAAGTGTTGAAATGTTTGATGGGAACCTGCTTGCATATGAGGATGATCCGGGGAGACTACAGATTCTTCTGGAAAGATGCCAGGTGTCCCTTAAGGCTGTATATAGTGCCGCTAATTTTATTTATGATGAAATACTTGAAGAGGAGTACGCCAAGATCATGCGTACGGCCCGGCTTGCCAGGAAACTGGGCGCCAGGCATCTGGTACTGGGAGGAGGCGCAGTCCGCTGCCGGGGTATCCGGGAATCTGATTATGAAAAACTGGGGAAAGCGTTGGATGGGATCTCTGACAGGGCCGGGGAAATTGGCCTTATAACAAGTTTCCACCCTCATATGGGTTCACTGGTAGAAAGCCCGGAACAGCTTGATAAGGTGATGGAGCATACAAAAGTATGGCTCTGCCCGGATTGCGGACATGTGGCATTAGGGGGAGGGAACCCTTATGATGTAGCGAAAAAATACATTGGGCGGATTCAATATTTTCACCTGAAGGGTGTGGATGAAAAAGGCAGGTTCTGCTCTCTTGATAAAGGACTTATAGATTTTAAGCCTATTCTAGGATTGCTGCAGGAAAGTGATAAAAAGATAGAGCTGGCGGTAGAATGTGATGCTGAGAGCAAAGCGCCGGAGGAGGATGCCGGAAAAACAGCCATATTCCTAAAGGACTGCGGCGTGAAATAGTACGATATGATTTGAAATACAATAAAAGGGCTGTCAGTTTTTTGTCAGCCCTTTGCAGAATGCTTCGAATAATGTCTGAATGGACAGGGAACAATGGATAACAGGCATATGTTAATAGCCGGGAAAAGCCGGGAGATTAATTATTGCCTGCTATTTTTTATGTATGGGGAGGATACAAAAATGTATGACATCATTGTGATCGGCGCCGGCCCGGCCGGGATTAGTGCGGCTGTCTATGGAAAAAGCAGAGGGAAAAGTGTTTTGGTGCTGGAAAAGAAGCAGGTGGGCGGTTTGATCGGAACCGTGTCCACAGTTACACACTATACAGCAATTGTTCAGGGAGAATCCGGCCATACGTTTGCCGAACGGATGAAAGAGCAGGCGCTTGGAGCCGGTGTGGAGATCCGCTATGAAAATGTGATGCAGACAAAGCTTGCCGGCGAAATAAAAAAAGTCATTACGGATAAAGGGAGTTATGAATCGAAAGCTTTAATTCTTGCAAACGGCGGTTCCGGACGTATGCTGGGAATTCCGGGGGAAGACCTTAAGGGTGTCAGATTAAATGCACCGAAAGACGGGCCGGATTATAAAGGAAAGAATGTCTATGTTATCGGCGGAGCGGACGGGGCGGTGAAGGAAGCACTGTATCTTGCCCAAATAGCGGGAAAGGTTACGATTGTCTGCGTGGAGGATGAACTGGCATGTATTCAGGAATTCAAGGATAAGGCTGCTGTCTGTGATTCTATAGAGGTCATGCCGCATTCGAGCCTCACTGCGGTATACGGAGACGGGGCGGCAGAACAGCTTGAGTTTACAGATAACAGAACGGGAAAGAAGCAGATTGTAAAGGATGCAGAGTGCGGAGTGTTTGTATATGCGGGAATTGTTGCCAATACCCAGATGTATACGGAATTGAAGCTGGAAGACGGATATATTCCGGTTGATCATTCCATGCAGACGCAGATTCCGGGAGTATTTGCGGCAGGAGATATCTGCGTAAAGAAGATAAGACAAGTGGCTACGGCAGTTGCAGACGGCGCGGTCGCTGGGATTCAGGCAGCATCTGAAAAGTGGTCTTCATAATGGTCATAACGGTCTGCAAAATGATTGCATTCATAATATGCGTATGATACAATATAGTCATTTATAAAACGAGGGCGTAGAAGGTGATTTAATGGATTTAACGGTAAAGGACTGTTTGAGTATGGCTTCTTTTTCCAAAGCCAAAGTAGTAGGCGGGAAGAAAGGATTGTCCCGTCCTGTGCGTTCTTGTACTGTTCTCGAATGGTCTGACAAGGAAATGTTCCGGTCACCCTTTTTTGGAGAAGGTGATATCGTCATTACTTCTTTCTACAGCAAAAAAAATGATGTCAGCGCTCAATGTTCTACCCTCCGTCAACTCCAAAAACTCGGGACTGCAGCACTGGTTTTGTTTCATATTGGAATTGTCATGCCTGATGTAGACGGGGCACTTATAGCTTTGGCTGATCAACTGGATTATCCTTTGCTTGTCATTTTTTCTAATCAGGATGTCAGCTACAGTGAAATGATCCAGGATATCATGGAGTCCTTATACTTGAAAAGATCTTCCGAGTGCCGCTTTTTTGACAAGGTTCTCTATCGTTTTTCTGTTCTTCCTAAATCCCGGCGTACTGTCACAAAACTTTTGGAATTGATCGGACAGAATATTGAAAGTCATTTGTTCTTGTATCGTTCAGACTTAACATACATTTCCGAGTGGTGCCCTCCTTCCCTTCCTAATATAACAATGAAAGATTTTCTGGTAGATATCAGTTTGGATGAATTAATTATCAGCAAGTTCTCTCCCGTTTCTCAAACGGTTGGGAACAGGACTCTGTATTTACATTTTCAAGATGCAGCATCCCGCGTCTTTCCGCCGTTATTTCTTTTTTGTATAACATCCAGCAGGAAAATGGATCCCCTGTTGCTGCGTCAGGCGTCCGAAATTCTTTCGATTGCGGATGATGTCTGGCATTTGGGATTTAAAGAAAAACAGCATTCTACGCTTCTTCGAACTTTACTATCCGGTACGTTTCATGATGAAACGTCGAACGCTAAAAATATCTCTGACTATGAAAAAGAATCGGGAACGCTTTTCTATCTCCGGTTGAGCAGTGAGTCTGTTCGCGCAAGGGAAATTCAATTACAGCGCCTTGGCAGGGAGACTGCCGCCTTTTTTGATTCACAGAAGTTTTCTTCTTTACTGGATATATCAGAAGAGGCCGTGATCGTATTGCTTTTAGAGAATCTGACATTTAGTGATTTAAAGGAACTGGCGTCCTCCTTATATGCAATCCTGAACGAGAAGTCATTTTCTGTTAAATTGGCATATATGCAGATGGATTCTCTTACATTTATTAAGGATATTTATTTATCCATATGCAGCTGTTGGGATTTTATGGTGCGTATTAATCCTCTGCGGTCAGTATTTGATATGCTTTCTATACGTATTGCAGAAGATTGTAAGCGTATTATTTCAAATAATTCTCAGAAAATGGAATTTAACCTATTGGTTTTAGCTCCGCTTAACAGGATCAAAGACAGAGATGAAATAATTAAAACTCTGGAAATTTTTTTCTTGGACACTGACGGAAATATTTCTAAAACAGCAGAAAAAATGTTTGTCCATGTCAATACTATCAAATATAGAATTCGAAAAGCCCGTCTTGCTTTAGGGAACGAGTATTTCGAATTTCGCGGAAATCATTATCTTTATTTGGCATTAGCTATTCATCGTATTTTAAATTTAAATAATTAAAACTTTCCAATGATGTATCCATGAGGATTTTGGGGGAATGGCAGAGAGTGAGATCTTCCATCGCATCGACAAGGAAAGAGAAAATCCCGCCCAGCGTATGCTGGGCTTTATTATATTACAGGTTGAAAATCACTTTTTCATTATAGTAAGGCAGTTTAAAGCAGTTTAAACTGATTTCACATAAAAGTGAAATGAATTGTCTAAATAAACAAAATATATATAAAATTTTTGTACTATAAAAACTATATGCAAGAAAATACAGAATATATAATCATAATAGAAGTAGAATTATAATATAAGGAGGAGAGCGTATGATTACGATCAAAACAGAAACGGATGCAAGGGATTTTGTACGGGGATGTACATTTATGGGTACTGGGGGAGGCGGCCCACAGGATGTGGGCCTTCGATATCTGCTGGAAGATCTGGAAGATGGGCTGGAACTGGGTTGGATAGACCCTATGAGTATTCCAGATGACGCTTTGACTTGTATGTCGCTTTTTATGGGATCAATTGCACCGGCAAAACCAGAAATAAAGAAAGAAATGGCTGAAAAAGGGCTGTGTAAAGAGACGGTAGAGCGGGAAATGGCAGCTTCAATTGAAGGATTGGCAGCCAGAATGGGCGTAGAAAAATTTGACGCATTAGTTCCTTTTGAACTGGGAGGCATCAATACACCGGCGCCGGTTGATGCAGCTGCGCGGTTGAAGATGCATGTAGTAGACGGAGACTACAGCGGACGCGCTTTGCCGGAAATGCCGCAGGCTTCCCCCATGTTGTACGATTTTAACCTGACGCCGGTAGTAAGCTGTGACCGGTGGGGCAATGTACTAACGATTGAAAACTCGGTAAACAGTCAGATGGTAGAGGTATTTGGTAAGGGATTCAGTACAAATGCTATGGTGATCTGTGCAGAGAGCGGTCTTGTGATCAAAGGAAAGGATATGAAAAAAGCAATTATTCCAGGAACATTGACTAAGTGTTTAAATCTTGGACGAGCTATCCGACAGGCAAGGGAAGCGGGAGATGATCCGGTGAAGGCGGCAATGGAGGCGGCAGATGCATGGCAGTTATTTGAGGGCATTGTTTCTGGAAAGAGTTGGATTGATTCTGCGGGATATTTGATTGGAGATTGTACTATCAAAGGAACCGGAAAATTTGAGGGACATACCTTTAAGTTCTGGTATAAAAATGAAAATCATGTTTCGTGGTTGGATGGAAAGCCGTATGTATGCAGCCCTGATTTAATTGAGGTAGTAGATGCAAAGACGGCGGAACCTATTACAAATACCGATATTCGAGAAGGAAATCATGTTGCAGTCCTTGGAATGAAAGGAAACGCTCAGTTTAGGACAGAAAAAGGGCTTTCCATTCTAAGTGCCAGATATTTTGGCTATGATTATGATTATGTTCCGATTGAGGATCTGATGGGATAATTAAGGATCGTAAGGGCAGACAATAAGTATTGTTTTGCATTTCCTTCATTTATGTAATCGAAGGGTTACATGGTTCTTATACTAAAAGAGGAGGTGAACTATGAGTTATAGTGACAATCAAAAAGATTTTTCAGGCAGTACACAGGAAGATAAGATGGCCGTGTATAGTAATGATAATGCTACACAGCGTGTTCCAGACAGCGAAAGTCGGGGATTTTTGAACTTGGCCTTTGTAAGCGCCGGATATTGTATTTGTGTCTCTGGACTTTTTACAGGTTCCGCATTGGCATTTGGGCTTACTCTTGTACAAGGGCTTCTGGTTTCATTTTTCGGAAACTGTATCGTAGTGGCTTATGCATGTGCTGTAGGGTATATTGGTGCAAAAGAAAGGGTGTCCACTTCTATGTTGATGAGGCATTCTTTTGGGCGCTATGGGTCTTTCATTGTTAGTTTTGTCATTGCGATCGTAATGCTGGGCTGGTATTCGGTGCAGGTAGGTTTTTTTGGAGAAACCCTGCATGCTCTATTCCCAGGCGGCGGTTTTATCACCAAAGTTTCGGTGGCAGCATTCTGGGGTGGTATTTTAATGATGATCACCGCATATGTAGGATATAAAGGCCTTTCTATTTTAAGTACGATTGCAGTACCTCTCATTATCCTGCTTTCTATTGCAGCGGTAATTGCAGGGACAAGCCGTGCAGGAGGATTGAGTGTTCTTACGGCAATGCAGCCGAAAGCGCCATTGAGTATCAGTGCAGCTATTGTGATGGTAGTGGGTTCTATTGCAACAGCGGGATGTGCACAAGCAGATATTACACGGTATGCAAAAACTCCCCGCATTGCCGTAACCAGTACAATATTAGGATATTTAGGAGGAAATACATTTATTATTATTGCAGGGTTTATTACCTGTTTGGCAACAGGAAATGATAATATGCCTGCTGCAATGATCCAGATGGGACTTGGCTTCCCGGCACTTTTAGTGCTCATAGCAGCACAATGGACAACTAATGATAACAATTTGTATTCTGCTTCTCTGGGATTTTCAAATATTATCAAAGGCAAAAAGAGATATATTGTTCTGGTGACAGGTATTGCAGCAACAATTTTGGGAGTATTAGGTATTTCGAATCATTTTAGCCGCTGGCTGTCTGTTTTAGGCGTTGCACTTCCGCCATCAGCAGGAGTTCTTATTGCAGATTATTATTTTGTAAGAAGACGTCATTATGAATTTGGGAGAGGAACGGTATACTGTAAATGCAATGTGCTGGCTTTCGTGGCCTGGGTAATTGGGGCTTTCTGAATTCATTGTTGGCCGGATTTTTCGTATATCTGATCCTTATGTATACTTTGGGAAAGAATAAGGTAGGAGTGATCGGAGAAGTAACGGAAGAGTAATGTTTGTGAACAGTATATATTTGGAAAAATAGTGCCTTATCACTTTGTATTCTGGCCGGTGTTAGGAAAGAGCAGCTAGAAGAAGCTTTTGCGCTGGAAAAATCTAAAAAAATCCAGCGATACAGGCAGAAGGAAGAGAAGTGTTTTATACTCTTGTGGGAAAATCCCAAATTTTTGATTTTCCCACAAGGCAGCTGTTGATGTGTAAGCCGTCACTTTTCCTCATATCTTTAGAAATGAATAAGTTTAAAGCAGCAATTAACGGAGGATTGCTTGTCTGTCTGCTGCCCCAATCTATTTCCCGACCAGAACCATAACACTTCTTGCATGTATCAGGATCGACTCTCCATTTATCGGAGCATGTTTCTGCTCTTCCTTCCATGTATCTACGGCAATTTCCCACCACATGGATGCCGGAAGCTTTGGAAGTTTTACTTCCAGATCTTCCCAGTAAGCGTTAGAGGCAACATAGATGACCTCCGGTCCTGTGCCGGATGCCTGACCGGCAAACATGACTCCGACATATCTGTCATACTCTGCAAACTGTGAGCACCAGGGCCTGGTGCCGTGGAAACTCACATCCGGAAGTCCGCAGACGCCGTCGCTGATGTTGGTGCGAAGCACATGGTGTTCTTTGCGGAATCGTATCATATATCGGAAGAAATCGAAGATATCGTGGTATTGCTCTAATCTGTCCCAGTCAAGCCAGGATATGATGCTGTCGTGGCAGTAAGCATTGTTATTGCCAAATTGTGTGTTGCAGAATTCATCTCCTGCAAGAAACATAGGAATTCCTCTGCTGCACATAAGAAGGGCAAAGGAATTTTTAATCATGCGTTTTCTAAGGGTGAGGATCTCCGGGGCGTCTGTGTCGCCTTCCACACCGCAGTTCCAACTGTTATTATCATTGGCGCCGTCTGTATTATTCCATCCGTTCGACTCATTGTGTTTCTCGTTGTAGGAGAAGAGGTCATATAAGGTAAAACCGTCATGACACGTGATAAAATTTACAGAAGCATTTTTGCGGGAATGAGCCTCATAAATGTCTCCGGAACCGGCAATGCGGAGGGCAGCAGCCTGAGCCAGGCCGGCATCGCCCTTCAGGTAGCGCCGCATGTCGTCGCGGTATCTTCCGTTCCATTCTGCCCAGCGGTTCCAGGCCGGAAATGAGCCTACCTGATACAGCCCGCCGGCATCCCATGCCTCGGCAATCAGCTTGACATCTGCGAGAATCGGATCGAACGCAAGAGATTGCAGCAGAGGCGGCTCCGACATCGGGGAACCGTCCTCGTTTCTGCCCAGTATGGAAGCAAGGTCAAAACGGAAACCGTTGACACGGTAGGCAGTAACCCAGTAGCGCAGGCAGTTTAAGATCATCTGCCTTACAATGGGGTGATTGCAGTTCAGAGAATTTCCGCAGCCGCTGAAATTATGATACTTGCCGTCCGGTGACAGCATGTAGTAAATATTATTGTCAAAACCTTTAAAGGAAAAGAAGGGGCCCTGTTCATTGCCTTCCGCGGTATGATTAAAGACAACATCCAGGAATACTTCAATTCCATGCTGGTTGAAGGTTCGGATGAGATTTTTCAGTTCATTTCCTTCCCGGTTATATTCAGTGCTGGCTGTGTAGCTGGTATTTGGGGAAAAGAAGCTGACGGTGTTATAACCCCAGTAATTATAAAGCTTCTGCCCGTTTACTTCCCGGTAATCCTGCATTTCGTCAAATTCAAAGATCGGCATCAGTTCTACCACATTGACTCCCAGCTTAAGCAGGTAAGGAAGCTTTTCCATGAGTCCCGCGAAGGTTCCGGGTTTTGCAACAGCAGAAGAGCCGTGCATGGTAAATCCACGGACATGGAGCTCATATATGATCAGGTCCTCCATGGGAAGAAGCGGCGGCCGCATATCCTCCCAGTCAAAATCATCCTTAACGACCCGGGCCTTATAATGCTGGCTCCGCGGGAGAGTACAGCCCCACCGGCTCTGACCGGTAACGGCCTTGGCATAAGGATCCAGAAGATATTTGTGCTTGTTGAAGATTAGTCCTTTCTTGGGTTCGTATGGTCCGTCTACGCGGTAGGCATACTCGAACTCTTCAATATTCAGTTTGAAAACGATCATAGAATATACATTTCCGATCCGGTAATGTGCCGGGAAAGGAAGCACTGCAAAAGGCTCCTGCGCTTCTCGCTTAAATAGAAGCAGTTCAATGGAGGCAGCATTTTGGGAACAGACTGTAAAATTAACACCTCCGGGGATAGCAGTAGCCCCATTGGTTTCATAAAATCCAGGACGGACGTCGAAACCGTCAATATGATCCATGGGAACCAGATGGATAGTGCGGGGAAGGTTAAGAGCCGTTATTTTTGTGCTGTTTTCTTTTATTTCTTCTTTCATTTTCGTCATCCTCTTTGTCATAAAAATCAAGCGTTTCATAAAACTGTCGGAAAAGGTGTAAAACAGACCTTTCATTATATATCGGCCGGATGGGGGAAACCATAATATTTATTAGAAATCCTGCAAAAAGGCAGATAAAATCCGGAGGACACAAAAAGTTCACAAAAAATGTCAGCACTCCCTATTGACGAGTGCTAATATATATGTTATAACACAAATAGAACAAGAAAAAGAAAGGAGCCGATGACTTATGATGACACCTGGCATTTTTGGAGAAAATTTATTTGATGATTTATTTGATGACTTTTTTGATTTTCCTGTATTTGATGACAGGGCTGTGCAGAAAGCGCAGAGAAAGTTGTATGGCCGCCATGGGATGAACATGATGAAGACAGATGTGCAGGAACATAATGACCGTTATGAGGTGGATATAGACCTGCCCGGCTTCAAAAAAGAGGAGTTGTCCCTGGAACTGAAGGACGGTTATCTGATCATCAGTGCGGCAAAAAGGTTTGATAAGGAGGAGACGGAAGAAAAGACCGGCAGATTTGTCCGCCGGGAGCGTTATGCAGGCAGCATGAGCAGATCCTTCTATGTCGGTAAAGCCATGAAGCAGGAGGATATTCGTGCAAGGTACGAAAGCGGGGTACTGAAGTTGAGTATCCCGAAGCCGGAGGAGAGAAAGCCGCAGGTGGAAGAGAAGAAATATATTGCAATTGAAGGAGAATAATCTCTTTCTGAACCCGTAAGGCAGCGAGCCTGGAGCCAGCGTTTTAAATCGCCTGGCTCCGGGCGGTTTGCTGTAGTCAGGAGAAAACCGTAATATTTGAAACCATAATATTTGAAAGGATGCATTGACGATGCCGCAGTAGATGATATAAAATACTTAAGAAACAAGCTGTACAGGAGGTGCAAAATGCAGAAAAGATCAAAACTGCTGCCTGCTGTATTGGTTCTCGTTATACTGTGTATGACAGGCGGGTTTGTCTTATTATTAAAAATCAGCAGACCCGGCAGTGCTGAATTACTGGCATACATGGAAAGGGTGTATGGTAAAGAATTTGAAATCATAGAGAAGTTTACTTATATTGCATATACAGATGGGGAACCGGACACGCAGAGGAAATTGGAATGTCCCGCGGTAAAACTGCAGGATAAAGAAAACGGTAAGATTATGTGTTTTGCATATGCTTATCCAATGGAGGGCGGAGGCTGGACTTATCAGGATAATTATTCGCGGAAAGTTTTTCTGTATTGCATCGAGGAGGCAAGCCTTATGATAACTAACAAGGAGCAATGCAGTAAGGTTACTTCTTTTAGATATCCTTGTCTTTCGCTGGATAACACAGATGAGACAGCGGAAAAATTACAAAATACGGTTATGATGTTTTGCGAATTGTATCCCTGCGAGGGAAATGAAAGCTTTGAGACAGAAGGAAGTATGTTCCTTAATCAGGTTATGGCCGGAAATGTCAGTGACCGCTGGCCAAAGGAGACCGGGTATTTTTGTTATGACACGGCCATAGAAAAATATAAGGCTTTTTTAGCGGAACTGGAGAAAGGGCAGACATGAATATGAGGGGAAGGGAAAATATCTGCAGCTCGAAGAATTGTGAATAAAGAGCGCAAATTGCCAGGGATGGAATGGCTGATCAGTGAGATTGACGAGTGGGATGAGATTTCTTTGGATACATAAGAGGTAAAAAATTTTTCACAGCTTCCTATCCATATGGTTCCTAAACGGAACAGAGAGTGTATATAAAAGTATAATTCAATATGATAAAATAGAAAAAATGAGAGTTACACTATGTTGCGGAGGGACAAAAGATATGGAAGAGAAAAAAACGACAAATGGAAAAAGGAATAAAATAATAATCGGATGTGCCGGGGTTGTGTTGGTGATCGCTATTTCTGTCATTGTGTATCTGGGAACAGGAAATTTGAGAGTATATAATAATGCCAAGAAAATGATGGATAATGCACAATACTATGAGGCGATACAGGAGTTTGAACAGCTGGGGGATTATAAAGATTCATATGAAAGGATTTTTAAATGTAGTTATCATATGGCATCATCTTTTTTTGAGGAGGGAAAATATTTAGAAGCGCTGGAAATTTTCACGGCGTTGAAAAATAAAAATTATAAAGACAGTGATGAGCAAAAGAAGTTTTGTGAGTATAAAATTGCAGAACAGTTATATAATGAAGGTGATTATCCCGGAGCTTTGGAATATTTCCGGCCGTTGGCGGAACAGGATTTTCAGGACAGCGCAGAATTGGTTGATTCTATTGAAAATGGGGAATTTTCATTGAATCAATTTGTTGAAAGATATAATCAGATGGCTGATATTATCAGAGAGAAGCAAAATGTAGTTATTGTTAAGCTTGATCCGAGTCAGATGGCAGACAATCAAATTAAAACCGGTACAGGGGCAAGTATAACATTTAATGGAGCTTCCGGCCAGGAAATTGATTGCAGATATAATATAGAGTCTTTTATGTGGTATAAAAAGGGCTGGCTTCTGTTGGATGTAAAACAGATTATCGGAGAGTGGTTTTGCTGTGCTGCAGGCTTTACGCCTGATAGTACATACGATTCTGCAGGTGATATTATAAGTTCGCTGACAGAGAGTGCAGGCAGTGATATGTTTGGTACCATAGACTATGGCAGTTTTTCTTACAATACGTCAAAGACAAAAGCCGAATTGACATTATCAGGAAAGCACGAAGAATAGGCGTGTTGTAAATTGCTGGAAATATATAAAAAAGTGAAATTATTATAAGGGGTATGAGATAAAATGTATCTTAGCCCCTTTTCTATTGCGTAGTTGATACATTTTCAAATGAAAACAAAAGTGTGGAGGGATGTTATGAGAAATTGGAAAGCAATCAAATCAATAAACAGGAAAGGAGGGGCTGCCGTTTTTATTTTCTGCCTGGTAATAGCCCTCATTACCGCCTGCGCGGAGAAGCCGGAGATGAAGCAGCAGGACAGTGTGGGAATACCAGAGGAGGCCCAAGGAGAAGACGAAATGAAGGATAAAACAGAACCAGGCATACAGGCAAGGGAATATTACGACATAGCTTATGATACCTTGTCGCAGTCGCAGAAGTTGGATTTGTATCTTCCTGAGACTGGGGAAGGCCCATTTCCGCTGATTATGTTCATTCATGGAGGCGGCTGGTCTGCCGGGGACAAGGCAGACGGACAGGAACGGGCATGGGTGACGCTGAGGGAAAAGGGATATGCTGTGGCAAGCATTAACTACAGGCTCAGCGGGGAGGCTCCGCACCCTTCCGGGATCATAGACTGTAAGACAGCCCTCCGTTATCTGAAAGCGCATGCGGACGAATACCATGTTAAGGCTGACCGTGTTGCGGTAGCCGGAGACTCAGCCGGCGGACATTATGCCCTGATGGTGGGACTTACTTCGGGGAATGCTGATTTTGAAGACCTGTCGCGGGGAAATCCGGAGCAGACCTCGGAGGCAGCTTGTGTGGCAGCCTGGTATCCGGCCTCAGACCTGGCGGCAATTATGAAGAGCGCTCTGGCGGGAGAATATAATGGTTTCAGTGTGGAATACATGATGGATGCGGTTGAGCGTTATACAGGGATGGAGATGTCCGAGATCAGTCCGGAGACCTTAGAGAAAGCAAGTCCTGCCCGGTATGTCACAGAGGATATGCCGCCGGTGTTGATTCAGCACGGTGATGCAGACACGGTCTGCCCCGTTGAACACTCCCGCAGGCTCTACGAGATCATGGTTCAGACGGCAGGAGAAGATAAGGCGAGACTTGATATTTTCGAGGGTGCAGGGCATGTGGATGAGGCTTTTGAGACAGAGGAAAATATGGAGCGGGTGGCAGAATTTCTGGATAGATGCGGTGTGAAATTAAGTAGGTGATGGAATTTAGCATACAGGAGGAAAATACATTATGAATATAGAATGTTTGAAGATGAATGGAACAGATATTGCAGTTGTTTCCAATGATGAGAAAGTAATCATTGATACGCAGACGGCGCTGGATCTGGCAATGACCGTAAAGTATGAGACAGGTGCGGCAAAGATCGTGATCAGCAAGGATCTGATCTGTGAGGATTTTTTCATCCTCAGTACAGGAATTGCAGGCGAGATCCTTCAAAAATACCTGAATTATCAGGTTAAGATAGCTGTTTATGGCGATTATTCACGCTATACCAGCAAGCCGCTGAAAGATTTTATATACGAATCAAACAAAGGGAAAGACTTCTTTTTTGTGGCATCCAAGGAGGATGCTGTCATGAAACTGACAGAGACATCGTAACAGGAAAGTGCAAATTCCGGTTTATTGGAAATATAATATTACAACAGGGCTGCGTGATTGGTTCAACAGAACGGACTGCGCGGCCATTATTTTGTATGCGGATTCATGATGTGCAATAGTGGTGAATCTGTCTGTTCCGTGTTATACTGATAATCAACAGCCTCAGTGGATAAGGGGAGATACTTGTCTGTAATGCTGGGGATCAAACGGATGGAGGGCTTAAAATGCGGAAAAAGACAGATACAGTTCAAAATACGTTTTCAGACAAAGACATGGTGAGTGACTTGCAGAGGATCCCGGGCGTGGGCGCCAATATAGAGCGCCATATGAATCATATTGGAATCCGGTGTGTGGAAGACCTTGTGGGGAGGGATCCAGAGGAATTGTATCATCTGGACTGTCTGAAAAAAGGGTTCCAGGAGGATCGATGCGCGCTTTACGTATACCGGTGTGCAGTGTATTTTGCGGAACATGAGCAGCACGAACCGGAAAAGCTGAAATGGTGGTATTGGAAAAACAAGAAATATCCGGAGGTGGAGCCATGCAGGGAAAAAAACTATTGATTGTGGAGGATGATGCCGATCTGCGGGAAGGGCTGCATTTTTCCTTTGTCGGGGACGGGTACGAGGTCGCGGATGCAGGAACCAGGAGAGAGGGACTGAAAGAGATCCAAAAGGGCGGTTATGATCTTGTGCTTCTGGACTGTAATCTCCCGGACGGAACCGGATTTGAACTGTGCAAAGAAGTGCGGAAGTTCAGCGCGGTTCCTGTTATTATGCTGACGGCCCGGGATACAGAGATGGATGAGATCAAGGCGCTGGAATTGGGGGCGGATGACTATCTGTCAAAACCATTTTCTCTCGGCGTGCTCAAGGCAAGGATGAAAAAGCTGCTGCACGGACGTACAGAGGCAGCGGTCATAACCTCGGGAAGCATTGCGGTTGACAAAGGGGCATGTAAAGTGTACAGAGACGGTAATGAAATTTTCCTGGGAAAGCAGGAATACCGGCTGCTTGTCTATCTGATGGAAAATAAGAACCATGTATTGTCAAAAGAGCAGATCCTTGCCAGGATCTGGGACAGTGAAGGGAAGTATGTAGATGATAATACTGTTTCCGTCAATATCAGCAGGCTGCGGGCAAAAATAGAAAATGATGCGTCCGGTCCGGAATATATAAAGACGGTTCACGGGGTCGGATATATCTGGAAGGAAGTATAAAATGGCAATTTATGTGATTTTTGCGGCGCTTCTGTGTATAGCAGCTGCCGGCAGTGTTTATCAGGTCAGAAAAACATACCGCACCATTGACCGGCTGCTAAGCTGTGTGCTGAGTCAGGAGAAAATCGAAGCCTCTGACGTCAGGGAGGGGGAATTGTCGGCGCTGGCCAATAAGGCCGGCCGGATCCAGGAGGTACTGGGCAGGCAGGTGGACGCCGCCAGGGAGGAGAAAGAGCAGGTAAAAAGTCTTGTCTCGAATATGTCCCATCAATTGAAGACGCCTCTTGCCAATCTTTCTATTTATACGGATATACTAAGCGGACAGGAATTAGATGCAGACCAGAAAAAGGAGATTGCCGGGAAGCTTAGGAAGCAGATTGATAAGCTTGACTGGATCATCGGTTCTCTGACTAAGATGGTGAAACTGGAGCAGGATGTGATTGTGTTTGAGGCGGGGCCAAGCCGGATCCGGGAGACTATTGCGGACGCAGTGGACGCCGTATATGAAAAGGCAGAAAAGAAAGGGATCCTGCTGGCAGTCGCGGAGTATGAGGATCTGCTGCTGTTCCACAACCGGAAGTGGACCGCCGAGGTTCTGGTAAACGTGCTGGAAAATGCCGTCAAGTATACGGAATCGGGGGGAGTCATACAGATCCGTGTCTGTCCCTATGAGATCTATACCGAGATTCAGGTGGCAGACAATGGCTGCGGCATCCGGGAAGACGAGATCCCAGATATCTTCAGGCAGTTTTACAGAGGCCGGGAAGTGGAGCATATAGAGGGCTCCGGCATAGGGCTTTATTTGTCTGGGCTGATTCTGGAGAAGGAGAAGGGATATATGACAGTAAAGTCAGTATATGGAGTGGGGAGTTGTTTTTCTGTGTTCTTACAAAACTGTAAGAACTAAATCCCAGGATGTAAAGAACCTGCAAGAACCAGAGGGTATACTGTTAGTATCTTAACAGTAAAGGGGCAATGACAGATGAAGTATATTTTGGAATTACGCCATGTGCAGAAGATCTATGGTGAAAAGGAAAATCAGGTAGAAGCATTAAAAAATATTGACATGCAGGTAAAGGAAGGAGAATTTGCCGCTATTGTGGGCACCTCGGGATCAGGGAAATCCACGCTCTTGAATCTTGCAGGCGGCCTGGATACGCCTACAGGTGGCAGGATCTATATAAAAGGCCGGGAGATTGGTTCCCTCACAAGAAAGGAACTGACGATTTTCCGGCGGAGGAATATCGGGTTCGTGTTTCAGAACTACAGCCTGATGCCTGTCCTCAATGTGTATGACAATGTTGCCCTTCCGGTGACCTTCGACAGGGGAAGCCATATCAGCCACAAGTATATTGAGGAACTGCTGCGGGAGCTTGGGATCTGGGAGAAACGCAAGAAATACCCCAGTGAACTGTCCGGCGGGCAGCAGCAAAGGGTTGCCATAGCCAGGGCGCTGGTGAACAAGCCGGCGATCCTCCTTGCGGACGAGCCGACAGGGAATCTGGATTCCGGCACAACCGTGGAGGTGATCGGCCTGTTAAAGGCAAGCTGCCGGAAGTATAACCAGACCATATTGATGGTGACCCACAATGAGGCCATCGCACAGACCTGCGACAGGATCATCCATATTGAGGACGGCAGGGTGACGGCGGGAGCGCGCCTATTCCAGGAAAAGGGCGGTGATGGCGCATGTTAAAGCTTGCATGTCAGTATATGAGATATTACAAGAGCCAGACCTTTGCCATTCTGGCAAGTATGATTTTGACGGCGGCCCTTTTGTCCGGCGTCAGTTCTCTGATGTACAGCAGCCAGAGGAATGATCTGGAAAATAATAAGTTTGTTTATGGAAACTGGCATTATTATCTCGACGCTGGGGAGGAAGCTTTAAGCTCCGTGCGTGCCGGGCAGCAGGAAGAAGGATTTACTGTTGAGCAGTGCGGCAGGCTTACGGTCAGAGATATGGTGTCAGAACCTTATAAGATCTATTTCGTGGATGCAGATGAGTCCTTCCGGAAAATGACACACCGTGAACTTGTGGAGGGCATATATCCGTCAGGAGCCGACGAGATTGCGGTGGATCGCTATACCTTGGGAAATCTTGGATTTTCAGGCGGTGTGGGAGATGTGCTTTGTCTGGGCGGAAAGGAATATACACTTACAGGAATCGTGAAAAGCGCCTGGGCGGCCGGTTCGGATGAGATGGTAGTTTTCGTGGGGGAAAGGTTCCAGGGACAGGAAAGTCATCCCTTGCTGTACCTGAGGTTTGATGAGGGAGAAAAGCTGTACAAACAGCTGGAGGCTTTCTGCCGCCAATATGGGATCTCCTGGGACTCGGTGACGGCAAATGATGAAGTGACCAGATATCTGGACGGGGAGAGGCCGGACAGCATCTATGATATCGTGAAGTTTGCGCTGACCGACGAAAGAGGTAATTTTACCTATATCATATTAAAACTGCAAAGTGAATATCACCTGGCTTTTTATGGGATGATTCTGCTGCTTGGCATATTCAGCCTGTTTATTATCTATAGTATCTTTCAGATCTCGGTTTCCAGAAGAGCGGCGGAGTATGGGATGATGCAGACACTTGGGATCAGCGGAGCAGCAATAGGCGGTACGTTGATTCTGGAACTGTGGACGCTCTTTCTTGCGGGCTATCCGACGGGGTGCCTGCTGGGGAACGGTGTCTTGCAGCTGTTCTACAGGAAGTTTGGCAATGTGTTTTCCGCCGGCACAGCCGGAAAGGGACAGAGCGTTCTTCCAGGAGCAGATCAGATCCTGGGGAGCGGCGGGACATCGGATTTTTATGTGGCGTTCGGGCCTATGGCGGCTGGCTTTTTCTTCTTGTTTGCGGCATTGGCTTTTGTCGGTTGGCTTACCGTACATTCCATGCAGAAGAAGTCAATCCGGCAGGCCATGGGCGGTGATGCCTCCTTTTTGAAAGGACGGCGAAGGATCTACAGCAGAAGGAACCGAAGCCTGGTGAGTGTGACGGCAGGAAAGTTTATGTTTTCCAATAAGAAACGAGTGATCGGAATCCTTTTATCTCTGTCCATCGGAGGGTGTATTTTCCTCTGTACAACCTATATGACAGAGAATCTGAAAGTACATGCAGAGATGTCCATGAAGTCGGATGACGGGCTGGGGTCTGAGTACAGGGTCTCTGTAAAATCCGATACGCTGTCGGATACGATCCCGGAGGCAGTTGTGGATGAGATCCGAAAGATGCCGGAACTTGGGCAGGTTTACGGGACAAAATACGTGCTGGGTGAGTTGATAATACGGGAACAGGAACTGGAATGGGACGAGTATTTTGACGAACGGAATAAGGACAGCCTGTTCCTTGAACGGTATGGAGGAATCTGTGTAGACAGAGGTGATGGAACCTGCGGGATTAAATACGATGTTTACGGATATGACGAAGGTATGCTGGAGCAGCTTGGCGGATTTGTCCTCGAGGGTGAGGCAGATCCGGAGGGACTTACGCAAGGGGATCAGGTTATCGCGGTGGCAAATATGGACGGCCAGGGCAATTATAATTTTTATGGAAAGCATCCCGGTGACACTATTACTCTGCGTGTGCCAAAACAACTGGATTGTCTGGAGGAAGTGCTGAAATTCCAAAGTCCGGAGGAAAATTATATTGTGAAAGAGTTTGAGATTGGCGCGATTGTAAGCCGTGCACTGGCTCAGGAGGATGCATACCTCAACGTAAATTCCTGGAGCAATGCCGAGAGCATTATTATGTCCAATGAGCAGATGCGTGGAGTATACGGGATTCGGGATTACAGTTTTGTAAATGCGTCGGCCATAGACGGCGCGGACAGAGAACAGGCTGCAGGAGAGATGCTCGAGCGTATCCGGGATGTTCCAAGAGCGGTTCTTAAGGATTATACATCTGCCATTGAGAACCAGAAGAAGTATCTGAAGCAGCAGCAGTTTTTCTTTTCTGCAATTGCCGTGGTCCTGCTGATTATCAGCCTGTTCCATATTATGAACAGTATGAATTATTCGATCCTCTCCCGCAGAAGGGAATACGGGATTATCCGGGCCATGGGTATTACAGATACAGGATTCTACCGGATGATTCTTGGGACAGGAATCATGTATGGAGTGCTGGCAGATGTATTTATATTTCTGATCTATCATATAGTGCTTCGGAGATTCATGGATTATTATATGTCTCATGTAGTGCAGTTTCTGCATTTAACATCCGGGATTCCAGGCGGGATCATGGCCGGTATTATGATACTGAATATTTTGATCGCGGCTGCGGCGGTCGTCATTCCTGCAAGAAAGATCGGAAAATCTGATATTGTCAGTGTGATATAGAGATAAAAGTACCGGAGTGTCTGAAAAGTGTACAGAAAAAAGAAAACAGGTGTCAGTCTTTCGGCTGATGCCTGTTTTTCTTTTGCAATGCTGATGTAATGCGGCCGATTACTTACTTGCATTATAGACGCGCAGAGTTATGTTGCAGTATTTTTATCCTCCGCTTCAACGTCCCCATTTATGAGATAGTCATAGGATACGTGAAAGATCTCTGACAGAGCTTTTAATTCCAGGTCAGTGACGTATCTCTTATTCGTTTCAATCCTTGTGATAACATTTTTATCCATATCATATCCGGCAAGCTGAAGCCGGTAGGCAAGATCCCGCTGGGAATAATCATTTTTCCGCCGAAGTTCGATTAATTGCCGGCTGATCAGGTTTTTCTCTCCAGTCTGTGCCCTTGGTTTTGGCATGACATATCCCCTCCTTCGCTTTTTATTACTGTTTGTCTCATTTTTTGAACCATCCTTCTTGATTTTACTAATATAACCATGTAAAATCGGTTGTAAAAGTGAGACAAATTATAATGTTTCGCAATAACAAATAATTGCCGGAAAGGGAGAGAATTATGCAGCAGAAATATCTTGAAAAATTTGCATTTTTGTATTTATGTGGACAGAGGGATCGTGATATACTGTCAGGAAAAGAGCGGATGAGGTTCGAGGATTTTGACAGGCTGATTTATCTTACGGAGTATCTGGGGTTTCAGCTTTTGAGCCTGGAGATCTGGAATCAGTTTTCACAGAGGTTCAAGAGCCGTTTTAAGGAGGTGGAGCAGTTGATCGGGAATCACCTTCAGTATCTGGAGTACCTGGAAGATGAGGACGGCATGCAGATTCCTGAACAGTGGATCGCAGAATTCTATGCATCCGTTCCGGATCAGAAGGCCAGAGAATGTCTGGAATCAGAAAGGGAGGGAGGCGCGGCATATGTCGTGTAAGGAATTTGAAACAGTGTACCAGGAGGTGTTTCCCTTCTGGAGAGAGATCTCGCAGGGGGACCGGGAATTTATTTGTCAGAATTCGTATGCTTTGGCTTATCCCAAAGGCAAGAATATCCATGGAGGGGATGAATGCTCCGGCGTCATTCTTGTACGGTCGGGAAGTCTGAGACTTTATATGATGTCGGAGGAGGGCAGGGATATTACGCTGTACCGGCTGCACAGGGGAGATATGTGTATGTTGTCTGCATCCTGTGTGCTGGATGCCATTACCTTTGACGTGTTTGTGGACGCGGAGGAGGACAGCGAGTGTTATGTAATCAGCGGCCCTGCGTTTGCGGCAGTCTCAGAGCGCAATCCAGACATTAAGATCTTTGCCCTTGAGACTGCGGTGGGCCGTTTTTCGGATGTGATGTGGGTGATGCAGCAGATCCTCTTTATGAGTATGGATAAAAGGCTGGCCATCTTCCTGTCTGATGAATCTTCAAGGACAGGATCTGATACCATCACGCTGACTCACGGGCAGATCGCCCGTTATATGGGATCTGCCCGTGAGGTGGTGTCTCGGATGCTGAAATATTTTGCAGGTGAAGGGATCGTGGAGGTTTCCCGCAAGGATATCAAGATCCTTGACAAGAAGCGCCTCCGCAGATTGGCCTTATGATCAGGGCTGTGATGAGCCTGAGTTTTTTGCTTTACATATGAGCTGGGTCATTGTCCCCATGGGGCAGTATACGCACCAGGAGCGGGGTTTGAATAGGATCATGGTGACAAACCCGAGGACGGTGGATGTGAGCATGACGCTGTAAAAACCAAAGGCAAATTGTGCGGCGCCGGAGGAAAACAGAGTTCCGTGATAAGCCCAGTGCCAGGGAAGCTTCAGTGTCCACAGCAGGGTCACGACCGTACGCAGTTCTTTTGCCCCGGCAAACACCAGGTATGTGTTCCACAGCATCAGGAAGAACATCGCAAAAAAGAAGATTAAAAATCCATATCTGAAATATGAGGACTTCATCCATCCGGGAATATCCTTTTTCCTTGACAGCCCGAACCTGCCGCCTGCAAGGGAAAATAACTGTCCTCTGCCGCAGTATTTGTTGCAATAGGCTTTATTGCCCTTCACAATTGATATGATCAGCGGAATAAAGAAGCAAAGAAGCCCGAGCCATGCAAAAAGGATATTGAAAAAACCGAGGATCAGGTATGTGAGCGAGGCGATCCAGAGATAATCATACCATTTCTTTTTCTGTTTCATGCTTCGGCCACCTCCAATGTAATGATACTTGCGGGGCATTCTTTAGCACATTTCCCGCATCCCACGCACAGGTCTTTGTCAATTTCTGCATAGATGCCTTTGGGAATCGCGATTGCATTCCGCGGGCATACCTTTACGCAGCACCCACAGGCTACACATTCCCGGATGCTGACGATTGCTTTTCTTTTTATCATCATGTGTCTCCTTCTTTGTTTTATATAAAGTATAATGGAAGTTGTTTTTTTGTTCAGTGACAAAGTCACAGTTACTTGATTCATATATTTCTTTTGGTTATAATAGATTTTGTAGAAGTTCTGCATGAGGCCGCGGTGCCGGAAAGTAAAGCAGCGCGGTCTGCAGGGTCGGAACTTAGATTGTACACATAGAAAGGAAGCGTAAAATATGAAGATTGCAGTCACTTATGAAAATGGAGATGTATTCCCTCATTTTGGGCATACGCAGCAGTTTAAGGTTTATAACATTGAGGATGGAAAGATCGCGGACACTCAGGTGATCGGCACTTCAGGGAGCGGACACGGTGCTCTTGCAGGGATGTTGTCTGAGCAGAAGGTGGACACATTGATCTGCGGCGGGATCGGCGCAGGCGCCCAGGCTGCTCTTGCAGAAGCCGGGATCAGGCTTTACGGCGGAGTATCCGGTAATACGGATGAGGCGGTTAATGCTTTGCTTGCGGGAAACCTGAACTTTGATCCGGAGGCTCGCTGCAGCCGCCATGACCATCACGGAGAAGGCCATCACTGCGGCGGGGATCATCATTGCGGCGAGGATAAGCATGGATGTGCGGGGAAATAAAGTGACCGATAAAAAAACAATCTTGATGGGATATGGGCATGTGCGTTGCTGCTCCATATCGGGAAGACGGAACGTCTGGGGCGTTTTTTCAGTGACTACCATCTGTAGGAGGCATTATGGAGATCTTAAAAGCAGTCGGCCTGAAAAAATATTATAGTACGGATGCATATGAGGTTCGTGCTCTGGATGATGTGACCCTGTCTGTCGAGGACAGGGAATTTTTGGCCATCGTGGGCACTTCAGGGAGCGGGAAAACGGCACCGGTGTGATGATCCTTCATGACCATAAGCTGTCTTTGCAGCAGGAAAAGGCGGCAAAGGAAAGTGTCGGTGAGCCGGTATATTTTACCGCGATGTGGTCGGAGGAACAATGGATTTCTTTCAACCAGATGGCAGAAGATGAGAGAGCGGCCGCAGTGGAAGTGTGGGAAGCAGGCAGGAAGCGGTCGGAGGAATTTTCTCTGTGCGGATATTTGGATAACCGGTCGGAAGGATTCCCGGCGATCCGGCAGACCTGGCATGGTTCGGAAGGGCTGGCCTATTACCTGATCAGTGAAAAAGGTTTTGCAAAGCTTCCGACGGAGAAAAAGACCCTCTATATGGAATTGGACGCAGTGGATGCAAAAGAGCCGGAGGTAAAACGGCAGGTTCAGAATATCATACTTAAGGAGAACCAAAGACGTGAAGAATTGCCCGGGACGGCAGAGGACGAGAAGGGTGAAGCGGGGATTTTTGTGATCAGCAGGACGGATCTACTTGCGGAGTCTGAAGGGTATATCCGGGGAAACCGTGTGATCCTGGGAAGTATCAGCGCGGCGCTTCTCTTCGCGGGATTGACTAATTATTTTAACATTATGGTTACTGGGATCTTATCCAGAAAGAAAGAGTTTGAGATCATGGAGAGTATCGGTTTGACCAGAAGGCAGAAAAGAAGGCTTGTGGCGGCGGAAGGGCTGTATTACTGCCTGATCGCTGCGGCGCTGACGGTGACTGTCGGGAGCGGGATCCTTAGACTCATCTGCGTCTATATGGAGAGGCAGCTTTCGTATTTTACATTCCATTATCCGGCAGGGTGGATGCTTGCAATGGTCGGCGCACTGGCGGCGGTCTGCGTGGCCGTTCCGGAAATATTGTGTGAGAGAATAAAATTGGGGCTGCCTTAAAACGTACCTTGTGATACTTAAATAGGACAGCCCCGATTTTCATCCTGAAATTAAAGCCTACACCTCGGAAAACTGATCTTTTCCTACTGAGCAGAGCGGACATTCAAAATCATCCGGCACATCTTCCCACTTTGTTCCCGGTGCGATTCCTCCGTCCGGATATCCAGCCTCCTCATCATATTCCCAGGCACATACATCACATACATATTTCATGGTTATTCTCCTTTTCTGCAAATTTATTTTCCGGCAGACGTATCTGCCATGCATCAAACATATTATACCCTATATTGTCCATAAAAGACAGGGTTAATTTTGTGAAAATCACCGGTCAACATTATATTTTATACTTGCTTATGTATTAAGAGTTATCAGACGATATATTAAAAAGAGGTGATTAAAAATGTTTATTGGAAAAATAGGTACAAATCCATATCATAATATGGGTGCCAATGGAAAATGGGCGGGCATACCGTATGTTCCATCTAAAGGACGGGCAGTTCTTCAGGACCGCCTGGAATTCGGTTCATCATATCGGCAGAACAATGAGAGTGGTATCTATCGTCCAAACGGAAGCCAGATGCAGGCACTCCCGGCTGTTTCCTATACTTATCTTGAGCCGGATGAAAGATTAAAGAGGGAACTTCTGCCTCCTTCCGAATGCGGAGAATATACAGAGGAAGATGCACTTATTAACCAGTACATGAAGCAGTCCCGTATTGACGGATATATAGACGGAGATACATTTGTTTCGAATTCTTCCGAACCGGTAAAGCTTATTTTAAAAGACCATATCTCCCAATCTGATCTGGAGAATTTCCAAAAAGAGTTAGAGGAGAAAGGGCTTGGGGCAGAGATTGACTGGCGCGGAGTCAAGGGGGATTTTGTCCAGATCGGAGTAGGATTTTGGAATCTGGAAAGGTTTGACCAGAAAGCGGATTACCTTGCGTCCCGGTATGCTGTTTTAAAAGAGCGTATTCAGAACCAGTTCACCGGAGAAAAGCAAGAAGGTGAATTGCAGAAGCTGGAGCAGATCTATGCAGAGGCAAAAGAAGAAATGGCAGCCGCCTACGCAGACAGTATAGGCGGTTTTTACGAAAGTCTCGGACAGTCAGGTACAGCCGATGATATGAGACAAAGTGTTTTGGAAGTGCTGGACAAAAAAGCGGACGCTTATATTGCCTGTCTTGGGCAAAACGATATTTACTCTAATATAACTGCTTCTGAGAAACAGTGGCTGAAACAGGATGATGCATATATGGCGGCTCAGCTGCGTGAAAAATATTCTGAGGTTTCAGGGCTGTCTCAGGCTGTTCATGTGCAGCAGTCTCCATATAGCCAGAAGGATCTGGAGTATGCCGGAATGTATGCAAAATCACTTTCTCAGAAGCTTAAGAAACCAGATTGGGATGTTGATGGGAGTGACAGTGCATTAGGCAGACATCTTGCAGAACAATATCAGACTTTGGAGGGAGATGTTGAAAAAGCGGGTATCAGTGACAGATTGTTCGAGATATTAAAGAGTTCTTTTGATCCGTTTATAGAAAAGATTATGGATTCCCTGGATTCCCTGATTGACAGCTATCAGGAACAGGCTGCCAAGTCCCCATGGATGGCCGGTTTGATCCGAACAGAACATATTGACCGGGACGCAGTATATCATTCATTTAGAGCGGCTTTAGAAAAATAATGAATAGTTAAAATAAGGAGGCTGCTGCAAAAACTGCAGATCTCACTGCCTGTCTGGCCGTGAGATCCATAGTTATTGCGGCAGCCTCTTCTAGATTCATTGCGCTATGGTCTTGAACGGTTGAATGCACCGCCCTTTAACCGGAACCTTCCCACAAGATCTTTCATAATCTGAGACTGGCTGGACAACTCCTGGCTTGCAGCGGCACTTTCCTCTGCGGTTGCCGAGTTAGTCTGTACGACGCTGGAGATCTGGTCGATCCCCATAGTAACCTGTGCAATTGCTTCTGCCTGATTCGTGCTCGCCTCAGAGATGTTGCTGATAATATTGGTAACTTCTTCAACGTCTTTTACCGCCTGACGTAAGGATGCTGCCGTCTCGTCAGCAATTGCAGTACCATTTTCAACAGCTTTTAATGTATTTTCAATTAACTGGGATGTATTCTTAGAGGCTTCTGCGCTCTTGCCTGCCAGGTTGCGGACCTCATCTGCTACAACGGCAAAGCCTTTGCCTGCCTCTCCGGCACGTGCCGCTTCAACGGCTGCATTCAGTGCAAGAATATTAGTCTGGAAAGCAATATCTTCAATTGTTTTAATAATCTTTCCGATCTCATCGGAGCAATTGCTGATATTATTCATAGCATGAATCATATCCTGCATTTTCTGGTTGCTTGTATGCATCTCATTTCCCACGGTATCTGCCATATTACTTGCATTATTGGCGTGCTCGGCGTTTTGTTTTACTTTCTCAGAGATGTCGTTGATCGTAGCAGCGAGTTCCTGTACAGAGCTGGCCTGTTCCGTAGCGCCCTGGGACAGCGCCTGGGCGCCGTTAGATACCTGGTCAGAACCGCTTGCTACCTGGGCGGAACTTTCACTGATCTGCAGGATCGTCTGGTTGAGCTTATCTGCGATCTTCCGGAAGGAGATGAGGAGCGGGCGGAAACCGCCGATATATTCTTCCTCGCATGTAGTATCTACGGTAAAGTCACCGGAGGCCATGCGGGCCAGGAACTTATTTTCATCGTCAATAATCGTCTTGAGCTTACGGATCAGTTCGCGTACCTGGTCGGCCAGAACACCGAGCTCATCTTTGGAGGTGTAGGAAATCTCTATATCCAGGTCCCCCTGTGCCATCTTGGAGGCGGCTTTCTCGATCTCGAAGACAGGGAGCTTGATCCCTCGTATGATCACAACGGAGAACATTACCCCGATCACAATGATCACAAGGATAATTACAGACAGAAAAATAAGAGCATTGTGGTAAAGCTTCAGGCTTTCAGCGGCGGCGGCTTCACTTCCCTGTTCATTATAAGTAATAATGTCACCGCAGGCGCTGTTCAGGGAGTTATAAAGCTCTACACATTCTCCATCCAGGATCGCGCGCGCTTCATCAATGCTGCCCTGTTTAGCCAGTGAGACTAGATTGCTGTCTGCTTTGTCATATTGCTTCCAGTAATTCATCACATTCTCATAGGTGCTTTTTTCATCTTCGTCTATCAGATTTTCATATTTGGCGAGAAGATTGTTCATCTCAGATTTTTCCTGTTCAATATATTGAAGGCTCATGTCAGCTGTTTCATCAGAAAGAGCGGTGAGGTATCCCAGCTCATTAAGACGGATATTGGAAATCGTAGTTTCCATATCTCTTGCCGTGTTAATGCTGGGGAGCCAGCTGTTTGAAATGTCATTTGTCATATCGTTTAATCTGCCCATCAAAAAGAAGGATATGCCTCCGATGATGAGCATGCCGGCCAGCGCAACCCCAACAAGGATATAGAGCTTGAAGCTGATTTTTATATTTTTGATTTTCTTTTTCATGTCATATGTCTCCTTTCGTCTCGGTTCTTTCTTATGTACGTTGTACGTAACAATTAAACGACACTTTGTATATATCGACATAGAGACAGCAGTTGATAAGCGCAGATGAAAGTGTTAAACTTAAAAAAATTTCATAAAATACAGAGGGAATTATGGCAAATAAAAAAGCAACAAATATAGAAGTAAAAAAGAATAACCGTAATAATATCTACCGTTATATCCTCAGGACGGACGTAACATCGAATCCGGAGATCTCCTATGACCTGAAGATCAGCCTGCCGACGGCAACACAGAATACAAGAGAGCTTATAGAAAAGGGGTTGGTGAGGGAGACAGGCAAGCTTAAGTCTACCGGCGGAAAGCGGGCGGCGGCGTTGGCTGCAGCGGCTGATTATAAGCTGTCTGTAGGGCTGGATATTACAAGAAACCATATAAGCCTTGTGATGGCAGATCTGAAAGGACGGCTTTTGAAAAGCGACAGAATATTTCTGCCGTTTGAACATAGTGCTCATTTTTATCAGAAGGTAAACAGCCTGCTGGAAAAATTTATAGATGCCGGTAAGGTGGAGCGGGAAAGGATTCTCGGTATCGGCATATCCATCCCTGGTATTGTCAATCTTGAGAGGGGGGAGCTCTCTTACTCGCATGTTCTCAGGGTAGAGAAGGTTCCCCTTTCGTTTTTCAGCAGCTATTTTTCATTTCCGTGCTATTTTCTGAATGATGCAAATGCCGGGGCTTATGCGGAAGGAAGCAGCCAGGAGTATGCCGGACGTTTCTTTTATCTGTCTCTAAGCAGTACCGTAGGGGGCGGGATCTATGACGGAACCGGGCTGGTACAGGGGCAGGAATACCGCTGCGGTGAGGTGGGGCATATGACGGTCGTACCGGACGGCGCTCCCTGCTATTGCGGCAAAAAGGGCTGCCTGGATGTTTACTGTTCGGCAGCACGCCTGTCGGAAATGGCAGAGGGAAGCCTGGAAGGATTTTTCCAGTGTCTGAAGGAGGGCAGGCCTGATTTTGTAAATGCCTGGGATACGTATACTTCCTATCTGGCAGTGGCACTTGACAATATTCGTATGGTCCTGGATTGTGATATCGTAGTCGGCGGGTATGTGGGCGGCTGTATTGGTGAAAATATACAGGATGTATGCAGGAAGGCGGCAGAAAGGAATATTTTTGAAAAAAGGGCTGCGTTTGTAAAGCCCTGTACCTTCAAGTTTGAGGCGGCGGCATTAGGTGCGGCTCTGAGTGTGGCAGAAAGATTTATTGAGACCATTTAGCCAGTCAGATGGAAGAAATTCCAAAAACGGAGGCACCGTTTCTGGAATATAAGCTTCAAAATCTATTGACAAAACTGCCTGGATCCTATAAATTAAATACATAATAAAACTACTTAATTAAGTATTGCTGATGATAGGTCAGGAAAGGAGTTGCTATTATGTATTTGGAAGAAATGTTCGGGTTAAGGGGCAGGACGGCGGTAATCACAGGAGCCGGCAGAGGGATCGGACAGGTAATCGCAGCGGGGCTTGCAAAGGCGGGGGCCGAGATTGTGATTATCAGCAGAAGCGGGGCAGAAGAAACCGTGCGCATGATTACAGAGGATGGCGGCAAAGCCTATGATCTTCGGGCTGATGTGACAAAGGAAGAAGAAGTAGACGCCGCCCTTGCCGAGATCATGAAGCGTTCCGGGAAGATTGATATTCTCTTTAACAACGCGGGTGTCTGCATCCATAAAGATACGCTGGAGGCGTCTGTTGAGGAGTGGAGGAGCGTTATAGATATTAATCTGACCGGAGAATATATTATGTCGCGGGCAGTGGGGCGGATAATGATTGAAAAAGGGATCAAAGGTTCTATCGTGAATATGGCATCCATGTCGGGTACCATCGTAAATATTCCACAGTGGCAGGCCTCCTACAATGCATCCAAGGCAGGAGTCATTCACATGACCAGGTCTCTGGCGGCGGAGTGGGTCGGATACGGCATCCGTGTAAACAGCCTGAGTCCGGGCTATATTGCCACTCCTATGTCGGCAGATGTGCCGCAGGAATTGAAGGACGCGTGGGAACCGCTGATGCCTATGCATCGGATGGGGGAGCCGGAGGAACTGCTTCCTGCTGTTTTATATCTGGTCAGCCCTGCGTCCGGGTATACGACGGGAACAGACCTGGTTGTTGACGGAGGGTACACCTGTATTTAAAATAAAATAATTGTAAAGCCGGATGGTCCGTCCCTCCAAATAAAATTTTTGTGCTACGCAATTTCTTTTTTTTTGCCGGCGGGCTCCTCTTGTGTTATAGTATAATAAGTGTTGTCTAAGATTTACTGAGGCACGCAGGGGGAACATATTGTGATAGGAAGCAGATTGAAAATAAAAGGTATCTTAGCGTATGCCATTGGCTCCGTGGGGGATTCCACGGCATATAACTTCGTTATGTCATATTTTTCGTTTTTCCTGACGACAGTTGCCGGGATTAGTCCGGCAATGGCCGGAACGATTATTTCGGCTGCGATGATATGGGATATGGTTACAGATCCCATTGCAGGATACCTGCTGGACCGTTCCGGAAATAAAAACGGAAAACGAAGGCCCTGGATCCTGAAGTCACTGATTCCCATGGGTGCATCTCTTGTGCTGATGTTTTTGAATATAGATCTGCCTCAGGCACAGAAGAATATTTACTATCTGGTGCTTGTATTTGTTTTTTGGGCATCCTACACGGCATTTAATATCCCTTACTATTCCTTTGGTGTTGTATTGACCAATGTAGACAGCGAAAGAGTTAAACTGGCCGCTTACCGGGAGGTTCTGGGGTATGTGGGGATCTTTTGTGCAAGTTCCGTCCCTACGTTTATTGTGGGAAAGCTCCTGAACACAGGAGCAGGCAGTGAAGGGGCCTGGGCCGCAGCAGGTGTAGTTGTGGCGGTGATCGCGGTGATCATGATATTTATAATGTGGGGATGTACCGGAGGAAAGGAACGGTTTAGAGGAAGAGCTATTGCCGGAAGGGCGGTGCGTAAAGGCTTTCTGCGCAATATGGCAGGTTTGCTTAAGATGAAGCCGTACATACTGGTAATACTCTGCGGAGTCTTTATGAATGCCGGCTTGACGCTGTACAACTCAAGCCTGTTATATTATGTAAGCTATAATATGGGATTGGGGGAGCGGCAGGCTGCCATGATGCTTACAGTGATGAACGTTGTATCCATCGTATTTGTCCCGTTTATTGTGATGGCTGTAGAAAAATTTACGAAAGGAAGAGTATTTGCCGTATGCGTGGCTTTCAGCGGGATCGTTATGATGGCCGCAGGGTTTCTTCCGCTTAAAAGTATTGAGTCAGGATGCATCTATGCGGCGCTGTCCGGGATCGGGACATGTGCCTTTTGGCTGTGCATTTTTAATTTTTTGTACGATGTGGCGGATTATGATGAATTTAACACGGGGTGTATGCGGGACGGAATGATCGTGTCAGGCTATTCCTTCCTGCTGAAAGCAGGAGGTGCAGGTGCGGCTGCCCTGCAGGGCTTTCTCCTTGAGAAAAAGGGGTTTGATGCGGCAATTGCGGTGCAGAATGGAGGAGCTCTTAAAGTGATCGGGGCAATGTTCACGATCCTGCCCGGGATCTGTGTCTTGATTGCCGGGGGGATGATTATGCTTACGCCCTTAAAAGATAAAAAGATGGAATTGCTGCGCCAGGCATTGGATGAGAAACGCTGCGGCGAGGAATATTCTCTGGAAGGATTTGAAGATCTGGCGAGGGAAAATGAGAGATAGAAAATGCAAGATAGAAAATGGGACATAGAAGGAGGGGCGGCAAATGATGTGGATAGAAAGATTGCCGAAGGTGGAACTGCACTGCCACCTGGACGGGTCTGTTCCGGTTCCGGTATTGAAAAGGCTCTGCCTTGCAGGGAATGTGGCAATCCCGGGAGATGATGCAGAATTTCGGAAACTCATAGAAGCAGGGGAGGACTGCGGGAGCCTGACGGAATACCTAAGGGCTTTTGACCTGCCGCTTCAGTGTCTCAGGACAGAAGAAGCGTTTTTTACGGCTTCTTATGAGACTGCGGCAAATGCGGCAAAAGAGGGTGTCTGTTATCTGGAACTTCGTTTTGCGCCCCTTTTGTCGGAGACTTCAAAGCTTCCAGCGGAAAGTATCATAGAGGCGGCTGCTGCAGGACTTGAGAAGGCGGCGCTTGAACAGGGGATACATGCAGCTTTTATTCTCTGCGGGATGCGTCATTTTAAGGAGGCTGAGAACTTCCGCACGCTTAAGCTGGCAAAGCAATATTTAGACCGCGGTGTATGCGGGCTGGATCTTGCGGGGGACGAGTCCGCGTTTCCCAATGAAGCATTTCAGGAGTATTTTCGCAGGGCGTCCCGGGAGGATATTCCCTTCACCGTACATTCGGGGGAATGCGGGAGAAAGGAAAATATAGAACTGGCAGTGTCATATGGTGCAGGACGGATCGGACACGGCATTGCCATGAAGGGGGACGTAAGACTTCAGGAGAAGATTGCCGCATCCGGCATCGGCGTGGAGATGTGTCCAAGCAGCAACCTCCAGACAAAGGCCGTGACGGGATGGGAAGAGTATCCGTTCCGGGATTTCCTGGACAGAGGAGTGAATGTCTCTGTCAATACAGATAACCGGACAGTGACAAATACGACGGTGACGACGGAGCTTAAGCTTTTGCAGGAACATTTTAATCTTACTTCAGGGGAGGCAGCGGAACTGATGAAGCGTTCCATGGATGTCTCTTTTGCACAGGAGAGTACGAAAAAAATAGTAAAAAAGAAAATTGACGAAAGTGGTATTGCTTAACAGACAGTTATAATAATAAATAAGGAGTGGAAGGGAAGATGGAAAAAATACTTATTATTGATGATAGCTTTGTACAGGCAGCCCAGTTAAAAACTATTTTGGAGAGTGATTATGACATTACGATAGCGCAGACAGCGGAGGACGGGCTCGGCTATGTAAACAGACAGACGTTCTCCTTGATCCTGCTGGATGTTGTTATGCCCGGGATGGACGGGTTCACACTGCTTAAGAAATTGCAGGAAGAGATCGTTACCCGGAGCATTCCGGTGATCTTGATCACCAGCCTTTCTGACGTGGAGAGCGAGGAGCGGGGGCTGATCCTGGGCGCGGTGGACTATATTACAAAGCCTCTGAATCCTCTGATTGTAAGGGCGAGGGTCAATACACACATTAAGCTCTACAGTTACAGAAGGCAGGTGGAGGAACAGTCGAAGACTGATCAGCTGACCGGTATTGCCAACAGACGGGAGCACGACCATTACAGCATTGTCAAGTGGAAGGAGGCGGCCCGTCTTCAGGTTCCTTTGTCGATCTGTATGTTTGACATTGACAACTTCAAGGCGTACAATGACACGTTCGGGCATCCGGCCGGAGATAAGGTGATTGCAGGTGTGGCCAGGACGATCTCTTCTTTTATGCAGCGCAGCACGGATTTTGTGGCCCGCTACGGAGGTGAGGAATTTGTGGCGTTTGTTCTCGGAGGCACTGCGAAAGAAGTATTTGAACACCTGAAGATCATCCGCCGGGCAGTCGAGAACCTTCATATGCGGCATGATCCGGCGGTTGCCAACTGGGTCACAGTCAGTGTGGGAGGCGTTACTGTGTTCCCTGACAGGACGAATTCCTACGACGCTTATTTAAAAATCGCAGATACGATGCTGTATGATGCAAAAAGGTTCGGCAAGAACAGGGTCGTATGGGCAAACGAGAAAATGGAGCAGTGGAGTGAGAAGTAATATAAAGAGAGCAGAATCTGGAAAAATATTCCTGATTCTGTTTTTTTGCGGAAATATGTTGACAATTGCGTATACAAAATATATAATTAAGAAAAAGTTAAACGTTTACGTGTAATCGTTTAACATAGGAGGAAATTATGGCAAGTATCAAAGAGATCGCAGAACGGACCGGTTTATCGATAGCTACCGTATCACATGTCATCAACGGAACGAGAAAGGTATCCGACAAAAGCAAGGCGTTAGTGATGGATGCCATTAAGGAGACGGGATATAAGCCTAATTATGCAGCGCGTATGCTGAGGACAAGAAGGTCTGACACCGTTGCCATGCTGATCCCCAATGTCAGGCAGGGGATGCCCACCAATATTTTTTTCATGGATGTGCTGAGCGGGGCCAAAGATTATCTCCAGTTGGTGGGATTTAATCTGATTATTGCTACCTACTCGGAGGAAGACGAAAGTGACGAGGGCGACCTGCGGAATCTGAAGGTATTGAGGGATCAGTGGATTGACGGATTCCTGGTGGTGCCCAACAAGAAGAAGACAGCCATTGTTAAAAATATCCTTGACAACAATAACCCGATCGTATTGCTTGACCGGGCAGTGAAGGATCTTGCCTGTCCCTGTGTCTACAATGACACTATCAAGATCTCCCGGGATGTGGTGGATGTATTGTACCAGGAAGGAAGAAGGCGGATCGGTTATATCGGGGGGAGTCTGGAGTCTTTTACCGGATTTGACAGATGGAAGGGGTATAAAGAGGGGCTTAGTGCCTGCGGTCTTAAATATGATGAGGCGCTGGTCGGGATCTCGGAATTACATACAGCGGCCAACGGATATGAGGCGGCAGAGAGGCTTATTGAAAATCAGGCAGATGCCGTCTATGTCTCCAATGATGTGCAGGCAATCGGTGTGCTGAGATATCTGAAGGAAAAGAATATCCGGGTGCCCAAAGACGTGGCGGTGATCGGATTTGAAAATTATGAGTGGATGGAGATCTGTTCTCCGCGGCTTACTACCGTTTGTCAGGAGCCGTACGAGATGGGCAGGATCGGTGCACAGATGCTGCACCGGATGCTGGAGGATGAGACCTATTCGGAAAAAGTAGTGCTTACACCTAAGATTATTTTCAGAGATTCCCACAGAAGGGAGTAAATTTCCCGGATTCAGGGAGAGAATGATAGTATCAGTGAAACTGACGGAAACCTCGAGGCCGTTAGAAATAAAACAAAAAAGGAGAAAAGCGTATGAACAAAAGGACAAAAAGAGTGGTTGCAATGTTGGTTTCAGTTCTGCTGATTGCTTTGCTCGCAGCAGGCTGCGGGGGAAAGGAAGAAAAGCAGGGTGAAGAAAAAGAGGCTTCTAAAAGCGCCGAGGATTATAAGGTCGCAGTTCTCACCATGAGAAAGATGACGACGCCGGCGGATCTGAATACACTGGAAGGAATCGACCGGTTAAAGGACGAACTCGGCATCAACTGTAAGATCGTGGAATGTGTGGAGATTGCAGAGTACAAGGAGCAGATGCAGGCAGTCAGTGAGGAAGGGTATGATGTGGTCTACTTTATCTATGATAATTTCCTGGAGGCCGCAAAGGAACTGGCGCCTATGTACCCGGATACGAAGTATATCGGGCTGTGGATCGATCTTCCAAAAGGGGATGAACTTGAGAATCTGAAGCCGCTGTTCTTCCGCCCGGAGCAGGGTGCGTTTATCTGCGGCGCAACGGCAGCCATGATGACAGAGACAGATCAGGTGGCATTTTTAGGCGGCGGCATCAACCCCGGGATCATAACCTTCCTTGCAGGGTATGAGGCAGGGATCAAGTATGTGAACCCGGACTGTGAACTTGTCGTATCCTGGGCAAATACCTTTGATGATCCGCTCAAAGGCAAGGAGCTTGCCGCAAGCCTGTATTCCAGGGGTGTGGACGTGATCTTCCAGTCAGCTAACCAGACGGGCCTGGGCGTATTCGACGCTGCGAAGGAAGCCGGGAAATATGCCATCGGTGTGGATGTAGACCAGTCAGATCTGGCGCCGGACAATATTATTGCATCCTGCCTTCTTGACCATGGATTTGCAACCTATGACTCGATCTCAAAGGCATTTGAAGGAGAATTCTCAAATGAACAGGTATACTATGGACTCCAGGAAGGATCCCCGGTAGCCGCTATCAATGAAAAGATCGTACCAGAGGATGTACGGGAGCAATTAAAGGAGATCGAAGAGAAGATCGCTGCAGGAGAAATTGAGATTCCGAAAACGACAGAAACAAAGTAACGGCAGATTGCGTTGAGAAAGCGGCCAGGCTTTCTCAACGCCCGATAAGGTATTAATGTATATAATATAAGGTTTCCCTTATATTAGCGTGGTGAAAATATGGAAAATATCGTACTACAATTAAATCATATCACAAAAGTATTTCCGCATCCAGAAAAACCTGTAGTGGCAAACGATGATGTTTCTTTTGAACTGAGACAAGGAGAAGTGCATGCGCTGGTAGGTGAAAATGGAACGGGCAAGAGTACCCTGATGAATATTCTGTATGGGATGCTTCTGCCGGATGAGGGAACCATCACTCTGGAAGGGGAAAGAGTTGCCTTCAAAAACCCAAGAGATGCCATCGCACATGGGATCGGGATGGTTCACCAGCATTTTATGCTGGTTCCGTCTTTCAGTGTGGCGGAGAACCTGGTATTCACCTATGAACCGAAAAAGGGGATTTTTGTAGATCTCAAGGAAGCGGAAAAAATAGCTTCTGAGTTGTCGGAGACGTACGGGCTGTATGTGGATCCAAAGAAAAAGATCCGCGAGTGCACGCTCAGTATGCAGCAGCGGGTGGAGATATTGAAAATATTGTTCCATGGGGCAAAGATCCTGATCTTTGACGAGCCTACGGCGGTGCTTACACCGCAGGAGTCGGCGGAGCTTTTTAAGGCATTTGACGCTCTTAAGAAGGCGGGAAAATCCATTATATTTATTACCCACAAGCTGAAAGAAGTTATGGCGGCAGCAGACCGTGCTACCATTATGCGCAAGGGAAAAGTCATTGACGCTGTAAAGATCAGCGGGACATCCATGGAAGAACTTGCCGGGAAGATGATCGGGAAGAAGATCGATGTAACCGTGAGAAAGATGAAAAACACGGGAGGACCGGAAAAAGACAGGAAGTCGGTGCTTAGAATGGAACATATATCCACGGAGGAAAATATATCCGGGATGAGCCTTAAGGATGTTACTCTTGATGTGAAAGAGGGTGAAATCATCGGCATCGCAGGCATCGGAGGAAACGGACAGGAATTGATTGTGGAGGTGGCTGCCGGACTTTTTCGGAGGCTTAAGCAGGGAAGGGTCCTTTACAGAGGTGAGGAGATACACAAGCTGTCTCCGGGGACTATGCGCAGCATAGGAATTGCCCACATTACCGGCGAACGCTATATCAGAGGCGTCAGCTCCCAGTCAGATATCTACGACAATATGGTCATGGGATTTCACCGGAAGGAGGAGTATTCCTCCGGCATGTTCCTTAGGCTTAAGAAACTGCGGGCGTGGATCCGGGAGCTGGTCCAGGAATTCAACATCAAGACAAGCTCTGTCACGACGCCGATCATGAATCTTTCCGGGGGAAATGTGCAGAAGTGTATCCTTGCCAGAGAGCTCAGCCTGGCGGAGGATCTGATCATCGCAGAAGAACCTACCAGGGGTGTGGATATCGGCTCGATTGAATTTATCCACAATCAGCTGCTTCAAAAAGCAGGGCGCGGGTACGGGGTACTCCTCGTTTCCACAGACCTTGATGAGGTGCTTTCCTTAAGCAGCAGGATCCTTGTGATGAATGCCGGAAGGATCATTGGAGAGGTGGATCCGGAGGAACCGGATGTAGAGAAGAAGATCGGCCTGTATATGGCCGGTGTCGGGAAGGCAGATCGAGGTGACAGAGAATGAAAAAGGAAATGATACAATCTATTTTGAGATTAGTGATCGCCCTCGCAATCGGGCTCATCGTCAGCAGTATTTTCATTCTGTGTGCAGGCGAGAATCCGATGGAGGCATATGCAGCAATGCTGCAGGGCGCCTTCGTGGGGAAACTGAATATCTTAACGACACTGCGCTGGTCTGTTCCTTATATTATGGCCGGCCTTGCGTCCGCGGTGGCGATCCGCGCGGGGATGTTCAATATGGGACTTGAGGGGTGTATTTATCTTGGCGGCCTGGCGGCGGGCATTGTGGGCGCTTACACGAAAGGTCTTCCGTCCGTCCTGCATATCGGGCTGTGCCTGTTGGCCGCTATGCTTGTTGGTGCTGTCTGGATGTATCTGCCGTCAAGGCTGAAGGCGTACCATGGAGTAAACGAAGTCATTATGACGTGGATGATGAGTTATATTGCAGTGCTTCTGTGCCAGTTCCTTGCGTCGGAGGTATTCCAGAAGGAGGAGGATATCACAAGCGCTGTCCAGCAGGTGCGTACGCCGGAGATCATGGAGAGTGCGAAGCTGTCGCAGCTTGTGCCGCCGTACCAGCTGAATACAAGTTTTCTGATCGCCATTGGCCTGTGCGTATTGTATTACTTGTTTGCAAACCGCACGAAGATGGGATATGAGCAGAAGATGCTCGGGATGGCGCCGAAATTCGCAGAATACGGAGGCGTAAATGTAAAGAGGATGCAGTATTATTCCCTGCTGTTCAGCGGGATCCTTGGGGCATTGACAGGTGCCATGGAGATCCTGGGTGTCCATTACAGGTATGTACATGGTTTCGGCCTCGATATGGGCGCAAATGGAATCCTGGTGTCCCTGATGGGAAGGCTCAGTCCCTTTGGTGTCCCTGCAGCCGGGGTATTCATGGGGGCGGTCCAGAACGGAGCCAGGGCAATGTCCAGAAATACGAATGTGTCCCTGGATACCGTCCGTATCCTCATATCGGTCGTGGTGATCTGTATTACAGCCGAAGGACTGTATGAAGTATTGAAAATAAAAAAGAAAATGCGGGAGGGGGATTAAAGGATGCTGGATATCATTTTTAGTGAACATACATTGATTACAGGCCTTGGTCTGGCTACTCCGCTGCTTTTCTGTGCCCTCGGGGGTTCTATATGCAGCAAGGCGGGGAATTTTAATATTGCGCTGGAAGGATTTATGCTGATCGGGGCATTTTTCGGGGTAGTGGGAAGCTACTTTTTCAAAAGCCCGCTGGCAGGCGTGCTTCTGGCTGTTGCAGCCTCTTTGGCGGCGTCTATGCTGTACGGACTGTTTTTGCTCCAGTTTAAAGCCCATGAGGTGATCCTGGGTTTTGGCTTTAATATGTTTGCCATTGCGATCACAGGGTGGCTTCTGGAACCGGTATTCGGCGGGAAGGGATCTTTCTACGATCCGTCCATTCCATCACTAAAGGCAATCGACATTCCGGTGGTGGGGCAGATTCCGGTACTTCGGTGCCTGAGCGGGCATAACATCTTAGTGTACCTGGGGTGGGCTTCTGTCATTGTCCTGTATCTGCTGTTGTACAAAACGGCGCCAGGATATAAGATGCGGGCCCTGGGGGAAAATAAGGACGCGATATCCACCAATGGCCTGAGTGCTTTAAAATATGCTTATCTGGTGGAAATGCTGGTGGGTGTGTGCTGCGGTTTGGCGGGGGCGTATCTCTCCATCGGAGGATTGACCATGTTTACCGAAAATATGACGGCGGGGAGAGGGTTTATAGCAGTGGCGGCTGTGGGCTTCAGCGGGGCATATATTCCCCTGGCGGCTCTGGCAAGCATTGTGTTCGGGATTGCAAATGCGGTTGCGATCCAGTTGCAGGGGCTTGGCATGCCGACCCAGTTTGTGGACATGATCCCGTATATATTGACGATCCTTATGCTGCTGCCGGAGATGTATAAGCATAAAAAAATATAAGATAAGGAGTGGTTAGTATGAAATATATAAAAGCTGCACTTTTGATTGACGGAACAGGGCGGGAGCCGGTAAAAGATCCTGTGATCGCAATAGAAGGCAGGAGGATATCTAAGGTTGGGACAATAGATACAGTCAAGATTCCAGAGGGAGCCGTTGTCATTGACCGGGGCAGAGACGTCCTGATGCCCGGACTCATTGATTCCCACAGCCATGCGGGGGAGGATTCAAAGCGGGCGGAGTCCGTCAGTGAGCAGCATTTAAAGCCGGATCCGTTAAGGGCTCTGCGCGGGTATGTTTCTCTTCGCAATGACCTGGAGTGCGGAGTTACGACCGTGCGGCTTTTGGGAGACGGAGGCGGGTTTGTGGACAAGATCTTAAGGGATGCTATCGAAGCAGGGGAGCTTACAGGTCCAAGGCTTTTGGTGTGCTGCCTTCCGGTCAGGCCTTCCCACGGGACCGCGCCGGAGATCGCGCAGTGCCAGGGGGCAGACGGAGTGGACGAGGTCAGGAAGCGGGTGCGCCAGGCTATTTACCATGGCGCAGACGTGATCAAGCTTTTTACGTCTAATATTTCTAACGGAGATACCTTCTTAGACTATCTGAAAGGGGACTTGACAAAGATCGCGGCGTATACGAAGGAAGAGATGGCAGTTGCGGCCCAGGAGGCACACCGCGCCGGGAAAAAGGTGGCGGCCCACTGTATCGGCGGAAAGGCAATCCGATGGGGCATCGAGGCCGGCATTGATTCTATGGAGCATGCAAACCTTATTGAGGAAGAGGATATCCCGTATTTTCTGGAACACGGTACGTACATCAGTGACCCGAACCTTCATCTGTTCTTTGATCCGGTGAAAGGGTTTGAAAGTCCACATAACAAGTCCTGGGTGTGGGAAGAACTGCCTGACTGGTGGCATGAGAAGGTGTACCGGGCAAGAGAGAATACAAAACGTGTGATGGGAAAAGCGCTGAGGGACGGCGTAAAATTTGCCCTGGCGACAGACCTGAATCACGGCGGTCTCTGGCTGGAGGCGAAGTATTTCGTGGAAGAGATCGGCGCGTCCCCCATGGAGGCTGTTCTGGCATGTACAAGGAACGGTGCGGATTGCTGCGGCATTCTGGACGAGACCGGTACCGTGGAGCCGGGGAAATATGCGGATATAATCAGTTTGCCGGGAAATCCTCTTGAGAGGATTGACCATTTAGAAAAGGCTGCTTTTGTGATGAAACAAGGCGAGGTTATTCGGGAGGATCTATGCACAGGAAATTAAACATTTTATTTATCGGTGAGTCATGTATGGTACACACCACAGAGTACAAGGGCACAGATCATTTCAGCGGTACGCGATACAATGAGTTTGCCCTGATTATGAAGGATTTATTTGAAGGCTGCGGGCATGCAGTATGTCACATTCCAAGCCACAGGGTGCATCTGGATTTCCCGGGGACGATAGAAGAACTGAAGAGTTATGATATCATAGTGCTCAGTGACGTGGGCGCGAGTACGCTGCTTCTGCACCCGGATACGTCCCGCTTCTGTAAGCGGACGGCGAATAAGCTTGACCAGATTGCACAGTTTGTAAAAGAGGGCGGAGGATTTCTTATGATCGGCGGTTACATGTCATTTTCCGGTATCGAAGGAAAGGCAAAATACAAGGATACCGTGATCGAGGAGCTCCTGCCGGTAAGGCTTCAGGGTAATGACGACCGGGTAGAGGTGCCCCAGGGGGCGGACCTTTGTACGAAAGGAAACTCACATCCGATCCTTGCCGGGCTCCCGGAGGAGTGGCCGTATATTCTCGGTTACAATAAGACGGAGGCCAAAGAAGACAGTGAGGTCATTATGGAATACAACGGGGATCCGATTATTGCCCTGGGGCAGTACGGAGAAGGGCGTACCATTGCCTACACGACTGACTGCGCCCCCCACTGGGCGCCGCCCCAGATGTATGAGTGGGAGCATTATGGGACACTGTGGGATCAGATGTTCCGATGGCTGGCAAAAGAGAACTAAAGAAGTGTAAATGTGGTTAAAACTGCCGGTACTTCTGGTGTTAAGGAGTACCGGCAGCTTTTTTGCAAGATGCGGTTGTTGAACCTGTGGATTCGTGATACAATAAATATGATATTTCTTTTTATGAAATTACTTTTGGCAATCCAGCTGTCAATTATGGATAATAAAGTAATTCATAGAAGGAAAGATACTTATGTGGACAGCGGTTTATGACGATAATCATAAGAGAGATGTTTTATATTTAAAAAATCTTTTGGCGGGGCAGGATGTCAGCAGCAATTCAGGTGCGGGCAGCCTTCCTTCTGATGTTTGGCGCGGGCCGCTATAAGATTATGAAATAAATATAAGAGAACTGCAAAGAATGGGGGACTCAAATTGAAAAGAATCCGGTTGAGAGAAAGGAAATTGAAGAGAAGGAAGGAAAAATGGTTGAAGAAAGCCGCTGCCGCTCTGTGTTCGGCGGCGCTTCTTGTGGGGCTTGCCGAAGGGGCTGATTCGCTTAGTGTGCGGGCGGCAGGGGATACGAAAGAAATGCTTGTAGGTTATGATTTCCTATGTGATAAAAATTATGCTGAAGATGCAAGAAAAGCGGCAAATGCTTTTATGGATGCGAATGATATGACTCTGACAGACAGTTATACCGGTACAATATATACCAGCACGAATAAACATTGCGATGATAGTGCGTTGGAGTCCAGTCGTTATGTGATGCTGAGATATACTTTTACGGTACCACAGAATATAAAAAACTTCACTTATAAGTGTAGTGATGAGAATATTGAACATCAGCAGTTCAATCAGGAAAGTCATATACTGAACTTAAGCAGTCAACGTTATGGGTGTTATTTTTTAGATGGCGATAACCTTTTGAGCTCTCAATATCTGTTGAGGGATCAAATGGTGAAAAAGCAGCCGGACCCTTACAAATCCGGTTATGTATTTAAAGGATGGGTTACGGCGAAAGACGGTGATCAAAGTTTTGATTTTAATCAAAAAATTAGAGGTGTGACAAAGATCTATGCCTCCTGGCAGGACTGGTCGATTGATTCTACCGGCAATTTGACAATTTCGAGCCAGGACGGGATGAATGACTGGAGTACAAATGGGGTGGCGTCCAATGCGGATAAAGTGAAGAGTGTTGTGGTTCACCCTAGTATAACAGAGATTCCTGCGGATGCCTTTCGGAATTGCACTGATCTCGAGAACGTGTATGTGTTAGGAACAGCACCGAGAATCGGTAATACAACCTTCGATGATTGTAAATTCATACGTGATGGGAAGAGGGGGATCCGTGTTCCAGCCGGCGGCGCCGATACATATAAGACAGAGTGGCCGGGGTATGCATGCTATATTACAGAGTCTTCGGCAGCAGAGGATGCCCATGATTACGGAAGCGACTGGGAATCTGACGATAAAGAACACTGGCGTGAGTGTGCCGCATGCGGAATCAAGACAGATTCGGCGGCTCATACCGAGGATGGCGGGACAGTGACCCAGCAGCCCACAGAGACACAGGAAGGAGTTATGACATACCGCTGCAGCGTGTGTGCTTATGAGATGCGGACAGAAGCGATCCCTGTTATCACACCTTCCGCAGATATTGACAAAGAGGTGAGAACCGTAGGTGAGGTTCCAAGGACAGATGTCGTTACCTCTGCAGAGACCCTGGGTGAGGCGGCTCTGACAGAGGAGGAGATGGAGAAGGCAGAGAACGGCGCTGCTGTTACGATTCGTGTAACTGTGAAGAATGCAGACGACAGTGTAAGTGATGAGGATAAAGAACTGATCGATGCCAGGCTTGACGGGTATAAAGTAGGGAAGTACCTTGACATCAGTATGCTGAAGAAGATCGGAGCCGACGAGATTCAGGTTGTGAAAATGCCGAACGGCAGTGTCCAGCTTGTGTTCCAGGTTCCGGATAACCTCAAGAATACGGATCCGACTAAAGTGAGAAAATTCAAGGTCATCAGGGTGCATGACGGAACAGCGAAGGCCCTGGAAGATATGGATGATAACGAGAATACGGTAACGATAGAGACGGATCGTTTTTCTACATATGCTCTGGCATATCAGGATGTTGAAAGAACAGATACCGATGATAACAATACACCTGGTGATGATAATAACAATAACAACAATAATACACCCCCCGGAAACACTAATACAGGCGGGAGTACAAACACCGGGAATAACACGGGCGGAAGTACAAATACCGGAAATACCAACACAAGAACTGCTGCGGGCGGAACGACGGGTACAGGGACCAATCCCGCTGCCGGGAGCACTGCTGCAGGAACTACTGGAACTGCTGGAACTACGAACACCGGGATATCTAATCAGACAAGAGGCAATGCCTTAAGGACCGGTGATATCGCTCCGGTAGGGTTCTATACCATGATCGCCCTGTGTTTCTTAGGGATCATGATCGTGCTTGAGAGAAAGCAGCAGTTGAATGGTATCAGGCTTGTCCGGAGGATGCCGCGGCCATATTAAGGATATGTTAAGTGTGAAATGGGGGACTTATGTTGAAAACAAGGAATCCAAAAAGAAAAAAAGACCGGTTGAAGAAGAACTGGTTAAAGAAAGCTGTCGCCGTGTTCTGTTCAGCCGCGCTTCTTGTGGGGCTGGCTGAGGGAATGGGAGCGCTGAAGGTTCTGGCAGAGGACGACACGAAAACTGTGACAATGGAGGTTCGGTTTGTCGGTGACACAGCTTTTGGCGATAATGCGAAAAGAGCGGCGAGGGCTTATATGGGCGCCAATAACTTGATCCTGCAGATTGACGGCACCACAACGTCGTTTAATTCCAACAGTAAGGAGTGCGATGAATCTGTCTGGGATACCGACGGCTATGTGACGGTAAGGTATACGGTTGCCGTACCGAAAAATATCACGAATTTTATCTATCGGTTTACCGGTGAAAATCTGGCCTCTTCAATGTCTGTTTCTGGGACGACGGATGCTACCTTTACTGCGGACCGCTATGGGTGCTATTTTGTAGACGGGGATCGGCTGCTTAGTTCTGCATATTACAGGGAGAATTCAGTATTGCCGGAGCCGGCCTCTCCCACGAAATCAGGCTATGTCTTTCAAAGGTGGGTGACTTCGGATAAGGGCAATACAGAATTTGATTTTTCAGCGCTGATTACTTCGGTGAAGATCGCATATGCTTCCTGGCAGGACTGGTCACTGGACAGCGCAGGACGTCTGACGATATCCAGCCAGGACGGAATGCATGACTGGAGCAATAATGCCACAGAGGACGAGAGAGCCCGTGTGAAAACAGTCGAGATTAAGGAAAGTGTCACAGAGATCCCGGGGGCGGCATTTGAACAGTGCGAGGGAATTGATGCGGTGTATCTGCGAGGGAAGACACCCCCGCTGATTTCAGCAGGGATGTTTGACAGCTGCAAGTTTATGATTGATGGCAGGCGGGGGCTTGTTGTACCCGGAGACAGCATTGATGTATACAAGGCAGAGAGCCAGTGGAAGGATTATGCATGTTATATGACACAATTTTCTGCGACCTCTGCTGCCCATGACTATAAACAGGAATGGCAGACGGATGACAAGAACCATTGGCGTGAGTGCGAGGCCTGCGGAACTAAGGCAAACGAAGCAGAGCATGAGGAAGACGGCGGGACAGTGACGGAGGAGCCGACAGAGACCGAGACCGGACTTATGACCTATAAGTGCCGTGTGTGCGGTTATGTGACGCGTACAGAGGAGATTCCGGTCATTGTAAACCCGGGCGTCATCGATAAGGAAGTCAACAAAAAAGGCGAAGTTCCAAGTATCAGTATTGCTACATCGACAGAGGGTCTGCAAAGCGTTGTCCTGACAGCTTCAGAGAGGGAGATGGCAGAGAAAGGCGCGGACATCACAATACGTCTTACAGTGGAGAATGCAAAAGACACTGTAAGTGAGAAGGATAAAGAGTTGATCGAGGAAAAACTCGACGGCTATCAGGTGGGAGAATACTTTGATATCAGTCTGGCCAAGATTATCGGGGCAGATACCTATCAGGTCGAGGAAGTGCCGGGAGGAAGCATCCGGCTCGTAATCCAGATACCGGCCGATCTGAAAAATACAGATGATACCAAGGAAAGAACGTTCCGGATGATCCGGGTGCATGATAAAGAAGCCACTGTGTTATATGACATTGATGATAATGAGGATACAATTACCATAGATACGGATCGCTTTTCCACGTATGCACTGGTTTACGGAGACACTGAAAAATCAGACGACAATAACAATAATAACGATAATAACAATAATAACAATAATAACGGCAGCAACAATAATAACAATACTCCCGCAGCAGGCGGCAATACGGGCACCGGCAGTTCTGCAGGCGGTAATAATACAAATACCGGAAGAGCCGCAGCAGGCGGAAATACTTCAACCGGAGGTACAACAGCAGGAGGAACTGCTTCGGGAACTAACTTAAGTACCGGCAGCGGTGCGTCGAACCAAGCGCGGAGCAACGCGCTGCGCACAGGTGATATTGCTCCTGTAGGCTTCTATACAGCAATAGCTTTATGTTTCCTGGCAGTTATGATTGCTCTGGAGAGAAAGCAGCAGCTGAATGTCATCAGACTTGTCCGGAGGCATCCGCGTCCGTATTAAATATAGACGGCGGCGGACAGGATAGTTTGAAGATGCGAATGATATAAACGGCGGCGAGAATATATGAGCCGGGGACCTGAAAACAGGTTCCCGGCTCTGCTGTACTATGAACAGTGAGAAAATGAAAATGTTCTAAAATTCCAATGCTTTTCCTTTTTCCATTTTGGTAAGCTGACGCTCCCCCTCCTCTGCGATCATCCGGAAATCCTGGATGGTTTGTGCCATCTGGGGCAGTGCTTTTTCCTTGTATATGCTGATATCATCCAGCGCAGAAAGAGTGTCGGCAAAGGCCTGCTTTAAGGTGTCGGGAGATATGCTGGCCTCCACGGCTTCCCTCTGGACGGCAGTTCCCTGCTCTTTCAGCATTTTAGAGGTGGCGCTTATCATGGTATTTGTCGTTTCATTTAACATCTGTACCTTCTCAAGGACGATCTTCTGGTTATACAGCGCGCCTGCAACAGTAACGGCTACCCGCAGTGCAGCGACGGTTACAGTCTGTGCGCGGTCTACTGCCCGGATCAGTTCCAGATTGTTTTTTCGTATCACTTCCATGGCAATGATACCTTGCTGGTTCACGACGAGAAGCTGCTGGAAATCCATGAGACGCTGCCTGAGCGGGAATAGGATCTCTTCCTCCACGAATTTGATACGTTCTTCGGAATCCCCGGAAATCCTGGCGTTTTCCACTGCGTTTGCCAGGTAGCTGTCAAGCTGTGTGCCGAGTTCGATTTTCTGTGTCAGCTGTTTGGTCAGGTCCCGCATGGAAGCCTGTTCGATTTCCAGCGTTGTATTGTCGTTTTTTAGGATAGATCGCCCTTTTTCCAGGCTTTTTACAATGCCGGCAATCTCTGCATCGGCAGTTTTAAACCGTTCAAAATACCGGCGGATAGGGTTGAATACCTTTCCGAGGACTCCGGTCTTGGTAAAATCCAGCCCGGACGGATCCAAATCCCGCATTTTGATTGACAGGTCTTCCAATCCCTTTGCAACCTCTCCGGATTCTCCTCCGGCACGGCTGAATTCACCCATGCGTTTTTGAAGAATGTTGTTTTTAGACTGGGACTGCTTTACGATCTCTGCGCCGAAGGTTTCAACTACCTGGATAAATTCCCGGCGCTGTGCAAGGGAATTAAGGTCTACGGCCATAATCTGGTCGGCTTTGTCCTGAACCGCATTTGTTATGACCGTCTTTTCCTCGACGGTCGGAGCCAGTTCTGCGGCCACTTCTTTCTTAATCTCATCTGTATTAGGTAAATCCAATGTAAATCCACTCATAAGCGTTCTCCTCTTACATATTTGCGTTAAACAGTGTCTTAAGCTGGTAAATAACGTCATCGGTAGATGCGTCGATGCTTGCTGCCTCGTTGATGGAACTGATGCTCTGGAGCGCCGACAGATCGGCGTTGTAGCCTATGGTGTATACGGGGACTTTAAGCCCGCCCAGTACATCCCGGATATCATTAAGGCCATAGCCCGAGTTGGTTTCTCCGTCGCTTAGGACGAACAGCATCGGCTTTGCATCCGGATATTCTTCCATTTTTTCGTTAATCATATTCAGTGCGACGCAGATTGCATCAAAGGTGGCGGTTCCGCCCATAGCGCTTAAGTTTTCTACAGTTCCTTTAAAGTAGGTCTGCTGTTCCATATCAAATTTTTGGATCGGAAGCTCTATGGTTACCCGGTCGGAATAACTCACAAGCCCGATGAGATTCTCGGCATTGATATATTTCATACTGTTAATCAGGGAGGTCTGAAGGGCGATCAAAGGCTCGCCGTTCATGCTTCCAGACACGTCTGTGACAAATACACCGATGACCGGGCGGCCATTGTCTTTGTTGGTTTTATACAGCTTCTGGGCTGCTGTGAGAACCTCTCCGGGAACAGCTTCATATTCACAGACATAATCACTCATGCCGTTGAAGCCATATTCGCCGGCTCTGGCGGAGGCTTTCTCTGTGGTACAATACTGTGCAAAAAGATTTAAGATCTCTTTTTGCTGTGGACTGGCGGATTCTACAGTCACCAGAGGATTATCGTGACGATAGCCGTAGGGGGTAAACTTGTAATTTTTGGACAGTACCGTGTCGTTTACATAGGACTGATATTCCATGATGAACCCGTCCAGAGAACCATTTTCTGCTGCCTCGCGCATCTGCATGGTAGTCAGGGCTACAAAAGGAACGTTTTTCTGGAATTTCTGAAATCCTGCCGCAGCCGTCTCGGACAATGGATTCTGCAGGTCATACCTCTCGAGGGTGCAGATGAGGAAATTAAGTCCTGCGCTGCTGGCAAAAGGATTGGTATAACCCATTGCCAGTTCACCGGCCTCTGTGGCCTCTGTAATTGCTTTCAGGTCTACGGCGCCGTATTTTCCTACGATCTGGTCATAAGTCTCAGGGGAGAGCAGGATACCGGCCACATTGCCCACCAGGCTCTCGGCTATGGTCTCTGTGGAGACGCCTTTTGCGTTGAGCATGTTTACCCAGAGCATACTGGAAGGTGCAAAGCCTTCCGGCACGGCTTTGCCGGAAGCAATATAGTCGAGGGCCTGTCCGCTGTTGACCTTCCGCACCTGGACGGATACATTCTGTCCGTCAACCTGATATCCTTTGCTGTTGAATTCTCTGGCCATTTCGCAGAGCCATCCGTCGGTGCCGGAACCAGCTTTTTCCGGGGAGGAGAAGATCTCGGCATACAGTTGGGTGCCTGCCTCTACCTCTACCGGACAAGTGTCGATCTCCGGGAGTTCCGCCGCTTCATCCTCGAAGGAGTCATATTCGATCGGTGATTTGACGGGAGTACCGGTGCCGGGATTGATGACATCTACCATTTTGGCCAGGCGTTTCTCAGCATTTTCTTCCGAGATGACCCGTTCTGATTTGCCGATATTGCGTGTTGCATAGATTCCTCCGAATACGGCGGCACATACAATGACGATAATGCCGGCCAGTATTCCCATAGTTTTTTTGTTCATAGCTTGTTCCTCCGGTAAGTTTACTGATAATATTTAGTTTCGTCTATGAGACGGCTGATCTCATTTAACAGATCGTTGTTGAGTTCTGTGTCCTCGCCTGAGGCAGAAGAGGAGATTTCCATAGCCAGTGCATCCAGCTTTAACAGGATCTTTTCGTTGAGAGAGATCGTTGATCTGACATTGTCCAAATTCTTCTGATACAGCTTCAGCTGTTCCTCCTGGATGTCGTCGGGGATGTCGTCCTCGCGGTAGTGCTGCAGCCTTGCATATTCCTTTTCGTCAAAAAGCCGTATTCGGTTTGCCATCGCAACAACGTTTTTTATAGCGGAGGCTTCAGCAGCTTCAACCACACTGTTGAACTTGTCGAAGCTCATGGTTCCTTTTGTGAATTTTTGTTCCAGGATGTCTGACAGACGCAGGCGGCATTTTAAGATCCGGTCAAGCTGTTCAGAAGCGGTTTTTGCCATTCTGCCAAAATATTTGCTGTCCCAGTGCCTTCTCAGGATATCCTTGGCTCTGTCAAGGTCCGGGACATCCTGAAGTGTCACAGGCTTTCGGTCGGGGTCCTTAAGGAGCCTGAGGTTGACCAGGAAGAAAGCTGCGATCAGTGCAAGAGCGGCAATGATGGACATCCCGGCCCGGAATATACTGTAATCCGAGATCCTGAGGCATACAAGCCCCGGTGAATACAGAATCACTGCCGTGATCACGATGCACAGATTGGCGGCAATTAATTTTATGTATTTTTTCAATTTATCTCCTCCTGCCTAAAGTATATTCGTTATTTTACATTATACGACATATAATAATATCTGACAAGTCAGATCATTATAATGAAACTGTCAATCTATACTCATTTATCCTTCCTCAGATATCCCCAAATTTCCGTATATCCGAATATCCATGGAATTTTTTTCTGGCTAATATCCAGTGACATGTGTTATGATTGTCTGGATAATATAAAAAAGGAGAACAATATGAGGAATACAACACAAAAACTGACCTTGTCGGCAATATTTACAGCAATTGGACTGGTGCTGCCGTTTTTCACCGGTCAGATCCCGCAGATCGGCAATATGATGCTTCCAATGCATATCCCGGTATTTTTGTGCGGCCTGATCTGTGGATGGCCTTATGGCCTGGCGGTGGGGCTTGTACTGCCTTTGCTGCGTTCTTTTACTTTTGGGATGCCGCCGCTTTATCCGATTGCCCTGGCAATGGCTTTTGAGCTTGCCGCATATGGCTTTACTTCAGGATTCCTCTATGGCCGTTCTCGTTGGCAGTGTATGATTGCCCTGTACCGGTCGCTGCTTGCTGCGATGCTGTGCGGGAGGATTGTCTGGGGGATCGCGCAGGTCATTCTGCTTGGCATAGGGGGAAATGCGTTCACATGGCAGATGTTCATATCGGGGGCGCTTTTGAATGCCGTTCCTGGGATTATCCTTCAGCTTGTGTTTATACCGGCAATCATGGCTGCGCTGCACAGAACCGGTCTGGTGAGGTTTCATAAAGGAGCGCCGGAAGGGGAGTCTGCGTATATGGAGAACTGATATGAAAGAAGAATTGCTGGCGGTGATACTAAATAAATTAAGGGAAGAGGATATAGAAAGCAGAGAACGCCCTTACACGATTGCCATAGACGGAAGATGTGCATCAGGCAAGACGACGCTTGCAGAGCGTCTGGCCGCGCATCTTTCGTGCAGCGTCATACATATGGACCATTTCTTTTTGCAGCCGGGGCAGCGAACCAGAGAACGTCTTAATGAGCCGGGAGGGAATATAGACAGGGAACGGTTCCGGGAGGAAGTGATAAGGCCGCTGCGTGCAGGGGAGGATTTCTCCTACCGGATCTTTGACTGCCGGACGATGGATTTTGGCGGCTCTGTAAGTGTCAGGCAAGCGCCGGTTGTGATCGTGGAGGGAGCTTATTCCTGCCATCCCGAATTCCTGGAATATTGGAACCTGACGGTCTTTCTGTCCGTGGACAGGAAAGAACAGTTCCGGCGGATAGAAAAGCGGAACGGAAAAAGGCGAGTGGAGGAGTTCATGGAACGATGGATACCGCTTGAAGAAAAATATTTTACAACGTTCTGCGTTGAAAGTAAATGTGATATAACAAAAACACCGCAAAAGCGGTAAATGCTTTTGCGGTGTTTTTGTAAACATTGAAAAGGATATCCTATACCAGATAATTCATCATCATGCCGAGTGCATAATAATTGTTCAGTGTATAAGCGCCTGTCTTTGAGTACATATTGAACGCCTGATACGGATTGCTCATAGCATCTGCCTGAGCAGCCTCTATATCGTTGTTGATCAATGTACTGGAATTTACGCGCATACCAGCAGACCCTTTGTTGAATGCCTTGTTTGCAACGCTTGAGATCAGATCCCTCGTTAAGGAAGGACTTTTCTTCATGTTCTTTTCAAGGACACTCTTGTCAAACTTCAAAGTCGCGTCTTTGTTTACGGTAATTCCGAGCTCTTTCAGGGACTTTTCAGAGCCAAGTCCTGCAACAAGATTGCGGAGCTGCTTATCGACACCGGTTCCGCGGTCATAATTGTCATTAAGAAGCTTTAATGACGAATTATACGCGTCAACCAGATTGCTGATGCCGTCTGCCGTTTTCTTGAAATCAAGCCCTGCGCTGATGGTAGTCTTGCCTGTGCTCTTGAGCGAAACACCGATTCTGGTAGAATCAACAGAGATATCATTGCTGTAGGACTCATACTTGGTTGTCTTTCCGTCTATCGTTACCGAATATTTGGAATCGGCAGCCTCGGTCTTGACAGTGTCCAGACCCTTGGCAGCCCCAAGTTCGCCGCTAACTTCGAAGCCATTGTAAGCTCCGGTATATGTTCCGGTTAATTCCAGAGAAGCAACGCCGTCCTTCTGAACGAGAGTTGCCCGTACATTAGCGGAGCCTCCATTGATCTGATCTGCCGCCTCCCTGAGCATCTGAACGTTTGTCTTGGAAGTGCCGTCACTGTTGAGTGCACTTACATTAACGCTTACAGACTTGATACCGTTCCCGACTGTGAAGTTCATGTCGGATGCTGCAGCATCTGAGCCTTTTACGCCGGCACTTACATTTGTCTGTGCCTGTGCAAGCTGAGTAACATCCAGAGTAATGTCTTTTGCCTGGCTGAGCCCGAATTTCTTTGTGGCAGTTGCCACAGCTTCGTTAGAGCTTGATACAGACAGATTGCTGATAATCCCTGAACTGTTGCTTCCCTTCAGTGAGTTTGCTGCGCTCATCAGGTCGGACATGCTGGAGTTGTACTGCCTCATAAAGGTCATACTTGACTTCAGAGGTCCTGTCACCGGTGCGTTTACCGATGCAGCAGACTGCATATATCTCGTATTTTTGGATAAAGCCTGAGCAAGTCGGATATTATTGATCGAGGATTGATAGTTATAATATCCCATACCGTAAGAATTAATTCCGTTGATTGCCATAGTTTCTCCTCCTTTCCTGAGTAATATTTATAAATCCTCATATAGTTTTTCGACCATTCGGACATAAATATTAAGCGGCTGCCGGAAATAGTTTAGGAATATATTTTTAATGGTTATGCAGAGCAGTCGATGCTGGCCACAGAGGTGACCGTTATCTGTACGGCCGAAGCGGCAGCCTCTGCTGAGACAGCGGGGGTGCCTGCCGCGGAAGTTCCCGGGGCGGCGCCTGTCAGGCCGGACATAGTCTCTGCATATTGTTCGCAGATCTCTTTGTAGCGGTAATCATTTACAGAAGGTTTGCTGAATATATCTTCCATGCAGGCTGTCTGGCAGCGTTCCTGCGCTTTGCGTGCAGTCCGTTTTCTCCTCAGTTCTTCTGCGAGCTGCTTTTCCAGCTTGACCTTCATTTTTTTTGCGGCTATTTTCTGTTCCTGATAGAGCCTCTCCTCCTTGTGGAGCCTGGCGATCTTAATGTTGCCGTTTCGGATGACAGACCGGATCTGCCGGATGATGGATGCGGCTTCTGCCGGGTCAGACACCCGAAGCTTTACCGTTTGGATCTCCCGGTTCTTGGACGCGATCAGCCCTCTTACGGATGAAACGCTCTTAGCGCTTGCGAGGCTTGCCATGCTCCGGCTGTGAGAGTATTTGTACGTAGTCATTTTCGGGTTTTTCCGCTTCTGGTAGAACTGGCTCCATCTGTGGTCATCCTGGTTGAGGGTTGAATAATAAAAAGGCTTTTCGGTCTCTTCCATGACCGTCCATTTGGATACGTCGCCGTCAGCGTCCAGCACCAGTCCCATGCCGGTCAGTCTCTTATCCATAAGCTGAGCCTGTACCTGGGAAGAAAACCGGTAATTGTTAAGCATGCTCAGGACGCTTTCCACCCGGGTCCGGACAGTGTCGTCATTTGCCATTTTTTCCAGAAGAGCCGGGTCAATGGCCACATTGTTCAGTCCACGTTTGGAAGAAACATATTGTTTGAGCTGGTCATCATTTTCAAAGGATATAAAATCAAAATGAATATGCTGGTATTTGTTTTTTAATTCGTTCATAAGTTTCTCTGTACTTGAAGGCTGTGCTCCCGGGGACGCGGCTTTCGAAGATGCAGAGGCCTGCGGCGAAGACAAGATCGGCAATGCCGATGTCTGACTGTTAACCCGCATAACAACACTCCTTTCCGGAATATCTCTACTCCTGATGCGGCGAATGAGTCATATTCGCAGTATTAACGTTTCTTTCATATATTATATATCGGCACAAATGGAAAAAAATGAAAGAGGGTGGAGGGGAATTTTTTCTAAGTTATCTGCAGCGGGATGCTTATGTTTTTGGGAATACGTCCGATAATTAAAATAGAACTCTATACTGCAGTGCAGATATTGCCGGGGCGGGATCCAGAAGTCCTGTACGGGCATATCTGATCAGATGTACATAGATGGGACCTGCAGCGGGGGATTTTATAAAGAAAGGGAAGTGGATGATTATGGATATAGCGGCAACAAGTATGAGCCTGGCAAGTTTCAAGATCGGTATGGAGGTGGGCGCCTCTGTTACGCAGAAGGTTATGGAGTCAGCAGAGATTAATGCGCAGGCAATTACAGAGATGTTGGAGGCCATAGATCAGATGGTTCCAAGTGAAAATATCATAGATGTACGTGCTTAGGCAGAAGGTTATGACGGCTGCAGACAGGTGATATGTCACCTGTCCGCAGTTATTTTTGTTTTTGCGGAGAACCAGAGGCCGTCAGTGTATCCGAAGTGACAATACTTATTCTTGCCGGTGGTGAAGTATCTTTGCAAAAAATGAAATATACCGCGTGATGATCTCGATAATGATGAAGCCGAATGCAATAGCAAGACAGGTCTGAAACAGCTTCAGCGTCTGCTGCAGGGCAAAGGTATAGTCAGCCTGTACGAACCCGTGCATCATGTAAAACAATGTGGCTCCCGGGATGATGGGCATGACGGAGGTGGTGAGGAAGATGGTAGCGGGGGCGCGGTGTACCCGGGACATCACGTAGGCGTATCCTGCCACGAAGACAGCGCCGGCCAGTGTGGCGGCAAAATTACTTGCGGCCGCCTGGTAGACGAGGGTATAGCAGGCGCAGTTGATGAGGCCGCCGATGCCTGCAAAGGCAGACTGTTTCGGGGCTGCCTTGAAGAACAGGGCAAATCCCATACTTGCAAGGCCGCAGGAAATTAATTGTACAAGCATGTTGGGGGCTATGTACATCTCATACATAGCGCCTTTTAACAAGATCATGGACAGCCCGATCCCGCAGGCAATGGCAATCGCACCTAAGAAAGAGTTGGCAATGTTCAGTATTCCTGCAATAATGTCATGGTTCAGTACATCGCGGATTCCGTTCGTGGTGCTAAGGCCGCTGATCAGCACCATGGATACGCCCAGAATGACGCGGTCCGGATGACTGCAAAGGCCAAGCCTTGCCATAAGCAGGATGGATACTGCGGATAAGAAGGAAAGAACCATATTGTAGACGACAAGGTTGCTTTCCCGCCTGGCCAGCCAGTCTCCGATCCATACGATGACAATGGAGCAGACGAGGGCAGCCGCCAGCGCGTCCTGAAGATCGCAGCCGAAATAGACGCCGAACCCGGCTCCGCCCATGACGGCGGCCAGGTGGGAGAGAAGCTTTGGCTGGGGTTTCCGGTTTAGGACCTCCAGATATTTCTCGTGGATTGTTTCCGGGTCCGGGGTATTCTGGCAGATATATCTGGACAGGTTGTTCAGGTAGTCCAGCCGGTCATAGTTCAGGCTGGTCCCTTTGACCCTCCGGATCTGCGTCAGGTAATGCCCGCCTTTTGGACGAATGGTTGCCTGAATATTGCTCTGGATGGCAAAGATCTCGCAGCCTGTAAGGTCATAACTCTGACACATACGGTACATACTGTTCTCGGCGCGGTCAACCTCGGCGCCGCTTTTGAGCATGGCCTCGCCGATATTTAAGATTTCATGCAGGAGTGCTTCATAATCCATAAATTCTGATCCTTTCTGTCGTTCTCACAGCACCGGGAGGGACTTCGGATGCTCCATAGAGCGGAAGGCCGACGGTGTGCAGCCCTTACAGTGCTTGAACTGGCGGATAAAATAGCTCATATTGTCAAACCCGGTGTTCAGGGCGATTTCCGTGATGGGTGCGTCTGACATCAGAAGCTGGGCTGCCGCCTGGTTGATACGGTATTCATTCAGGTAAACGAACGGAGTTTTTCCGGTCTTTTCTTTGAAAAATTTGCAGAAATAGTTTTTGTTCATGTGGACCACAGAGGAAAGTGAGGCCAGGGTGATCCGGTCGGAATAGTTTGCCTCTATGTAGGAAAATACCGGCTTTAGCGGGAACTCATCCTGCCGTTCCTTTTTTTTGCGGGCAGTAATGGCATGTTCACGAAATAAAATCTCAAGAATCTGCAGCAGCGCGATCTTTATAGCAAGAGAGGAGGTACCAGTCTGCAGATCCTTTTTCTGGTAGAGAAGAGCCGTTTTTTTTATGAGCTGCCCAACAGCCTCTGCAGCTTCGGAGGATAAGCTTTCACCGTCCGGGAAGCTGAGATTTCCGGACAGGAGAGGGGTCAGAAAGAGATTCTGGCACACATCATATTGGGAGAAGCTTAGAAGCTTCAGGTCAAAAACCAGCGCAAAATGGTGGGAGGACATGCTGTCCCCGAAGATCCCGTGCATGGTTCCCGGGTTAATAAAGTACACATGGCCGGCCTTTAAAATGTGGGTGGAGGTTTCTGTCTTTAATTGCAGGGTTCCGCTTGTCACGTAGATGAATTCTGCCTCATCATGCCAGTGGTAGGGGGCGAAGAACTGCCCGCCTGTATCCTCCTGGGAGTATGCCTGGAACGGAAAGTAGGGAGTGCCGTGGGCTTCCTCCTTTTCCCCCAGGGAGTGCTGGTTTTCCTGTAAATGGGTTATACTCATAATTGTACCTTTCATAAAGTGAATATAGTGCAAGACTAAGATAACATATTGCAAGCGCGAAGGAAAGAATTTTTTTATGATAGGAGTCAGGAAATAACGTTGGAACTGCTGCCTGCGGACGGCGGCATAGAAAGGAAAAGGAGAAACAGTAATGAATAAAGCATGGTGGAAAAACAGTGTGATCTATCAGATCTATCCGAGGAGCTTCGCGGACAGCAGCGGAGACGGTATCGGGGATATTAACGGAATTACGGAGCATCTGGATTATATTAAGGAACTGGGGGCAGACATTATCTGGCTGTCTCCGGTGTACCAGTCTCCCAATGACGACAATGGATATGACATTTCCGATTATCAGGAGATCATGGAGGAGTTCGGCACAATGGAGGATTTTGACCGTATGCTTGCGGCTATGCATGAGAGGGGTCTTAAGCTTGTGATGGATCTGGTGGTGAACCACACCTCCGACGAGCACCGCTGGTTTATGGAAAGCAAGAAATCCAGGGACAATGATTACCGGGATTATTATATCTGGAAAGAAGGAAAGGACGGCAGAGAGCCTAATAACTGGGGTGCATGCTTCGGAGGTTCTGCGTGGGAATATGACAGGGAAACAGACATGTACTACCTCCATTGTTTCTCAAAAAAGCAGCCGGACCTGAACTGGGAGAATGAGAAGGTGCGCCGGGAAGTGTTTGACATGATGACCTGGTGGTGCGACAAAGGGGTGGACGGCTTCCGCATGGATGTGATCAGCATGATTTCCAAGGATTCTGCTTATCCGGACGGTGAGGCGGACAACGGGCTGTACGGAAACATGTCCCCGTATGTATGCAACGGTCCCCATGTCCATGAATACCTGCAGGAGATGAACCGCGAGGTGCTGTCCAGATACAATCTGGTCACGGTAGGTGAGGCCTCTGGCGTGACCATCGAGGAGGCTAAGAAATATGCCAATCTGGATGACACGGAGTTAAATATGGTGTTCCAGTTCGAGCACACAGATATTACAGGAGGAAAGCACGGCAAATGGACAACGGAGCGCATGGAGCTTAAGAAGCTGCGCGCTGTCCTGAATAAATGGCAGACGGAGCTTGAAGGGAAGGCGTGGAACAGCCTGTACTGGGATAATCATGATCAGCCCCGGGCAGTCTCAAGGTTCGGCAATGATGCTCCTCTTTACAGGGAGCGTTCTGCCAAGATGCTTGCGACCTGCCTGCACATGATGAAGGGAACCCCGTATATTTATCAGGGCGAGGAGATCGGGATGACCAATGCGTACTTCAAGAGGATCGAGGATTACAGGGACATTGAGAGCTTGAATGCATTTCGGGATTATACAGAAAAGGGTCTTATAGATGAAGAAGAGATGATATACTGCCTGCAGGCTGTCAGCCGTGACAATGCCCGCACGCCGATGCAGTGGGATGACAGCAGGCATGCAGGGTTTACGGCCGGGACTCCGTGGATCCGTGTAAATCCGAATTATCCGATGATCAATGTGAAAGCGGCGCTTGAAGATCCGGACAGTGTATTTTATTACTATCAGAAACTGATCCGGATGCGGAAGGAGTATGAGATCGTTGTGGACGGTATCTTTAAAGGACTCCTTGAGGAGGATGAAAATATCTATGCCTATGAGCGGACGCTGGATGAAAAGCGGATGCTTGTGGCATGTAATTTCAGTGAACATGAGGCTGCGTGCAGTTTGTTTGAGCAGGAAGGCGGCGAAGAATTAATATCGAATTATAAATTCCATAAAACTGGCATTTTGCAGCCATATGAGGCCAGAGTTGTGTTATACTGACAGAAAGAATCAGGAGACTGCTATGGAATACTATCTTGCCCCCATGGAGGGGATTACGACACACATTTACCGGAATGCGTACCATAAGTATTTTCGGCCGATGGACAAATATTTTACTCCCTTTCTTGTTCCCCACAGCAAGAAAGGGTTCAGTGAGAAAGAGGTCAGAGAGATAGCCCCGGAAAACAACCGGGGCTTATGTCTTGTGCCTCAGATCTTGAGCAATCATGCGCAGGATACGTTAAACACGGTTCGAAAACTGGAGCAGTACGGCTATGAGGAGGTAAATCTGAACTTCGGGTGCCCGTCTAAAACAGTAGTGTCCAAATACAGAGGCTCCGGGTTCCTTGCAAAGCCGGAGGAACTTGACCGGTTCCTTGACCAGGTATTTAAAGGGACGCGGGCCAGGATATCTGTAAAGACCAGAATCGGCCGGGATGAGCCGGAAGAGTTTTACCGGCTGCTTGAGATCTATAATCAATATCCGCTGGAGGAGCTGATCATCCATCCGAGGACACAGAAGGATTTTTACGGCAATATACCGAATCTTGAGATGTTTGCATATGCTGTGAAGGAGAGCAGGCATCCACTGTGCTATAACGGAGATATTTTTACAGCCCGGGATTGTGAAAATATCTGCCGGAGATTCCCCGAAGTCTCCAGAGTTATGGCAGGACGCGGGGTGATTGCAGATCCGTTTTTGACCGGACGTACAGAGGGCCTCCTTAAGCATAGAGAGGTAATGTGGGAGAGGCTTTTCGGGTTTCACGACCAGGTATACCATGGCTACCGGCAGATCAGCAGCGGCGATCTCCCGGCGCTGTTTAAAATGAAAGAAATCTGGACCTATATGATGAAATTATTTCCGGAGAATAAAAAGCTGGCGAAAAAAATAAAAAAGGCCGAAAAACACGGAGATTATCAGAAAGCCGTGGAGGAATTGTTCTCATGGGCAGCTTCTTCGGAACTCTAAGCTTTACTTTAAGGCGGGGATGCAATATAATAAACAAAGGTTCTGTGGACAGATGACAGATGACAGAAAGGAGACGGTAGTATGGAGGATCAGAAGCAGAGGGTATATGATGCACTTGATAAATTAAAGATTAAGTATGAAGTTGTAGAGCACGAGCCGGTGCACACGATGGAGGATATGGACAGGCTGGGTCTCCCGGCAAAGGGGACGCTGTGCAAGAATCTCTTTTTGCGGGATTCTAAGGGAAAGCGGCACTTTCTGGTGACCTGTGACGAGAACAAAAAAGTAGACCTCAAGTCTCTTGGGCGCCAGCTGGGGGGCGGGAACTTAAGCTTTGCCTCTGAGGACCGTCTGGAAAAATATCTGGGGCTTAAGCAGGGGAGCGTGTCTCCGTTCGGGCTTATGAATGATGCCGACCATGCGGTGGAGTTTTTTATTGATAAGGATCTGAGCAAATGCAAGAGCCTTGGGATTCATCCGCTTGAGAATACGGCAACCGTGTTTTTGTCCTTTAAGGATCTGGATAAATTCTTATGGGATCTGGATGTAGATGTAGTGAAGGTGCGTTTATAGCAGTTGAAGATGGTGGAGTGAAGGAAGGATCGTATGGAACAACAGAACAGGCAGATTCCTCCGACGGTGTATCCGGAGAGTCCGGGCAGACAATTCTGGTATGTCTGGAGCCCCCTTATTGTCAAGATCGGAATTGGGCTTCTGGTCTCGCTGGCGGTAGGCACTGTCTTTGGGATTATCTATATTTTTCGGCATTACGGCATTACCCAGGAGGTGCTCAATGACAGTAAGCAGCTGGAGATTATCTCCCAGAGGTTTCTGAGAGAATATATGGACCTTACAAGGGAGATGAGTCTGGAATATTATAAATATGCTGCCCTTATTGAGGGGATTACAGCTTTGGCTACGATTCCCGTTTTGTGTGTGATGTTTCACAGGGACAGGGTGAAAGAGCGTTTAAGAGGCTTTGTGCCCAACAAGAAAGCCGCCCTGTGGAAATATGGGGCTGTGATCATTATGGGTGCGGCGCTTTGTATCGGCGTTAATAATCTGATGATTCTAGGCAATCTTTCTACGATGGGGGAGGAGTACCAGGAGATTATGGAGATCCTGTACTCTGCGCCTCTTGCAGTTCAGGCGGCTTCCCTTGTGGTACTTGTACCTGTCTGTGAGGAGATGGTATTCCGGGGGCTGATTTTCCAGAGACTGCGGGAAAGAACTACATTTATGCAGGCGGCATTTCATTCAGCGCTTGTATTCGGGCTGATGCATATGAATCTGGTGCAGATGATCTATGGATTTCTGCTCGGCCTGGTGTTTGCCTATGTCTATGAAAAGTACGGCTCTGTGAAAGCGCCTGTGGCGGCACATATGACGGCAAATTTTGTATCAGTCATGGGAACACACTATCAATGGTTTGAATGGCTGCTGGAGGAACCTCTGCGGATCGGAGGGATTACAGTGGCCTGTGCGGCTGCCGCTTCGACCATGTTCGTGCTGATCCAGCGGATAGAAGAGAGGCCGGAAACTGCCGAAAATACAGATGGAGAACCAGTGTAACAGTATATTGCGAAAACTATTACGAAAATGTTAAAAGATGTTGCAAAAATATTGTTAGTGGAGTATAATCATTCTTGATAAGGACTTACTGTGTCAAAAAACATGGAAAAGGATGATAAAATGAAGAAATTTAGAATAAGATTACTGGCAGCAGTTGTGACAAGTTCTATGATTGTAACGCCGGTTATGGCAGCGCCGTCAGTAGATCAATTGAAGGAGAGCAAAGCAGCAGCCCAGAGCGAAGTGAATTCGCTGCAGGCGCAGTTAAAAAAGGTAATACAGGATCTGAATCAGATCGAGGAGGATCTGGTTGCCAAAGGGGAAGAGGTCATCAAGACGACGGAAGACCTGAAGGTGGCAGAGGAGACAGAGAAAAAGCAATATGAAGACATGAAGCTCCGTATCAAGTTCATGTATGAGGA
>CANSCI010000003.1 GCA_947645355.1 uncultured Dorea sp. | reverse complement strand
TGTTTTTGTTAATTCCCGATCAATGGCAAATGACCAGCATCAAGTGCATCTATCTGATGAGGTTCTGAATATCAATGGCGGTGAAATGATGGTTGTTGATATTGCAGGTTTGACCGAGCAGTTGCAATGTTTGGTTTTTGGTGATATTATTCGCTCTGTCTATTCTTTGAAGCATGGTGATTATGATCAAGATGATCGCAGCAGTAAAGAACCCGTACCGAAACGAATCATCATTTTTGTTGACGAATTGAACAAGTATGCGCCTTCCACGTCCAGCAAAAATTCTCCTTTGTTGGCTAATTTGTTAGATATTACTGAACGTGGTCGTTCTGAAGGCGTTGTATTGTTTTCAGCGGAGCAATTTAGAAGTGTGATTCATGAACGTATCAAAGGCAACTGTAGTACGAATGTGTATGGTCGCACGAATGCGATTGAAGTGTCACGACCAGACTATAAATTTGTTCCCACAGTATATGCAAATATGATGACCAGACTAAAGAAAGGGGATTTGATTCTTCATCATCCTGTTTTTAAAACATTACTGAAGATTCAATTTCCGTTCCCATCTTATAATCAGGGAGGTAGTAAATAATGGGCGAACCTGTGGCTGGTAAGTTTTTACTTGAAATACTCACCAAGGGCATGTATTCTAACCCGATGCACGTTTATCGGGAATATATTCAAAACAGTACAGACTCTATTGATAAAGCCATTGCAGATGGGATAATTTCTTTATCCGAAGGTGCAATTCATATTCAGATTGACAGGGACAAACAGGAGGTCATTATACGTGATAATGGGTATGGTATCCCTGCCGCAAAAGCTAGGGAAGTTCTGTTAAGTATTGGGGATTCTGAAAAGAATGGTGTGGATGAGAGAGGATTTCGAGGAATCGGGCGACTTGCAGGTTTGGCTTATGCAGAAGAAGTTAAATTTATTACTTCCACATATGGTGAAAAAGTAAAGACCGTTATGACTTGTAATTGCGTTAAAATGCAAGAACTTCTCCAAAAGTCTAATACTGAAACATCAGATGTTATGGAGACTTTTAAGGCAATCACTAGTTTTTCGGATCCTCAGCCAGAGAATCAAAATGAACACTATTTTGAAGTGCAGATGATGGGTGTTCCTTTGGATTCTGGCATGCTTGAAGAAAACTCTGTATGGAGCTATCTCTCTGAAACTGCTCCTGTTGACTTTAATAGTCAACAGTTTTCACAGGCACAAAAAATTCGTGATTATTTTGCTGGGAATGGTTGCCCGATAGCCTGCTATAAAATAATTCGTGGATCAAGAAAGCTTCCTATCTATAAGCCTTATTCCCGCACATTGTCTACTGGAAAGCAATCTAAAACAAAGAATAAGGATTTTGTCCGCGATGTAGAATTTGTGTATGCTGAGGCATCCGATGGAAAACCTCTGTATATTGGATGGCTTGCGCTTACAGATTTTTCTGGCATCATCTCTGACAAAGCAGTACAGGGCATTCGTTTTCGAAAAGGGAATATCTTGATTGGCAATAATACCACTTTTGTGAAGTATTTTCCTTCAGAAGGTCATAATGCGAATCGTATGTTTGCTGGAGAAATTCATGTTCTGCATAATGAATTGGTTCCAAACTCTCAAAGAGATGATTTTGAGCCTAATGCAATTTATAGTGAAATGCGGCAGGCTCTGAGTAAGTGGGCCGGAGAAATCAATAAAAAGTATCGGCGTGGCATGTCTGAAGCAACTTCTGCACTAAGGCGTTTAAATCAACTGAATGCAGAGCAGAAGGAACTGGAAGAAAAAATTGATTCCGGCACAATTACCTCTGATGAAAAACGAGAACAGATTGCTGATAAACTTAAACAAATTGCCAAGAAGCGTGAAGTGGAAGAAAAAACCGTCCGAAAAGCGCAGAAGCGAGGCACATTTGATGCTGATCGAAAAGAAACAGTTGAAAATGTGTTGTCACAGACGGAAACGGCAACGAAAAAGATTACTTCATTGAACAAGAAAATCGTTAATGCTGATTATGCAACCAAACATGATTTGTCTACATCGTATAGCCGAGACGAGAGAAAGTTGTATCAACGTATTATTGCTGTAATTGATACATTTTTCACTGAAGATCCTAAGACGGCAGAGAAATTACGTGAGGCTATAAAATCAGAACTAAGTGTGAAAAAGAAATGAGAGTTTTATTAGTTGAACCAAATTATAAAAACAAATATCCTCCCATGGGATTAATGAAAATAAGTACATACCATAAGATGCTGGGAGACAATGTGCAGTTTGTCAAAGGCTTTGACCACAGTGTAGATAAAAAAGTTTGGGATAGAATCTATATTACCACGCTGTTTACTTTTGACTTTGATGTAGATGTAAAAACCATCAATCATTATAAACTGCTGGTTAATAGTATTGATGATCTATATGTTGGAGGTATTATGGCATCACTTATGCCGGAGAAAGTCATAGAAGCAACAGGAATTGATCGTTCTAACATATTGACTGGATTATTTACGGATACTTCAGTGGTTGGCGATAATAATAATATCAATGTTGACGAATTACCGTTGGATTATGATATTTTGGAGCAGATTGATTATAAGTACCCCGCCGGTGATAATTATTTTGCTTACACGACCAGAGGTTGTCCGAACAATTGTCCTTTCTGCGCGGTGCCTATTTTGGAGCCATATTTCCATGAGACAAACAATATTATTGATCAGATTAGGACTATTGACGAAAAGTATGGTCCTAAGCGACATCTCTTGCTTCTGGATAATAATGTCCTGAATACTGAAAATTTGGAGTCTCTTGTTGATGATCTGTGTAAAATTGGATTTGGCCGGGGTGCAAAGTATGTAGATCCTGGTGCATACAATATTGTTATGATGCGTTATCGCAACGGAGACCGTGCAGATTTCCTTGACAAAAAAATGGCTGCGTATTTGGAAGGGTTAAAAAAACGTATTAAATCTGTAAAAATGTTAGAAACATTCCTTCAAATTGTTATTGGAGCAGAAGATGCTGAGGATTATGCACAGTATATGCTGGATCACGATAAGGAATTGTCCCTGATCGTTGAAAAGTATCGTAACAAAGCAAAAAAGGCACGTTTCTTGGACTTCAATCAGGGTATTGATGGAAGAAAGGTCAATGATGAGAATATGAAACAGCTTTCCCGGCTTGCAATTCGTCCGCTACGGATTGCATTTGATGATATTCGTTTAAAGGATATTTATTGTAAGGCAGTACGTACTGCACATCGTCATGGTATCAAAGAGATTTCCAATTATATTTTATTCAATTACAAGGATAAGCCAGAAGATTTGTATGAACGTCTGCGTATTAACATTGAATTGAATAAGGAATTGGGAATCCAGATATTTTCATTTCCGATGAAATATTCGCCAATCAGTGAAACAGATCGTACTTATATCGGTATTAATTGGTGTAAGAAATCAGTTCTTGCAATTTCTGCAATTTTGCAAGTAACAAAGGGTGTTGTGGCAGCTGGATCTAATTTTTTTTATAAGGCATTTGGTAGCAATCTGGACGAATATTTTGAACTATTGGCGATGCCCCGTGAACTGATCATGTTCCGTTCGTATTTCGAAAATAACGGAATAACAACGAAGTGGAAAGCTCTATATGGTAAATTAAACGGGGAACAGAAAGAGCGCTTAATGGCATTGGCATCTCTCAATGTGTCTGAATTGAGAAAAACACCTTGGCCAAATGATCTTAAAGATATTCTGGAATTCTATTTAATAAAACATTCTGACAAAACAGAGTATTCTAATGAGAAATATATTCAACTTTCATTGATGGAAGACAGTAATATAATAATAGAAGATTAAAAGAATAATGCTGAAATAGATATAAACATAATTTACAATGTTATGAAAAGCACTCTGTTTCAAAAGCATATAATAGATGTATACTTAAGGACAATGTATGAAGATAAAGTGAAGACGTATTTAAAAGTGAAGAATAAATTGCTTGATGTTTAAGATGAACTGTAAGTAATACAGTATTTCTGCTTGGAAATGTTAATATAAAAAGTGCTTGATGTTCTACTGTAAAAATGATGGGAAAAGGAAAGGTTAAAGATTTTTTGATTGCACCGAAAAGAGGAACTTAATTGATTATAATGGAGGTGATTAAATGGCAATTCGTTCAATGGAATATCTCCAAAGTCTTGTGCGGGAACTCATAAAATTACCGAGTGAGACAGAATGGGTAGAGTTTAAATGTAATAACAAAGAACCACAAATGATAGGAGAATACATTTCTGCCCTCAGCAATTCAGCAGCATTATGTGAAAGACCAAAAGCTTATTTAGTTTGGGGCGTACAGGATAATACGCATGAAATTGTGGGTACAGAATTTCAGTACCGGAAGATGAAAAAGGGGAATGAAGAATTGGAAGCGTGGCTTTCCCGGATGCTCTTTCCGAGGATTGACTTTCGATTTTTTGAGATTTCAATGGAGAACGGAACGGTTGTTTTATTGGAAATTCCCTGTGCGGAAAAACAGCCAGTTCAATTTGCCGGAGCAGAGTATATTCGTATTGGAACAAATAAGAGAAACCTGAAGGAATATCCGGATAAGGAAAGGGAACTATGGAGAACATTTGATTCTACCCCATGTGAACTACGAGTAGCTATGAGCAATCTGGATGAAGATTCAATGGTCAGTCTGATGGATTTTTCACGATATTATGATAAACTTGACATGCCTATTCCGAGGAATCGTGATAAAATTCTGGAAGATCTGCAACATGAAAAATTTATTGCAAAGAACGATGCTGGAAACTGGGATATTACGAATATAGGCGCACTTATGATAGCAAAAGATTTGAAGAAATTTGAAAATTTGCATCGGCGCTCTGTTCGGGTAATTTGGTATAAGGAAAAATCCAGACTGAATGCAATCCGAGAAAAGGAATTTACCAGTGGATATGTGTTTTCTTATGAAGATATTGTACAGTATATTATGACTATTATTCCGCAGGAAGAAATTATTGTTGAAGCTACGCGTAAGTCTATAGTCAGCTTTCCAGAAATAGCTATCAGAGAATTACTGGCCAATGCTATGATCCACCAGGATCTGCAGCAGCGTGGTACAAATCCAATGGTAGAAGTATTTCAAAACCGAATTGAGTTTTCCAATGCAGGTGCGCCATTAGTAGCTATTGATCGTATTGTGGATTCAGTGCCAGTTTCAAGAAATGAAAATATTGCCGGATTTATGCATAAATGCGGTATTTGTGAAGAACGAGGCAGCGGTTACGATAAGATAATTGAAGCTACAGGAAAGAATGAATTGTTAGCACCGAGAATTGAGAATCAGAATAATCAATTTACAAAAGCGGTACTATTTGCAAAGGTACCATTTGATATGACAACGAAAGAAGATCGAATCAGAACTTGCTATATGCAGGCATGTTTGGCGTATGTTAATTATGAGGCAATCAATAATACTGATATCCGTAATTTATTTGGTTTGTCCATAAAAGAAAGCTATAAAGCATCCAGAATTATTAAAGAAACTATAGAAGCGAGGTTATTGCGTCCGCTTGATGATACAACGGCGCCCCGATATATGAAATATATTCCTTATTGGGCATGATTTAACTTGCTTTAACTTGCAAAATAAGAAATGATTACAGAGGAAATGATAAAATACCTTTATTTTTGGAAGATATTTAGCTATTTTCTCTGTATTTTATATTTTTTGAAAGCATTTTTTTAAAAATTTAACTTGCATTAATTTGCATAGTTTTTGTTATAAATTTTAATTGATAATTGTGGTTTGATGTGATTTATAAAGAAAAATAAAAGAATATTAGAAAAGTATAAAAATTTGTTGGTCCTTGTGTGACAGCACCATATGGGGAGAAGGTGAAGGCTTATCTTAGGAGAGGGGCAAGGGCGCTGCCGGGGTTTGATGTGTATCCGAATTCGGTGGTGGGGTATGGGGCACTTTGTGTGAGGGATAGCCTGCCGGTTTAAAAATCAAAAGAAAATTGTATCTCGGGCAGAGAGGCAAAATACGCAACAATGACTGTATTTTGCCATGGATATTAAAAGTTAAGGCTCAACTTATTTAAAAATTCCTGAATATAAGGGAGCGCTGCCCCAATTGTAATATTATGTTTCGGCATCTTGCTGATCTGCAGAAAATCAGAATTTTCCGGAAACGGCGTGAGTTTTTTTATCTCTTCATAAAGAAACGCAAGATCATTTTCCAGCAGATAAGGTGCAAGGTATCCGCCCAGGATAAATGTCTTATCGTAGATCAGATGAAGCAGGTTGATAGATTTTGCCAGATGTTGAAGGTAAGTGTGCCAGCGGCTTAATGTGTTTTTTTCATGGTTACGTACTTTTTCAAAGAAAGACTCGATTGTTTCGTCTTCCTCTAACAATGCATGAATTGAGCAGAGTGTTTCCATACACCCATGCTTTCCGCAGTAGCAGAGCTTTCCGTCTGGTTCCATCTGAATATGTTCGATGGTAGAACTGTGACCATGATCACCGCTGACCAGTTTTCGGTTTGTAATCAGCGATGCACCCAAATGATTACTTAAAGAAAGATAAAAAGCATCGTTAAGATCCGGAGAGACCCAAAGTTCGGCTATTGCCGCGCTGTCTGCATCATGGATGAAGGAACATGGGTAAGGAAGATATCTGGTAAATGAATTAATTGAAAGACCGGTACATTCCAGAATCTTACCGTAAAGTACGGTTCTGGAATCCGGTGAAATAAGGCCCTGCATGGCAAATCCGACACCAAGGACCTGTTTGTCAGACAAGCCAATGGAGTCTTTAAAAGAAAGGATTTCCCGGCAGACCTTCTGGAAATAATCATCTTTATTCTTATAAGGAATCTCACATACAGAGCGGAGAATCTTTTTACCATTAAGATTCACGGCAATCATTTTCACTTCTTTTCGCAAGATTTCCACACCGATCCCCGCACGAAAATCAGGAACGATCGTATAAGCGGCAGCTTTTCTGCCGACGTATGCGGTATCAACTTGTCCGTTTTTCGTAATAAGACCATCTTCTTCTAAAGAAGAAAGGTTGGCAGTAACCGTCGGACGGCTTAAGTGTAGATTGTAAGCAATATCCTGTTGAGCAACATCAGGGTTTTGATAAATATACTGATAAATCAGATTTCGGTTGTTTTCTTTAATCTGATTAGGTGTAATACTTTTTTTCATATTCACATAATCCATTCTGTAAATTTATTTTGTAAAATATAAGTTCATTTATATTATATCAAGAATCAAAATCCCCTTCTATTGTGTAAATTGCATAATTTTTAGAAATAAAAATTAGATATTATTCCAGATTGACGAATCTCTAAATCTGCAATATTATGTAATTATAATTTGATAAATAATTTTACAAAATAAGTTAAAAGAAAAGGAGAATTGTCATGGGAATTATTGAAAAGATGAGACTGGACGGAAAAAAAGGGTTTGTAACAGGAGCGGCAAGAGGCATTGGGAAGTGCACAGCAACGGCATTTGCTGAAGCAGGGGCAGATATCGCAATCGTAGATCTTGACTATGAGGAAGCCAAAAAGACGGCAAAAGAACTGGCAGAGCAGACAGGAAGAAAAGTTATTGCAATCAAAACAGACTGCACAAAAAAAGATGATGTTGATGCAATGGTGGAACAGGTTGCAGCAGAACTTGGAGGGCTTGACTTCTGCCACAACAATGCGGGAATCTGCATTAATGCTCCGGCAGAAGAGATGACTTATGAACAGTGGAGCAAAGTAATCAATATTAATCTGAACGGAATTTTCCTTACAGATATTGCAGCAGGAAAATACATGTTGTCACACGGAGGCGGATCTATTATTAATACAGCATCTATGTCAGCACATATTGTTAACGTACCTCAGCCGCAGTGTGCATACAATGCATCCAAAGCAGGGGTGATCCAGCTTACCAAATCACTCGCCATTGAATGGGCAAAGAGGGGAGTTCGTGTCAACAGCATCAGCCCTGGATATATCGGAACAGAACTGACACTGAACTCACCCACACTGATTCCTCTGATTGAAAAATGGAATGAGATGGCACCACTTGGAAGAATGGGAAAACCAGAAGAACTGGAATCTATCTGTGTATATCTTGCCGGGGATACAAGTACATTTACAACTGGATCAGATTTTGTTATTGACGGAGCATTTACCTGCTTCTAAGAATAGTGAGAAAGGAGAAGCATGAAATGAACCAGAAAGATTCAATTCTGAATGGAAAGACAGCACTTGGTATTGAACTTGGCTCAACAAGAATCAAAGGGGTACTTATAGACTTGAGTGGAAATGTGCTTGCAGTAGGCATTCATGACTGGGAGAATTCTTTTATCAATAATATCTGGACTTATAGTATAGAAGACATTCATGCAGGACTTCGCAGTTGTTATTGCTCTTTGCGTGAAGCAGTAGAGAAAAAGTATGGAGTGACACTTCAGAAAATTGGAGTAATTGGAGTCAGTGCCATGATGCATGGATATATGGCGTTGGATAAAGACGGCAATCAGATTGCACCGTTTCAGACCTGGAGAAATACTAATACCCAGGATGCAGCAGACGAACTGACAGAACTTTTCCAGTTCAACATTCCGCTTCGTTGGAGTGCAGCACATCTCTACCAGAGAATTCTTGATCAGGAGGATCATGTAAAAAGACTGGCATATGTATCAACACTAAGTGGTTATATTCACTGGAAACTGACCGGAAAAAAGGTGCTTGGTGTGGGTGATGCCGCTGGAATGTTCCCGATTGATTCAAATACCTGCGACTATGACGAGGAGATGGTTCAGAAGTTTGATACTCTTATAGAGAAATATGAGTACGGCTGGAAGCTTACAGAGATTCTGCCTCAGGTTCTGGCAGCCGGTGAGGACGCAGGCGCGCTGACCCAGGAGGGAGCAAAGCTTCTGGATCCTTCCGGGAACCTGCAGGCAGGCGTTCCGATGTGTCCGCCGGAAGGGGATGCAGGAACCGGCATGACAGCAACAAATTCCGTTGCACCGAGGACGGGAAATGTATCTGCCGGAACCAGTACTTTTGCAATGATCGTCCTGGAAAAACAGCTTAGTAAAGTTTACAGAGAAATTGATATGGTTACAACACCATCCGGTTTCCCTTGTGCAATGTCACATGCCAATAATGGGACTTCGGATTTGAATGCATGGGTTGGCTTATTTGAAGAATTTGCACAATTGATGGGATATCAGACAGATATGGGAGAGCTGTTTGGAAAATTATATACTAATTCACTAAACGGAGATACGGACTGCGGAGGGCTTCTGGCGTACGGATATTATTCCGGAGAGAATATTACGATGATTAATGAAGGACGTCCTGCATTCTTTCGCACCCCGGAAAGTCGTTTTAATCTTGCGAATTTTATGAAAACACATCTTTATACTTCGCTGGGAGCAGTCAAGATGGGACTGGATATACTGATGGAAACTGAAAAAGTGAAAGTAGATTGTATCATGGGGCACGGTGGTTTCTTTAAGACAAAGGGCGTGGGACAAAGGTATCTTGCAGCGGCAGTGGGCGCGCAGTTACGGTAATGGATACAGCAAGTGAAGGTGGTGCATGGGGCATTGCACTCCTGGCGGCATATCTGATTGACAAAAAAGAGGGTGAGACGCTGGAAGATTATTTGGATGACCGGATTTTTAGTAAACTTGCAGGGGAAACAATTGCCCCGTGTGAGGAAGATAAAAGAGGATTTGATGTCTTCATGACACGGTATAAGGCAGGACTTGAAATTGAGAAAAAAGCAATTGAGATGATGCGCTGGTAGAATCGGGAGGTAATTATGGAAAAGTGGAAAAAGAGGATTGGATATGGAATCGGAGATCTGGGATGCAATCTGGTTTTCAGCACAATGGCATCGTATTTAATGGTATTTTATACGGATGTATTTGGCATTACAGCAGCGGCAGCGGGAACGATGATGCTGATCACAAAGTTTATTGACGCACTTACAGATACCGGTATGGGAATGATCGTGGATCGGACACATACCAGGTGGGGACAGGGGAGGCCATATTTTGTGCTGGGAGCCGTTCCATTTGCAGTATTTACGTTTTTAACCTTTTACATCCCAAATCTGGGAAGCACCGGAAAACTGATCTGGGCGTATATAACTTATTGTCTGCTCTGTACAGCATATACAGTGGTAAATATTCCGCTGAATACTATTGTTCCGAGACTGACATCCGATGTGCACGAAAGAGATGTTCTGGTATCTACCAGAATGATCTGTGCAATGGCAGGAACTGCAATTGTCATGACCATCACTGCACCGATGGTAAAATTTTTCGGCGGCGGAGATGAAGCAAAAGGGTATCTTACAACAATGACTGTTTATGGAATCGCAGCAATGGTTATCTTCTTCATTACATTTGCAAATACCAAAGAAGTTGTGCCGCCGACTGTAAGCAATGAAAAATCAAGCTTTAAAGAAAGTCTGAAAGGGCTGACCGGACAGGCATGGATTTTATTCCTGCTGAATCTGTTTTATTTCTCGCTGTATGTTGTAAGAAACACAACCGTACTCTACTATTTCAAATATAACCTTGGCAGAACAGAGTGGTTGTCACTGGTGGGAATCCTGGGAATTTTATCCGGACTTCCGATGCTGCTTGCCCTTCCTGCACTGGAGAAAAAATTCAGCAAGAGAAGCCTGATGTTTGTCAGTGCCGGACTTTATATTATAGGCGATCTTCTGATTTTTATCGGGAAGAATTCTGCGGCATGCCTTCTTGGAGGACTTGTAATTACGGGGCTTGGTATATATGGTATTTTCGGAATTACATTTGCAATGCAGCCGGATGTGATTGATTATTCAGAATATCAGAAAAATTCGAGTATTGCAGGCTTGATTGCTGCGTTTCAGGGATTTTTCGTGAAAGGCGGAATGGGACTTACTAGTTTTATCATCGGAGCTTTTCTGAAAAACGGTGGTTATGTAGCAAATGCAGTTCAGACACCAAAAGCACTTTCTTATATTGAGATCTGCTTTATTTGGATTCCAATCGTACTTTGTCTTATCATTGCCGGTCTGACTTATTTCTACAAACTGGACAGCATCAGAGGAACAATGACAGAAGAGTTGGAAGAAAGAAGACAAAAGATGGCACATGAAATGTAGAGGGGATGACTGTATAGTTAAGGTGCGGAAGAAATAATGTATAGACTTGGTTATGGAATTTATGATACACTTGTAGAGGTTATGAACAAGATGTAATACCGACAGAATATTAACCATAAAGGAGACATTATGCAATATACATGGAAGGACATTGAACAGCATATCTCTACATGCGCCAATTGCCCGTTAAGCCGGACCAGGCACCGTCCTGTTATGGGGCGCGGGGATCATCAGTCGGATATTATGCTGATTGCCGAGGCGCCGGGAGGGCAGGAGGATGAACAGGGAATTCCATTTGTCGGGCGTTCGGGGGAAGTGTTGGACAGGCTTTTGCAGGAATGTGGACTATCCAGAGAGCAGATTTATATCACCAATATTTTAAAATGTCATCCTCCGGGCAACCGTGACCCAAAACAGGAGGAGAAAGAAGCCTGCCTTCCATATCTGAAATATGAGACATTTCTCCTGAAGCCGAAGATAATTGTCTGTCTCGGTCGCGTTGCTGCGCAGCGTATTATTTCGCCGGATTTTAAGATCACCCGGCAGCATGGAACCTGGACATGCCGGAAAGGCTGTGCAATGACCGCGACCTATCACCCTTCGGCAGTCTTGCGGGATCCCTCCAAATATAAGATTGTTCAGGAGGATTTCCGCGAGATTGTAAAGAAAGCATCTACAGTACGTTCTTCTGTTTTCTGAACTCGTTGGGAGAGATACCATATTTTTCAATAAAAATATGGTTAAAGTAATTGCGGTTGGAGAACCCTAACTCCGTTACAATCTGGGAGATGGTTTTCTGACTGTGAAGGAGCTGGTTGGCAGCATTCTCCAGACAGAAAAGACGTCCATATTCGGTTAAGGTCATTCCGGTCTGTTTTTTTACGATCCGATTCAAATAATCTCCATTATAATTTAATAATTTGACAAGTTCATTTCTTGAAATACGGCCATGTTTTTCTTCTAAAATATGGCTTATTTTATGCAGTAAATTTTGTTCCTTTGTGCTGCTCAGTTTTATATGGGCGCTTTCATAGACTGGTTTTTCTTCTAACATAGAAAAGAAGCGGGCAATCAATCCTTCAACAATCAGGTTGGAGCCTGGTCTTTGCATAGAAATTTCTTTAATCAGCTCATTAAATAAAATATGGAAGTGAGTCATTAATGCGTTGTTGGAGTCCAGAGGAGTTTCCAGCCTGAAATCAATATATTCCTTTGCATTATAATATTTATTCCGATGATTCTGTTCAATTAAATGATAAATGGAACCAAAGTAGTTCCAGCATGCTCCGTTAGGAGAATATTGGATATCGTGTTCCATAAGCTGATTCAGAAACTTGTCAGTAAGAGCCAGAAAAAGCACTTCAAAATCTGTGGAGAAATCTTCCTGATGTCTGATATTTTTGTTCAAGATGCAGCACTCACCCGCAGAGTAAGAAAAATTTTTCCCTTCAAGACGCTGACGGACCGTGCCGGAGATGACGAACATAACCTCGAAAAAATCATGGGAATGCAGGGACGGAACATCCAGCGTTGTATTGTCTTTTTTAGAAATAGTAACTCGGTTTTGACTGCAGGGCGACAGGTTGAAAAACGTACAGGCATCCTCAGTGTTGCTTTGGTAAGTCAACATATAGGGAACTAGTATTTCAAAGAATTTGAAAAAGGAACTGTCATTATTATGGACAGACAGATATGGTGGTGGTTCCGGCGGTATTTGAGAGGTTTGGTGCAGATCAATCATAAAAGGTCTCCTTTTTGAAATAAAGTCTGTTTTGGACACATTGCATTCATATGAGTGCGGGATAGGTTATAGATGCCATATTGTGCTGATGGTATAGTTTTAAAAGAAAACAGCATATTGTGCAACAAAAATATTATATATTTTTTTGAAGAGTATTGCAATATGCAGGGAATAATGAGTCTAAAAACGACTTAATACAGGAGGTGCATATGTTTCGGCAGAAGTTTAATGAAGGCTGGACAGTCAGCAGCGGAACTGTGGATATGTTGGAAAACACTTTTGCAGATAGTTCTGAAAGGATACGAATCTGTCTTCCACATGATGCGATGATTACTGAAGCAAGAAAAAAGGATACTGCAAACGGAAGCCAGACTGGCTTTTATCCCGGAGGAATTTATCATTACAGGAAAAAATTCTATGTCCCGGAAGCATGGTGCTCAAAAATTTTGAAATTAGAGTTTGAGGGCGCTTATATGAATGCAAAAGTATATGTGAACGGATGTTATGCAGGAGGATATCCGTATGGGTATACGAATTTCTATGTTGAATTGAATCATTTCCTTGAATTTGGAAAGGAGAATGACATAGAAGTGATTGTGAATAATGGGATGGAGAGGAACAGCAGATGGTATTCGGGAAGCGGACTGTACCGGAATGTGAACTTGTTTATCGGAGAAGAACTGCATATTCTGGAAGACGGTGTCCGGATTACTACGCCGGAAGTAGATAAGAGTATTGCGGTAACGACCGTGGATACAAGAATCAGAAACCAGTCCGGGCAGAATAGAAAAGTGAAAATCACTGCGGTAATTAAAGACAAGACTAAAAAAGTCTGTGCAAAAGATGTCCGTTATGCCACCATATTCGGGCATACAGAAATAACATCAAGACATCGCATGGCAATTCACGCGCCGGCTCTTTGGAACTGCGAGACGCCTGATTTATATGAATGTACAGTCAGAATTGAGGACAGAGGTGAAAAGCTGGATGAGGTCAAAATGCAGTTTGGAGTGCGTAGCCTTCAGCTTGACGCAGTGAATGGTTTGAGGATTAATGGGGAGAGGATAAAATTACGAGGCGCCTGTATCCACCATGATAATGGAGTGATCGGAGCCTGTACCCTGGAGCGTGCAGAAGAGCGTAGATGTGAGCAATTGAAGGCGGCGGGTTTTAATTGTATCAGAAGTTCCCATCACCCAATGAGTAAAGCGATGCTGGATGCCTGCGATAGGTTGGGCATGCTGGTGATTGATGAATTGTCAGATGTATGGACAAACCATAAAAATGTGAATGATTATTCCATGAATTTTCTGGAATTCTGGGAGAAAGACGTGGAGCGCATGGTGAAAAAGGATTATAATCACCCGTCTGTCATCATGTATTGTATGGGAAATGAGATTCAGGAGGCAGGAACAGCAAAAGGTGCGGAGTTAAACCGGAGAATCAATGAGAAATTTCACATTCTGGACGGTACGAGATACACCACCAATGCAATCAACGGAATATTGGCAATTATGGATTCGCTGGATATTGTAATAGCGGATGCAGTAAAGGCAAATGCAATGGCAGGCAAAGAGACTCCGGACAGGCCGTCAGATGACACGGAGAAAAAGAATGAAGGTGGAAGTGACGCTTTGAACGATCTGCTTGGAATGCTGCATGGCCCATTGGCGGATGCTATTGCGACGCATCCGATTTTGTCTGAAAAACTGGATGAATTTGTAGATGCTATGGATGTGGCTGGTTATAACTATCTGACCGGAAGACATGAGATGGAGCATCAGCTTTATCCAAACCGGGTAGTTCTCGGGGCAGAGACATTTCCCGCGGATATTGTAAGGCTATGGGATATTGTAGAGCGAAATCCACATGTACTTGGGGATATGACTTGGTCCGGGTACGACTATCTGGGTGAGGCCAGGGCAGGAATTTTTTATTATGACGGAACAAAGAATTTCACACCTCATTGGCCGGACCGTGCTGCATATATAGGAGATATTGATATTACCGGATACCGCAGGCCTATCAGTTATTTGCGCGAGATCGTATACGGGCTCAGAAAGGAGCCTTATATAGCAGTGGAACGGCTGAATCATTACGGGGAGAAGCATAGCAAAACACCGTGGATGTTCAAAGATAATATTGCAAGCTGGACTTGGAATGGTTTTGATTGTCGGCCTGCGAAGGTAGATGTCTACAGTGACGCAGAGGAAGTAGAACTGTTTTTAAATGGGAGATCCCTTGGGCGGAAATGTGCAGGGCGTACCCATGGCTATACGGCGGAATACAATCTGGTTTATGAGCCGGGGGAACTGAAGGCTGCCGCATATCGGAACGGTATAGAAGACAGTGTTTACATATTATATACCGCGGCAGAGGATGTTGAATTGTCTGTAGAACCGGACCGCAGTGAAATTTACGCAGATGGAGAGGATCTTTCATACGTTGTTATTGAGGTGAAGGATAAGTCGGGCAGAGAAAACCGGCAATGCTGTAAAAATGTGAAAGTGAGAGTAATCGGTGAAGGAACACTTCAAGGATATGGGAGTGCGCTGCCAAGTGGTGGAGGAAGTTATCAGGATACGGCGTGGGATACATATGACGGCCGGGCTTTGGCAGTAGTACGAGCAGGAAAAAAGGCCGGAGAGATCCGGATGACGTTTGAAGCTGACGGATGCAGACCAGTATGTAAAGTGATTACCACAAAGGTAAGGGAGGAAGCAGGAAGATGAATGCGAAAAGATATTTGAAACTAAGTCAGAAAATTGCATATGGAACAGGTGACGTGGCAGGAAACAGTTCGTATACTTTGCTTTCCAGCTTCATATTAATATATCTTACAAATACAGTAGGGCTGAATAGTGGAATTATCGGTATCTTAATGATGGTATCTAAAATATTTGACGGATTTACAGATGTCATTTTTGGTGTTTTGATTGACCGGACGAAAAGTAAACTGGGAAAGGCACGCCCATGGATGTTGTATTCACAGATTGGTGTATCGGCATGTCTGTTCCTGCTGTTTACGATTCCGGCAGGATCTCAGACAATGCAGTATGTATATTTCTTCATATTCTACACCGCATTTAACGCTATTTTTTATACTGCGAACAATATTTCGTATGGTTCACTGGTGGCATTGATTACGAAAAATGTAAATGAGCGTGTACAATTAGGCTCCTTCCGTCTTATATTTGCACTGTTGACAAATATTGTTGTATCTTCTGTCGTTATGGATCTGGTACAGAAGTTTGGAGGCGGAAGCAGCGGCTGGAGAGCAGTTGCTCTGATTTTTGCGGTTCTTTCTATGGCAATCAATACATTTAGCTGTTTTATGGTAAAAGAGGTCCCTATGGAAGAAAATGAAGCAACTGAGCAAGATACAAACAGGAAGCAGGCTAAGATTGGTTTTGTCCAGGCAGGTAAGTATCTGCTTACTAATAAATATCTTGTAATTATTCTTTTATATTATCTGTGCACTTATATTATGGGAGGGATCACGCAGGGGGCAGGCGTGTACTATATGACATATATATTGGGGGATGCTTCTTTGCTTGGGACGTTTACAATGGCACAGATGTTCCCTATGGCTCTGACTGCAGTAGCGACGCCGTTTCTGGTAAAATGGTTCAAAGGCATGTGGAAAGTAAATACCGCAGGGTATATTCTGAATGCCGTATTTGGTATCGTGTTTATTTTTGCGGCTTTAAATAAAAATATTCCGCTGATGCTGGGACTCGTTTTTATCAGAGGGTTGTGCAGCGGTCCGATGAACGGAACATTGAACGCATTGATTGCTGAGACAAGCGGGAATATTTATCGTCTGAAGAAAGTACGTATGGAAGGAATGATGTACAGCTGCTCGTCTTTCGGCGTGAAATTGGGAGGAGGAATCGGGAGTGCAGTTTGCGGATGGCTGCTGGAAGCAGGAGGGTTTGACGGAATGGCAAGTGTACAGACACAGGGAGCCCTGAATATGATCCAGTCTATGTATGTATTTATTCCGGTAGCACTTAGTATCGTCATGGCTGTGCTTGCTTCTATGTTGAATGTGGAAAAGGCAAATCAAAAGTGGGATGAGGAGCATAGAGACTAAAAGTAGATATTGAAAGAATATTTGCCTGAGGATATAATAAAGGTATAGAAAGAAAATTCCAGATAAAGGAGGGGATGGAGCAATGTATACCTTTGAAGAGATTAAACGTGCAGATCCGGAGGTTGCACAGGCAATCACCGATGAGATGGAGAGGCAGAATTCCCATATTGAGCTGATCGCATCCGAGAATTGGGTGAGCAGGGCGGTGATGGCGGCAATGGGAAGCCCGCTGACCAACAAATACGCGGAAGGATATCCGGGGAAGCGTTATTACGGTGGATGCCAGTGTGTAGATGTAGTGGAGAATCTTGCGAGGGAGCGCGCGAAAGAACTCTTTGGCTGTGACTATGCAAATGTGCAGCCCCATTCCGGCGCACAGGCAAATATGGCTGTATTTTTTGCTATGCTGATGCCGGGGGATAAGATTTTAGGAATGAACCTTGACCATGGTGGGCATCTGACCCATGGATCACCGGTAAACATGTCCGGCAAGTATTTTAAAACATCATTTTACGGGGTAAATGGCGAGGGCGTGATCGACTATGACGCAGTGCGGGAGACTGCTCTTAGGGAGAGGCCGAAGCTTTTGATTGCCGGAGCCAGTGCTTATGCCAGGACGATAGATTTTAAGAAGTTTCGGGAGATCGCAGATGAAGCAGGTGCGTACCTTATGGTGGATATGGCCCATATTGCAGGGCTTGTGGCAGCAGGGCTTCATCCAAGCCCGATCCCGTATGCGGATGTGGTGACAACGACGACCCACAAGACGCTGCGCGGTCCAAGGGGCGGCATGATCTTATGCAGCCAGGAGGCAGCAGAAAAGTTTAATTTTAACAAAGCGGTATTTCCGGGAACCCAGGGCGGGCCGCTGGAGCATGTGATTGCGGGCAAAGCAGTCTGCTTTAAAGAGGCGCTTCAGCCGGAATTCAGGGAATACCAGAAACAGATCGTTAAAAATGCACAGGCTCTCTGCGAAGGGTTAATAAAGCGCGGGGTGAAGATTGTGTCCGGCGGGACAGATAACCATCTGATGCTTGTAGATCTGAGTAAAGAAGAGGTTACGGGGAAGGAACTGGAGAGACTTCTGGATGAGGCTCACATTACATGCAATAAAAATACCATTCCGAATGATCCGCGATCACCGTTTGTTACCAGCGGCGTTCGTCTCGGGACTCCGGCGGTTACGACCCGCGGGATGAAAGAAGGAGATATGGACACGATCGCGGAAGCAATCTCAATGGTAGTAAAAGACGCAGATGCAGTGGAGCAGGCTAAGAGGCTTGTGAAAGAACTTACGGATAAATATCCGCTGATCTAAAAACTGTAAAGATAGAATTCCTCTGTTATTTAGTCAATGCGGAACTGACCGATCAGATGATTCAGAGTCCTTGCCTGGTTGGATAATTCATTTGAAATCTCTGCACTTTGCTCGGCGGCAGTTGAGTTTGCCTTTATTACTTTGGAGACTTCCTTGATCCTGCTGTCGACGGATGCAGTCATTAATCACCTGCATTGCCGATATTGCAAGACTGGTAGATTCTGTTCCTGTCTTCACATCGTCCAGCGAGCGGCCGATCAATGAGCCTGTGTTTTCTGCGGCCTCTGGGCGTAGACAGTTGCCCGGTCAACAAGGTCGCTGGCTGATCGCATTATTCCTGTTATCCGGGACCGTGTTCAAACTTGTGAAAAAAGTACGGCAAAGTAAAGGGATTATAAGGTTACGCAGGGCGCAGCTTGTTTTCTGAATAAAAAGAGACAAAGCTGTGCCCATTTTTTCTGGAACTATACAATATATTGACATAGGGACAGTATGTTTGCTAGAATGGTAATAGTTAGGTGATTTGCAGAGCATAGGGAGGAAACAGACATGTATCATTGCCATGTTCGGTTTTATTTAACAGGCCATAAGTGCAGAGCGTTTGAAATTATAAAGAAGATGCAGCCGCTTGAATGTTTCACGCATGAGTTTTGGGAAAGCAGTGAACCGGATAGCGGACTCGCGGCGAAGGCAGATGTAATCTTTGCCAATCTTCAGGATATAGATGCGGCAGAAGCTTTACGGGTTCTGTCTGCAGGGAGGACTGTGGAAGCAGAATTGATTCTGTTTTTGGGTAAAGACCGGCTGCCGGATCTGACAGACGGATTTTCGGAGATCAAGGATATATGGACAGTGCCGCTGTCGGATGAGGAGATTCGTTTTCGTTTCCTGAGGTGGCAGCAGGCGTACAAGATGAGCAAGGACTTCTGGCAGACCAGCCAGTTTTTTGAGTCTACAATTAATAATATTCCGAACCTGATCTGGTATAAGGACAAAGAAGGGATACATGAAAAGGTCAATGACAGTTTCTGCAGAACTGTCAATAAGTCTAAAAAGCAGGTAGAGGGGCGCGGCCATGCCTATATCTGGGACGTGGAGTATGATGATCCCGCCTGTATAGAGTCTGAACGTGAAGTAATGACCAAGAAAGAGACCTGCGTTTCTGAGGAGATCATTGAGACCGGAGAAGGAAAAAGGACACTTACAACTTATAAATCTCCGCTGTATGATATTGACGGAAGTGTGATGGGGACAGTAGGTGTTGCTATCGATATCACGCAGGAACGTGCTTACGAACAAGAGATCATCAGTAAGAACCGTACGCTGGAGACCATCTTTACTGCGATGGACTGTGGAGTAATGTGCCACTCATTGGACGGAAGGCGTATTATGAGCATAAACAGGGCGGCGCTTGAAATCCTGGGGTATGAGTCTCAGAGTGAACTGGAACAGGGATTTGACATGATTGCCTTATCTGTGATAGAGGAAGACAGAGCAAAGCTTCGGGAGGCTATCGAGGATCTGAAGACAGAGGGTGACAGCGTCAGCGTAGAATACCGGGTGCGGCACGAAGACGGCGTAGTTCTCCATATAATGGGCAACATTAAGCTTCTCAAGGAGAACGGGGAGTTGTTTTATCAGCGATTCCTTTTGGATTGTACTGCACAGAAGCTTCTTGAAGAGAAGAATGAACGGCGCCAGAAAGAACTGATTCAGGCACTGAGCATAGATTATAATTTTGTCTGCTTTTTTGACCTTGATACAGGCATGGGTATTCAGCTGCGCAGGGACAATGAAAAGGGCGGGGTGTCTGACGGTGCCCTTGACAGGGAGATCTCCTTGTCGGATGGGATGAAATATTACATACAGAATATTGTTTTTGAAGATGACAGGGAGATGATGATGAAGGCATTCTCTCAGGAGACCCTTAGGAAGGAGATGTCTGAGAAGGAATTGTACTATGTTAACTACCGCATCTTTAGAGACGGAGAGATTAAATATTTCCAGATGAAGGTTGTCCGCGTAAGGCCCTGGAGTGAGAGTCACGGCGTTGTCCTGGGAATTCACAGTGTAGATGAGGAAACCCGCAGCGAGATGGAGAAGAAGAATCTGCTTGAGGATGCATTGATGCAGGCGAACAGAGCCAGCAAGGCCAAGAGTGTCTTTCTCTCCAATATGTCGCATGACATCCGCACTCCGATGAATGCCATTGTCGGTTTTACAGCCCTGGCAATTACACATATTGAGTGTAAGGAACAGGTGGAAGAATATCTGAAAAAGATTATGACATCAGGAAATCATTTGCTCAGTCTGATCAATGATATTCTGGATATGAGCCGTATTGAGAGCGGAAGGATACATCTGGATGAGAATCAGTGCAGTCTTCCGGATATTTTGCATGAACTGCGCAATATTCTGCAGGCAGATATCAATGCGAAGCAGTTAGAGCTGTATATTGATACGGTGGATGTCTTCGACGAGGAGATCTACTGTGATAAGCTGCGGCTGAATCAGGTACTTCTGAATCTTCTGGGGAATTCTGTGAAGTATACCGGTGCCGGCGGCATCGTAAGCATGCGGATTGCCGAAAAAGCCGGGGCACCTGAAGGATATGCCAATTATGAGTTCTATATTAAAGATACAGGCATTGGCATGAGCAAAGAATTTGTAGAGCATATTTTTGAACCGTTTGAGAGGGAGAGGAATTCTACGATCAGCGGTATCCAGGGAACAGGTCTTGGAATGGCTATTACAAAAAATATTGTTGACATGATGAATGGCACGATCGAGGTGAAGAGTGAACAGGGGGTAGGCACAGAGTTTATTATCAGGTTTACATTCCGACTGCATACAGGTGAGAAGAAACAGTATGACATACCGGAATTAAAGAACTGCCGGGCGCTGGTGGTGGACGATGATTTCAACACTTGTGACAGTGTGTCCTATATGCTTCAGCAGATCGGTATGCGTGCAGAGTGGACATTGTCGGGAAAAGAGGCAGTGCTGCGCACCCATCAGGCAATCTCGCGGGGAGATAACTACAGCGTATATATCATTGACTGGCTTTTGCCGGACATGAATGGTATTGAGGTTACCAGGAGAATCAGAAAGGAGATGGGAGAGGATGTGTCTATCATTGTCCTGACTGCATATGACTGGTCCGATATAGAGGAAGAGGCAAAAGAGGCCGGTGTGTCGGCAGTCTGCAGTAAACCTTTGTTCTTATCCGAACTAAGAAGTTGTCTCCATTCTCTCATCAATAAGGACGAAGAGAAGGAAAGGAATACTGCCTGGGAGATGGATGAGATTGCCGCAGGCCGTATTTTGCTGGCGGAGGATGTGGAACTGAACCAGGAGATAGCGGCCGCGATCTTAGGGGATGCCGGGTTCACGACAGAGATAGCGGGGAACGGCGAGATTGCAGTAGAAATGCTGAAAAAATCTGAGCCGGGTTATTATCAGCTGGTACTCATGGATCTGCAGATGCCGGTAATGGATGGATATGAGGCAACAAAGGCCATTCGGAGTCTTGAGAATAAGGAACTGGCATCCATACCTATCTTGGCGCTGACTGCCAATGCATTTGAGGAGGACCGGCAGGAGGTACTGAAGTGCGGCATGAATGGCCATATCGCAAAACCGATTGACGTGGAGAAGTTATTTGACTCGCTGAGAGAAATATTATCAGCGTAATATCTGTGCCATATCTTCCGGCAGGGGTGTTCGGAAGTCCATATATCTGCCGGTAATCGGATGAGTGAATGCAAGCCGGTGGGAGTGGAGTGCCTGCCTGCTGATATGTTCCATATCAGGATTATAGAGATAATCTCCAATCAGGGGGTATCCCAGATACTTCATATGAATACGGATTTGATGGGTGCGGCCGGTTTCCAGGCGTAGGGAAACAAGGCTGTGCCCGTTTTTTTCCATGATTGTCTGGTAGTGAGTGACGGCATGTTCACCATGCTCCCAGTCAACCATGCGTTCAATGACAGTTCCCTCTTTTCGGGAGAGGGGGGCTGTAATTGTTCCGGATACCGGTTTTATGGATCCGCGGACGATTGCCAGGTACTCTCGCTGTATTTTGCGGCCTTTTGCCATGCAGGACAAGATATTGCCGCTCACCAAGTGCTTGGCCACAACAGTGAGCCCGGAGGTGTCCCGGTCCAGACGGTTGCAGCAGCGGAAGATAAAAGGCTTGTCCTGCTTGCTGTAATACCATGCCAGAGCGTTTGCCAGGGAGTTTGTGTAGTTATTCATGGAAGGGTGTGTGGGCATTTTTGCCGGTTTGTTAAGGACAATAAGGTCTTCGTCCTCATATACAATGTCCAGAGGAAGGTCGGCCGGCGGTATCTTTTCGGAACAGGAGGTTTCCTGTATATGAATACTCAGGCAGTCGTCGGTTTTTAGGATATCTTTCATGTAGTAATGACGGCTGTTTACAAGTACGCTCTGCGGCATGCGTTTGATCACTGCCAGATTCTGGGAGGAGTATCCTTTTCGCTTTAGAAATTGCTCAATGCGCAGTCCGGCATCTTTTTCTGTAATATGGTAATTAATCGTACGATTCATTGAAATCGGCTCCTGGATTCGTTATTATATTTAGACAGCAGCGTAACAGACTGCTGTTTGCGGCCTGTCAGGCCGGAAACTGTTACTATTATAGACCATTGTGTCAGGCGGGGGAAGAGAAATGACAAAATTAAGTACATTATGTTACATAGAGAAAGACGGGAAGTATCTGATGCTTCACAGAACCATGAAGGAAAATGATATAAATAAAGACAAATGGATCGGAGTCGGCGGACATTTTGAGCAGGATGAAAGCCCGGAGGAGTGCCTGCTTCGGGAAGTGAAGGAGGAGACAGGCTATACGCTTACTTCATACAAGTTCCGGGGGCTGGTGACATTTGTGTCCGGCGATGGTATCACGGAGTATATGTCCCTGTTTACTGCAGATGGATTCGAGGGTGAGCAGATCACGTGCAATGAGGGAGAACTTGCGTGGGTAGATATAAAAGAGGTGCGGAAATTGAACCTGTGGGAGGGAGATAAGATTTTTCTGCGGCTGTTGGAGGAAGGACGGGATTTCTTTTCTTTGAAACTGGTGTATGACGGTCATGACAGACTGAGATCTGCCGCATTAAACGGGGTTCCTATGGAACTTTGCGGCAATTGCTGATTGTTCGGTTTTCCGAATAAAAAAGAGACAACGTCTTTTAAATCAAAAACGGTGTCTCCTTCCGAATCGGGGTAACAGGATTCGAACCTGCGGCCTCACGGCCCCCAGCCGTGCGCTCTAACCAAACTGAGCCATACCCCGATAGACATATTTTATCGAATCATGTCGTAGAATGCAAGTATTATTTTTACTTTTTCTATTTTCCATTATATGTTAAAATGAACTTGGTTATACATTATCGAGTACGTATTTTGTATGGGAAGGAGTTCATATGGTAAAAATAATTGTAGTCGGGCCGCGGGGAAAAATGGGGAAGCTTATTACACAGGCGGCAGTTTCCAGAGAGGATATGCAGTTGGTTGCGGGCGTTGCCCCAAAAGGAAGAGATTATATCGGAGACGACTTAGGGATGGCTGCCATGACGGGCACGAAATTAAATATACCGGTCGTAGATGACCTTGCAGGTGTTATTGATGACTGTGATGTTATTATAGATTTTTCGACGAAGGAAATGGCAATGGAGGTCTTAGAGCTTGCCGTCAGACATAAAAAGGGACTTGTGTGCGGCACTACCGGTTTTTCCCCGGAGGAAATGCAAAGGTTCAGGGACGCCTCGAAAGAGATACCTATGCTCTACGCTGCCAATACGTCCAAGCTGGTGAATATTATGAACAAGCTTCTGGAACTAGTTGTCCGGACGGCCGGAGATGATCTTGACATTGAAATTCTGGAGATGCATGACCAGTGGAAGAAGGATGCGCCCAGCGGGACATCCAAAGAGATGGGAGAGATCATGGCAGAGGCTCTTGGCAGGGAGTTAAAGGATATTGCAGTATACGGACGTGAGGGAACGTCTCCGAGGATGCCCGGTACAATCGGCTATCATTCACTGCGTGCGGGGAATATCCCCAGCAGCCATACAGTGTACTTTGGCGGTATGGGGGAACGCCTGGAGATCACGCACCATTCTTATAACTGGGAGTGCTTCGCCAGGGGCGCCTGTGATTGTGCGGCATTTCTGAAGGATAAAGAGGCAGGGTATTATACCATTAAGGATGTGCTGCATCTATAAAATAATATTTGCAAATATAAAATAGTTCTTGAATTTGCAGGGCATCAGCAGTATAATTGTATTAATGAAATAATACAATTATCTAAAGGAGGAGATACTATGATACTGGTTAACACAGATTATATTTCAGGAAGAAAATTCGAGATGATCGGTTTAGTAAAGGGGAGCATGATTCAGTCTGTTCATTTTGGAAAGGATATCGTGAACAGTTTTAAGACACTGGTAGGCGGCGAACTTACTTCCTACACCGAGATGATGAATGAGGCCCGTGCTGTCGCTACAAGAAGGATGTCCGAGGAGGCTGAGGCCATCGGCGCTGATGCGGTTGTCAATCTTCGTTATACCTCAAGCCAGGTTGTGCAGGGGGCGGCAGAAGTCATGGCTTACGGAACCGCGGTAAAGTTTGTAGATTAAATGTGTGCCGGAATAATCAAAGCCGCCAATGCATAGGGGAAGCCCTTGCATTGACGGCTGTTGTATTGGTGTATATATTCTAACTGAAATCAATCTTTTTTTCATCTATCCGGATCTGTTCCAGCCGTTTGATCCGCTGGTCCAGATGGTTTTCGGTCAGGTATCTGTATACACTTTTAGGTACCAGGTGATTCCACTCCTGTTCCATTGCAATGCAGCTTCTTATCCAGGAAGATGTAACACCTTTTTCGTTTTCTTCTTTTCTCCAGAGAATCTCAATATCAAGCCCAAGACTACGCAGGATCTTATATTTCTCTTCGTCCCATGCGTCGCAGATGTTCATATAGTATTTCGCCTCCCTGGGAGCGTATTGGAGAATATACTCCGGGCGGCTGATGGGGAACGGGATTATATCATATTCCGGTTCCGGAACACCGAATTCGCTCATGGCTCCCCGGATCATCTCATAGCGCTCATAGTAGGTCAGCGGATTGGCCGACCGGGCGGAACGGTTCTCATCGTTTACAGAATCTCCCGTATGGAGGGGATCTGGGTTTGTAAGCCCTATAAATAATTTCCGGCAGCGCATCTTAGCTGCCAGAATATATTCCATATGCTTTAAGTTCAGTACCTGAAACCTGCCATGTACAACACCGGTTTTTATCATACTTGTCTCCTCTGCTGCTGTTTCCCGATGCGGCGGCCGCCTGTGGGCAGGGGGCGGCTTGTCTGCCGGGTTGTTTTTGTTTATGCATTCAACATATCTAATATTTCGCTTTTGGATTTTGCGCCGACCTCTCGTTTTACAGCCTGTCCATCTTTGAAAACCATAAGAGTCGGAATGGACATTACCCGGTACTGCCGTGCAAGCTCAGGCTGTTCGTCTACATCTACCTTGCAGATTTTCGCGTTTGCGGTCTCGGAAGCTATCTCCTCTATGATTGGGCCTACCATCTGGCACGGACCGCACCAGGTTGCCCAGAAATCTACCAGTACAGGTTCTGCTGCCTGTAAAACCTCTTTTTCAAAATTATCCTTTGTCAGATGTAATGCTGCCATATCTGTCACCCTTTCTTTTTCTTGATAGCCTTATTATACCCTGTTTGGACAGGAAATTTCCTCCCAAAGCAATATTTTATTGCTTATATGGAATGGAAACTCCTGTCCGTTGAGGAGTTAGATAATAATAGGAAACGCCGCAGCAACGGCGTTTCCTAAGTGGACCTGGCGGGAGTTGAACCCGCGTCCGAAAGCCCATCCACCAGAGCGTCTCCCATCACAGTCATTATTTTAACATTCCCTCCGCCAGCCGCCTAATGACAGGCTGCTGATTTCAGTAGCTTCATAAGATCTTCCATTTCCTCAAAGCTTTGGAAACGAAGTGCTCCGCCTGTTTGAAGCCGGTACCTGGAACAGCGGATGATCCCCGGCCGACTGCCGCCTGATTAGGCAGCGTACGCTAATTCTCTATTGTCTGCGTTTATATTTAATTGGAACTTTTAGCGTAGTGTCCCGCTACGGATGGCTTCTCCGACTTCCAGACCCCCGTCGAAACCAGTACAAGCCCTGATATGCCTTTTGCTGGTCCGCAGACTGCCTTTCGTCATATATCCTTCCGGATATCTTTTATTATAGGAACGCACTTATTGTTTGTCAAGGGAATTATTCAGGGTTTTATCATGTGGTTTTAAATGTGAGAAATTGGGTATACTATCTGAAAAAGTGTAAGGAGGTAGCTCATGAAAGCCAGAGTGAATGAAGGATGTATTTCATGCGGAGCGTGTGTTGCAACATGCCCGGAGGTGTTCCGTTTTAATGATGACGGACTTGCCGAGGCATATGACGAGGTGAAGCCGGAGTATGAGATGACAGCTGAGGAGGCAAGGGATGACTGTCCGGTGGCCGTGATCGACCTTATGGAATAAAGAAGCGCTTTCTGCCGTAAGAGTACCCTTATGGACAGGCGGAACCGTTGGTTTTCCTGTTCACTGATACAAGGGACGGGCAGGGAGCGTTTTTTTATGTAGACCGTCTTTTACTGTGCGGAGAGAAAGAAAGCTGCAGAGAAAAGACATTTTCGGATGGGACAGACTCCGTCCAGGGGAAGCCGGCATATACTGTATCATAATGAACCAGACGAATTCAGTCGGACAGGTGGTATGCAGATATGAGGTTTTGCGAGTTTCAGGATAAAGAGGTGATCAATGCATGTGATTGCTGTAAGCTGGGGTATGTTGTAGATCTGGTAATCAATGAATGTGACGGCTGCATTGAGGCAATTATTGTGCCGAAGTGCGGGAAATTCTGCGGGCTGTTCAGTGACGGTTCTGAGTATGTGATTCCGTATAAATGCATAAAAAAGATCGGGCCGGATATTATTCTTGTGGAGATTCATGAAGAAAGGTAAAATCTTTTTTTTGTGGTTTGACTTCTTTATCAGCACCAGATATACTTAAGGGTAGAACGAAAGAAAGGGATTAAAAGAGATGAAATGTCCATATTGCAGTAATCCAGATACCCGCGTCATTGATTCCAGGCCGGCGGAGGATGGGAATTCTATCCGGAGGCGCCGCTCCTGTGATGCCTGCGGCAAAAGATTTACCACTTATGAGAAGGTTGAGACGATTCCTCTCATTATTATAAAGAAAGACAATAACAGGGAGCAGTATGACAGAGGCAAGATAGAAAGGGGGATCCTGCGGGCATGCTATAAGCGTCCGGTATCTGCAGTCGAGATACAGAAGGTGATTGATCTGGTGGAGACGAAGGTCTTCAGCCTGGAGGCAAAGGAGATCGAGAGCAGCGTGGTTGGTGAGATCGTCATGGATGTGCTGAAGGACCTGGACGAGGTTGCGTACGTACGCTTTGCCTCTGTGTACAGAGAATTTAAAGATGTAAACACATTTATGGATGAATTGAAAAAAATACTGAAATAAGGTGATAGTTGAATATGAGGACATACAAATTGACGATTTCCTATGACGGGAGCAGATATCAGGGATGGCAGCGCCAGGCAACAACCGATAATACGATCCAGTTTGTACTGGAATGGAGCATAGGGAAGCTGGTGGGCTACCGGGTTCAGGTAGACGGCTCCGGCAGGACAGATGCCGGTGTGCATGCGCGCGGGCAGATTGCCAGTGTAAAGCTGTCCAAGCTGTATGATACCCAGGAACTGAAAGAATCTCTGAACCGGTATCTTCCCGACGATATCCGTATTATAAAAGTAGAACTTATGCGCAACGGCTTCCATGCCCGTAAGAGCGCAAAAGGCAAGAAATATGAGTACTATATTGACTGCCGGGAAAAGCCGGATGTTTTTTCCAGGAAATATTGTTATCATTATCCGGAGAAGCTGGATATTGAGGCAATGCGCGAGGCGGTGCCATATCTTCTGGGTCCGAAGAATTTTACAAGTTTTACGGATGACAGGGACTGTAAGGATCCGATCAGGAAGATTACGAATATTAAGATCGTAAGTACCGGCGAGAAGGTTCGCATCACATACTACGGGACAGGCTTTTTGTACCATATGGTACGGATCCTGACCGGTACCCTTCTGGAGATCGGAACGGGCAAACGCGATGCAACCATGCTGCCGGTAGTGATAGCGGCAGAGGACAGGAGTCTTGCAGGTTTCCTTGTACCGGCCAGGGGTCTGTTTCTCAGGAAGGTCTATTATTAATGATGTAAGACAAAGCCTCAAAGCATATACTGTGAATAACGGTATATATTTGAGGTTTATTTTTATGGACGAAGACAGTAAAAAAAGATGGTTCAGATGTGTAAAGGCGGCAGGTGTATGTGTCCTGGTCATTGTTGGTTCCTGCAGATATGTGTCAAAATATGTGTCTGTATCTGAAAATACTACCGGGAACGAACTCCCCATATGTTCCGTAGAAACAGACAAAAAGGAGGTGGCGCTTACCTTTGACGCCACATGGGGCAATAAAGACATACAGCAGATTTTAGATATATTAAGGAAGCATGGGATCCGGTCCACATTTTTCCTGACAGGGGACTGGGTGGAAAAATATCCTGCAGATGTAAAGGCTATCCAGGAGGAAGGCCATGATCTCGGCAACCACAGTGAACATCACAAAAATATGACCCAGTTTTCGGAGAAAGGAAAGACAGAAGAATTGCTGAAGGTTCATGAAAGGGTGAAGGAACTGACAGGTGTGGAAATGCAGTTGTTTCGCCCTCCGTACGGCGCATATGACAATGAGGTAATTATAAATGCAAAAGAAAATGGCTATTATACAATTAACTGGGATGTTGACAGTGAAGATTGGAAAGACTATGGTAAAGAACGTATGATTGCTGCAGTGTTGGAGAATCCGCTGTTAAGAAACGGATCCATTATCCTGCTGCACAGCGGGGCAAAATATACGGCGGAGGCACTGGAGGAATTGATTGCCGGGCTGGAAAGAATGGAATACAGGATCGTACCGGTTTCTCGGCTGATCTATGAAAATAATTTCCATATGGACGCAGACGGAAGGCAGGTCAGAGATTAAAGGATTTACCTGACGTAAAGCGGGCATGCCGGCGCACGGATACAGAGGTTTTTAGATTGGACGAAAAATAGTGCATCCAAAATCAGGAAAGTGTGATATAATAGGTACGCAAATTTGGATAAACAGGAGGATGACAGATATGCAGAATACAAGAAAAGTAATGGAAGATATTGTGTGGGTCGGCTGTAATGACAGAAGGCTGGCGCTTTTTGAGAATATCTTTCCGATTCCGAGAGGAGTTTCCTACAATTCTTATCTCATTATGGATGAGAAGATCACACTGATGGATACGGTGGATGCCTGTGTATCACAGCAGTTTCTGGAAAATATAGAGTATGTTTTAGAAGGCAGGCCGGTGGATTATCTGGTGGTCAACCATATGGAGCCTGACCATTGTGCAAATATCGGTGAGATCATACGCAGATATCCGGATGTGAAGGTGGTGGCAAATGCAAAGACAGCGCAGATGATCGGACAGTTTTTTGATGCCCTTTCGCAGGAACGTATGGTGCTTGTAAAGGAAGGGGATACACTGCAGACGGGAAGACATACCCTGCGCTTTGTGATGGCTCCGATGGTGCACTGGCCGGAGGTTATGGTGACATACGACGAGACAGAAAAAATATTATTTTCCGCAGATGCATTTGGCACTTTCGGCGCCCTGAACGGAAATATCTTTAATGACGAGATTCATTTTGATAAGGACTGGCTGCCGGACGCAAGACGTTATTATGCCAATATTGTAGGTAAATATGGGGCACAGGTGCAGGCACTGCTTAAAAAGGCGGCAGCGCTTGACATTCAGATGATCTGCCCGCTTCATGGGCCGATCTGGCGGAGCAATATTGAATATTTTGTTGAAAAATATGACAGATGGAGCAAATATGAACCAGAGGATCAGGAGGTTGTCATCATCTATGGATCTATCTATGGGCACACGGAGCAGGCGGCAAATGCGCTGGCCGGAAGGCTGGCCGAAAAGGGCGTAAAAAATATTGCGGTTTATGACGTGTCCTCTACACATGTATCTGAGCTGATCTCCGAGATCTTCCGGGCAAGCCATCTTGTGATTGCCTGCCCGACATATAACGGCGGTATCTTCCCGCCGATGGAGAACCTGCTGAATGATATGGCGGCCCTGTCCGTAAAGAAGCGTACCGTTGCACTTATGGACAATGGGACATGGGCACCGGCGGCAGGGAAGCAGATCGTGAAAAAGCTGGAAGAGATGAAAGACATGACAATCCTGGATCTGCAGCTGTCACTGAAGTCAACCCTGAAAAATGACAGGGCAGAGGAGCTGGATGCATTTGCACAGCAGATTGCAGAATCTATGTAGTATAAAAGAACGCTGTAAGCTTTTTTTAGTTTTATAATCTTGCTGTCAGTGTTTTTGCGCTGACGCCGTAAAGCATGCCAAGCTTCCCGGAGAGGGAACTGGTTACATCCCCGGGCGCATCCAGGACGACGCTGATAATAGAGACTCCCCGGTCTCTATAGGGGATGCCCATGCGTCCGACGATGTACTGGCGGTATTCATGCAGAAGTTCATTTACCGGACCGGCGGCTTCCTCTTCTTTAATAATAATACTGATTACAGATACTCGGCTGTCCATATTATATCCTTTCTTAATCTTCAGCAGACAGAGCATATGTACGCATGCCCGCAGAGGGAATGTACGGCCTGAGGTTACAGGCGGTTGATTCCGCTCTGCAGTTCGTCTGCCCATTTCTGCAGATTGTAGGTTCTTCCTCCGAACAGTTTCAGGATGACTCCGGTGGGATTACTGTCATTGGCAAATGCATTGGCCTCATCGGTATCCACATGCATAGCCAGTGCAAAGCTTGGGTTTACACGGACGATGACGTCTGCGAATATGAGAGAACGCTCATAACTCTCCATAATCACAAACACCTCATCCCCATCCTTTACATTTAACTGGATGGACTGGACAGGAGTCATGTGAATGTGCCGTTTGGCTACAATCACTCCGTGGTCAATGTCCAGGGAACCCTCGGGACCGACCAGGGTACATCCGGGCGTGTCTTTAGTATCCCCGGACTGGCGGATGATCCCCGGAATGCCTAATTTGCGGGAATCGGTCATGGAGATCTCAAGCTGGGTCTCCGGACGGAAAGGACCGAGGATCGCCACATTTTCAAAAGAGCCTTTCGGCCCCTTGACGGTGAGCCGTTCTTCGGCTACATATTGCCCGGGCTGGCTTAAGTCTGCTTTATAGGTAAGGGTGCGGCCCTTGCCGAATATTTTTTCAAAATCTTCCCGGCACATATGGATGTGCCTGGCACTGGTTTCAATTGGTATTGCAAGTCCCATAGTGACATCACTCCTCCGCTTATTGTAGACAGGTATTATTGTAACAGAGTGCAGTCTGTTTTTCAATCAAAAGATCATATGCCTTTGACTTTCAAGGATAAATAGCATATAATGAGAGAATAAAACCGAAGGTGAGTATCGGATAACGGATCAGGAGGAACGGACATGAAAGATGTATGGGAAGAGATCAAATACTTTTTTACAAAGGACTGGACAATGACAGAGAAGATACTTGTAATCCTGTGCTGTGTGCTGATAGGTATAGTGAAAGGCTTTCTGCTGTCGCCGGCCAAGAAAGGGATCAAGTGTTTCAGCAATAATGGAAATACCTATTATCAGGGAGAAGAAGACTACTGGCTGGATGAAGAGGAATAAGAACATCCGGATGAAAAAGTAAAATATCGTAATACCTCAGACATAACAACCGGGATGGATCAGCCTTCCCGGTTGTCTGGTGTGTCGGTATGTTCCCATAGGCAGAGAACTATAAGTTGGTGTGTCGGGCAGCAATTTATCAGGAGGAGATGCAGATATGAGATTTACAAAGATGCAGGGGCTGGGCAATGACTATGTCTATGTAAACTGTATGGAAGAGAAGATCAAGGATCCGTCAGAGACGGCCAGGTTCGTGAGTGACCGGCATTTTGGAATCGGGTCTGACGGGTTAATTCTGATCTGCCCGTCAGAGGCGGCCGATTTTGAGATGGTCATGTACAATGCCGACGGCTCCAGAGGTGAGATGTGCGGAAACGGCATTCGCTGTGTAGCTAAGTATGTGTATGATTATGGCCTGACAGATAAGGAACGTATTTCTGTAGAGACACTGGGGGGGATCAAAGATCTTGAGCTTACTGTGGAGGACGGAAAGGTCAGCCTGGTGAAGGTGGATATGGGTGTCCCGGGTCTGGCGCCTGAGGAGATCCCGATGGTACCTGGAGCCTCCGGACAGAAGTGGATCGTAGACGAGCCGTTCCTTGTGGGTGATCAGGAATACCGCGTGACCGGGGTGTCCATGGGGAATCCTCATGCGGTAGTATATGTAGAGGACGTAGGCAAAATTGAGATTGAGAAGATCGGTCCTCTGTTTGAAAATCATGAGCGGTTTCCCAACCGTGTCAATACAGAGTTCGTAAAAGTACTGGATGAAAATACTATAGAAATGCGTGTGTGGGAGCGGGGATCCGGTGAGACGCTGGCGTGCGGCACCGGAGCGTGTGCAGCGGCGGCAGCCAGTATGCTGAACGGGCTGACGAAGGAGCAGGTAACGGTGAAACTGGCCGGCGGGGATCTGTTGATCCGCTGGGATAAGGAGTCCGGGCACGTCTTTATGACCGGGCCGGCCGCGGTGGTATATGACGGCAAGATCGAGCTGCCGAAGTTCAGATAAGCCGCCGTATGTAATATGTGGGGCATTTACATGGGAGATGTGAATATGCCCGGAGTTTGCAAAACGGGGTGTAAGGAGCAGGAAGTTGAAGAAAATAGTTATATTTGGGATGATCGCTGCCCTGGTGTTGTCAGGGTGCGGGAAAAAGGAAGAAAAAAAAGGCATTGATGAATTGGTAGAAAAAGAAGTGGAAGAACTGGTGATCAATACCCAGGAAGAAGATCAGGACGGGGATACAAAAAGTCAGGATATGGAAAGCCAGGAGGCAGAGAAGCTGGAAGAGGACGAGCCGGTGCAGGAGCCGCAGCCGGCAGGCAATGGTTATCTTGTAGTTATTGATGCAGGGCATCAGAGTAAGGGGAACAGTGAGAAAGAACCGGTGGGCCCCGGGGCGTCTGAGATGAAGGCAAAGGTATCTTCCGGTACAAGCGGGGTGTCTACCGGGAAACCGGAATTTGAACTGACACTGGAGGTGTCTTTGAAGCTCCGGGATGAATTAGAATCTCGCGGTTATGAAGTGATTATGGTGCGTGAGACGAATGAGGTTGACATCTCCAATTCAGAGCGCGCCCAGGTGGCCAATAATGCCGGTGCGGATGCATTTATCCGTGTGCACGCCAATGGTTCAGAAAGCAGCAGCGCCAACGGCATGATGACAATCTGCCAGACGGCGGGCAATGTCTATAACGGGGATCTGTATGAGAAAAGTAAAGCCCTGTCTGTGAATGTTCTGGATTGTGCGGCTGCCGCTACAGGCGCAAAAAAGGAGCGTGTCTGGGAGACGGACACGATGAGCGGTGTGAACTGGGCAAAGGTACCTGTGACTATCATAGAGATGGGTTACATGACGAACCCCAAGGAGGATCAGAACATGGCAGCGCCGGAATATCAGGCAAAAATAGCATCCGGGATTGCTGACGGAGTCGACAGATATCTGGGCATCAATCCTTCATAATTTTTTCAGAAATTCCTTTCTCGAATCTTAAGAATTGGATTTTATAATGTATGATATAACATCCAATTCAGAAAGGAGGAAGGAATTATGGGAGCATATTTTTTTATTGTATACAGCCTGGGATGCACATTCCTGCCATGTTTCATGTACCAGCTCATCCTTTTGTATGAGGGGCGGAAGAAGGGGAAGCAATTTCGGGCAGTTTATTTCATCTGGATCTATATCTTTTTGTTTTATATCTGGATGGTATTCAGAGTCACGGGCGTGGGCGTGCTGGGAGATGTCATAGTAAGAAGACAGCTGGTGCTGGAAGGAAACATGAATCTGAAGCCCTTTGATGCTGTGGGGATCGGTTATGTCCTGAATATTGTTATGTGTATGCCCCTTGGTTTTTTGCTTCCTCTGATCTGGAAGGAGTGCAGGAATCTGAAGCGCGTGACTTTAGCAGGGCTGTTGTTTTCCGCCGCTGTTGAGACTTCACAGCTTCTGAATTTCCGGGCAACGGATATTGATGATTTGACGGCAAATGTGATCGGGACGGCGGCCGGGTATTTGCTGTGGAAAATATTTATTAAAATTTTTGGTGTACATTTGAAGATGGATACGGTGGACATTGACGACATGGAGATGGTAGTTTCTACTTGCGAGATTCGTCTGCCGGCAAGGTATGTCAAAGGAGTGCCGCAGATGTATCTGCTTTTGGCATTTGCAGGGTATTTTTTCCTGTATGATCCGTATCTTTTTCTCTGAGGGGACCGTCGGAGGGCCCTTCATGCGGCAGCCGTGGAAAGGAACTGTATGGGAGAGCGTTTAACAAAGAGTGATGTCGAGAAGATAAAGGAAGAGATCGAGTACCGTAAGCTTGTGGTGCGAAAGAAAGAACTGGAGGCGGTCAAGGAGGCAAGAGCCCAGGGAGACTTAAGCGAGAACTTCGAATATAAGGCTGCGAAGCAGGACAAGAACCGGAACGAGAGCCGTATCCGATACCTGGAGAAGATGCTGAAGCATGCACAGATCGTGTCGGATGTATCCAGAGACGATGAGGTGGGTATCAATAATACGGTTGATCTCTATTTTGAGGATGATGCAGAGACAGAGACTTACCGCCTGGTCACCAGCGTGCGGGGCAATTCTTTGCAGGGGCTGATCAGTATAGAGTCTCCGCTTGGGAAGGCGGTTATGGGGCACAAGGAGGGGGACCGTGTGCTGGTAAAGGTTCAAGGGGACGACGGATACTATGTGGTGGTTAAAAGAATCCAGAATACTACGGACGACACCAACGATACACTGCGGAAGTATTAGCGGGGACGAGAAGTTTTGATTAAAAGTTATCGTCTGCTGACAAAGATCCGTCGGCCGTGTCCGTTGACGATACAGACAGCAAGAAAAGAAAGGGATAAAAAGGATGAAGAGAGAAAAGTTTGGTTCACGTCTGGGGTTTATTCTGGTATCGGCAGGGTGCGCCATTGGAATTGGAAATGTATGGAAATTCCCGTATTTGTGCGGGGAGATGGGCGGCGCTGCTTTTATTTTGATCTACCTGGTATTCCTGGTTATTATGGGTATTCCCGTGCTGACCAGTGAGTTTGCCATCGGACGGGGCAGTGGATACAGTGTGGCGGCAGCTTATGAAAAGCTGGCTGAGGAAGGGACCAAATGGCATTATACGAAATGGATCGGTATTCTGGGAAGCTATCTTCTTATGATGTTTTATACGACGGTAGGGGGATGGATGCTGTACTATTGCTATCGCAGCGTGACCGGTGAGTTTGCCGGGGCGGATGCAGGGTATGTGCAGAGTGGATTTGGCAATATGCTGGGCAATCCGGGGCTTATGGCTTTTTGGACGATTCTTATTACTGTGGCCGGGTTCGCTGTCTGCTGGTTTGGGATTCAAAAAGGTGTAGAACGGGTGACGAAGATTATGATGACAGCGCTGCTGGTTATTATGGTAGTGCTTGCAGTGCATTCATTTTTCCTTGAGGGATCCGGCAGGGGAATTGAGTTTTACCTGATTCCTGATTTTGGAAAGATGGCGGAGATCGGGATCGGCAATGTGATTTTCAGCGCTATGAGCCAGGCGTTTTTTACGCTGTCTATCGGAATCGGAGCTATGATGATATTTGGAAGTTATATGGGCAGGGAACGAAGCCTGACGGGAGAGGCGGTCAATATTACGGTTTTAGATACCTTTGTGGCATTGATGGCGGGATTCATCATCATCCCGGCATGTTTTGCGTTTGGGATTGAACCAGATTCCGGACCGAGTTTGATTTTTATTACGATTCCCAACTTATTTGCGAAGATGCCGGGCGGGCGATGGTGGGGAGCTTTGTTTTTCTTATTTCTCACCTTTGCAGCATTTTCTACTTTGGTAGCTGTATTTGAAAATATTATTTCTTTTAATATTGACTTGCTGCGATGGTCAAGGAGGAAGAGTGTGCTTGTAAGTATGGCGCTGATCATTGTGCTCAGTATGCCGTGTGTGTTTGGTTTTAATGTTCTGGCCGGATTTCAGCCGTTGGGGGCCGGGAGCACCGTACTGGATCTTGAAGATTTTATTGTGTCCAATAATCTGCTTCCGCTGGGAAGCCTGGGGTATCTGCTTTTTATCACAAGAGAGAACGGCTGGGGCTGGGAGCGGTTCTTAAAGGAAGTGAATGCCGGAGAAGGACTCAGATTCCCGGCGGCTCTTAAGGGGTATGTGGGGTATGGAATTCCACTCATAATTATCATTATTTACCTGAAGGGGTATTACGATAAGTTCAACAGCATGGGTACGATGACATTTGCCCTATGGATGGCAATTGCAGCTGCTTTTCTTGGGTTTGTATTGTATTGTGCGCTGGCCGGAGGGAAAAAGGAGGAGCGGTAGCATTTGACAGAGATATGGCCAAGGGATTATGATAGATATAGTAAAATATGAGTCAGGAGGTATGAGGAATGAGATATCAGATATTAGGTGAGACGCTTCCGGTGGTGATCTGCGAGCTGGACGGCGGAGAGAAGATGATTACGGAAGGCGGAGGGATGTCCTGGATGTCTCCAAATATGTTGATGGAGACTACTACCAATGGTGGAGTGGGCAAGGCGCTTGGAAGGATGTTCTCCGGGGAGAAGATGTTCCAGAATATTTATACCGCCCAGGGAGGTCCGGGGATGATCGCATTTGCATCCAGCTTTCCTGGTTCCATCCGCCCGTTCCACATCAGCCCGGGACAGGAGATGATCTTCCAGAAGAGTGCGTTTCTTGCCGGAGAGATGAGTGTGCAGCTGTCAGTGTTTTTTAATAAAAAGCTGGGGGCAGGCCTGTTCGGCGGCGAGGGATTTATTATGCAGAAGATCAGTGGTCAGGGAACGGTATTTGCCGAGTTTGACGGGCATGTTGTGGAGTATGAGCTAAAGCCGGGGCAGCAGATCGTGGTGGATACCGGGCATCTGGCGGCTATGACGGCAAGCTGCAGCATGGAGATTAAAAGTGTGCCGGGTGTTAAAAATATGTTGTTCGGCGGTGAAGGTGTGTTTAATACGGTGATCAGCGGTCCGGGCAAAGTATGGCTTCAGACCATGCCGATCAGCAATGTGGCCGGTGCGTTAAGGCCGTACATACCGACAGGCAATTAATGGCTCAGATGATATCTGAAGGAAGTCCGGCAGTAAGACGGCTGATATCAGGGCAGAGTTAAATGGCAAAGACCGGTTTGTATTCGTAAGACGGATAGGAAAGCCGGTCTTAAATAATGTGGAGGAATATATATGGGGAAGGATACATCAGGCACCATCAAGCGTGCGGAGCAGTTTCAGATTATATTGATCGGTGAAGGGATTTTGGTGGGAGGCCTTGCCGGACTGGTGGTGCTTTTGTACCGGATGTGGCTTGGATATGCAGGAGAGTGGCTGAAGGACATCCTTGCATTTGCAAAAGAGAGTCCTGTGAGGATTGCAGTGTGGTTTGCAGTGCTTCTTTTGCTGGCTTTGATTGTCGCAAAACTTGTGAACTACGAACCGATGATATCCGGCAGCGGGATTCCGCAGCTTGAGGGAGAAATGACGGGAAAACTAGATCCGGTCTGGTGGAAGGTACTTCCCGCGAAATTTTTCGGGGGATTTCTGTGCATGGCAGGCGGGCTTGCCCTCGGGAGGGAGGGACCGTCCATCCAGTTGGGGGCGATGGTTGGAAAAGGGGTGTCCAAAGGTCTTGACAGAGGAAAGACAGAAGAAAAGTTCCTCCTGACCTGCGGAGCCAGCGCCGGGCTGTCTGCAGCCTTCCACGCACCTCTTGCAGGCGTTATGTTTTCTTTGGAAGAGGTACATAAGAATTTTTCTGTATCTGTGCTGTTGTCGGTGATGACTGCTTCTTTGACGGCCGATTTCCTGGCCTCCACAGTGCTTGGGAGTGAGTCGGTTTTTCAATTTGAGATTTTCAGGGTCCTTCCTCCGGAATATTACTGGATGCTTCTGGCACTGGGGATTATTCTTGGAGTTTTGGGCGCCTTTTACAACTGGTTTACTCTGAAGGTACAGGAGCTTTATCAGAAGGCCAGGTTTTTGAATGCTGCGGCAAAGATCATGATCCCTTTTGTGTGTGCCGGTATCCTGGGATTTACGATGCCGCAGTTTCTTGGAAGCGGACATGATCTGATCGAGGAACTGACCCATACGGATATGGTGTTGGGGACAGTTGTTTTCCTGCTGATCGGACGATTCCTTTTTTCGGCCGTGTGTTTTGGCTCCGGGGCGCCGGGCGGTATCTTTTTTCCGCTCCTTGTGCTCGGGGCATTTATCGGAGGGGCATTTGCGACGATAGGTGTCCAGTATTTCAGTCTGGATGAAATGTATATCAATAATTTTGTGCTGCTGGCTATGGGGGGCTTTTTCTCTGCGATCGTGCGCGCGCCGTTGACAGGCATTATCCTGATTTTTGAGATGACGGGGTCATTAAGCCAGATGCTTTCTCTTTCTATTGTATCAATCGCAGCTTATATCACTGCGACGCTTCTTCGGTCAAAGCCGATCTATGAGAGCCTGCTTCAGCGGCTTCTTGAACGGCAGGGCAAACCTGTGGGCGAAAGCCATGGGCAAAAGGTGTTGTCGAATTTTGTTGTACAGGAAGGAACGAAGGTGGAGGGGACCCTGGTACGGGATATCGAATGGCCGGGGAATTGTCTGCTGGTGGCCATTCAGCGCGGGGCCGAGGAGATTATTCCCAAGGGAAAGACAAGGCTCTATGTGGGGGATGTGATTGTCACCCTGACGGATGAAAGGGATGTCCCGAGGGTGCATGACCAGATGGAACGTCTCTGCAGTGAGTTGGTTTATGGGAAGTAATACTGGACATATTTTAGGTCCGTGTGCTACAATCTCTAATGTAAAAATCAATCTGGACATTTGTTGATGAAGGAGAATGTATATGGGAGGATTTTTTGGCGTAGCATCGAAACATGACTGCGTGTTAGAACTTTTTTATGGTGTAGACTATCATTCTCACCTTGGAACAAGGCGTGCGGGGATGACGACACACGGTGAGGACGGTTTTAACCGCGCCATACACAATATTCAGAATTCACCGTTCCGAACGAAATTCGATAAAGATGTTGGGGAGATGAAGGGGAATCTCGGGATCGGATGTATCTCGGATTTTGAGCCGCAGCCCTTGATCATTAGTTCGAGGCTCGGCAGCTTTGCTATTACTACAGTAGGCAAGGTCAATAATGTGGACGAGCTTTTGAAGGGGCTGTATGAAGGGGCTCGTTCGCATTTCCAGGAGATGTCTAACGGTCAGGTCAATGTTACAGAGCTGATTGCAGCGCTGATCTGCGAGAAGAGTTCCATCTTAGAAGGGATCAAATACGTGCAGGAGCAGGTGGACGGCTCTATGACACTGCTGCTTATGACAAAGGACGGCATCTATGCGGCCAGGGACAGATACGGGAGAACCCCTCTGGTCATCGGGCATAAGGAAGACGCGTACTGCTTATCCTTTGAGAGTCATGCTTATATTAACCTGGGGTACAGTGATTATAAGGAGCTTGGCCCGGCAGAGGTGGTGTTTGTTACACCGGAGGGTGTGGAAGTCTTAAGCGAGGCAAAGGAAGAGATGAAGATCTGCTCTTTCCTGTGGGTATACTACGGGTATCCTACCTCCGGCTATGAAGGTGTCAATGTAGAGGAAATGCGGTATAAATGCGGAAGCATGCTGGCAAAACGGGACGGTGATTCTGTCCATCCGGATATCATTGCAGGTGTTCCGGATTCTGGGATCGCCCATGCGATCGGGTATGCCAATGAGTCGGGGATTCCGTATGCGAGGCCGTTTATCAAGTATACACCTACCTGGCCTCGTTCCTTTATGCCGACCAGCCAGGAGCAGCGCAACTTGATCGCGCGCATGAAGCTGATACCGGTTCAGGCATTGATTGAAAATAAAAAGCTTCTGCTTATTGATGATTCTATTGTGAGAGGAACGCAGCTGAGAGAGACAACAGAGTTCCTGTACCAGAGCGGGGCCAAAGAGGTGCATGTGCGCCCGGCATGTCCGCCGCTGCTGTACGGATGTAAATACCTGAATTTCTCACGCTCTAAGTCAGATCTTGAGTTGATTACGAGGAGAGTAATCCGGGAGCGTGAGGGTGACAACTGTCCCCAGGAGATCTTGGATGAATATGCAGATCCGACTACAGAGCGGTATGCACAGATGATCGAGGATATCAGGAAACAACAGAATTTTACTACCCTTCGTTATCACCGGCTGGATGATCTGATAGAATCTATCGGGATCGAGCCGTGTAAGCTTTTTACCTTTTTTTTTAACGGAAAAAAAAAAAAATAAATAAAAAAAAAGCGGCCGGGATATATGCCCGGCTGTTTTTGTATTGGAAAACATATGAATGTTGAAAAATATATTTTTTCCTGATGAAACTTCTTTTCCAAACTTCTCTTCCAGGAATAGAAATGATATAATAGACAGATATAAGAAAGAGATTGATCTGTGGAGGAAACCTATGGCCGGGTATGTTACATTAGAGAATGTGAAAAAGATCTATAAAATGGGGGAAGTGGAGATCCTTGCGGCCGCAGGGATAGATTTTGAGATTCAGAAGGGGGAGTTTGCCGTTGTGGTAGGTCCAAGCGGGGCGGGCAAGACGACGGTGCTCAATATTCTGGGCGGGATGGATACAGCGTCGGAGGGCAGAGTCCTGGTGGATGGCCAGGATATTGCTGCATATTCCAGAAAGCAGCTTACGGCGTACCGGCGGGATGATATCGGTTTTGTGTTCCAGTTTTATAACCTGATTCCGAATCTGACGGCGCTTGAGAATGTGGAACTGGCTCTTCAGATCTGTAAAGATCCTATGGATGCCGGGGAGGTGCTTAAAGAGGTCGGGCTCGGCGAGCGGCTGAATAATTTTCCGGCTCAGCTGTCCGGCGGGGAGCAGCAGAGAGTATCTATTGCGAGAGCGCTTGCCAAGAATCCAAAGCTTCTTTTGTGCGATGAGCCGACGGGGGCGCTGGATTATAATACAGGGAAGGCAATATTAAAGCTTCTGCAGGATATGTGCCGCGTGAAGGGGATGACAGTAGTTCTGATCACGCACAATTCGGCGATTGCTCCGATGGCGGATCGGGTGATCCAGATTAAAAACGGGCGTGTTTCCAGGATTAAGGTGAACCGGGATCCTGTTCCGGTTGAAACGATCGAGTGGTAATAATAGTAGAGCAGAGGTGACAGATGGGGACAAGAGCAGCACGTAAAGATTTTTATATGGAAATCCGAAAGAGCCCGGGGCGTTTTATCTCGATCCTTTTTATCGTGGCTCTTGGGGTGGCATTTTTCTCGGGGATTCGTTCGTCGGAACCGTCCATGCGGATTACCGGGGATGCCTATTTTGACCAGGCAGGGCTTATGGACATTAAGGCGGTCAGTACCCTTGGGATTACGGAAGATGACATAGAAGCTATAGAAGCGGTAAAAGGGGTGGAAGAAGCAGAAGGCTCCTACAGCGGGGATTTTCTGTGCGATACCGGGGAAAAGCAGTATGTATTCCATGTGATGGCGCTGCCGGGGAAACTCAATCAGGTGACAGTGTCCGAGGGACGGATGCCGGAGAAAGTGGGAGAGTGTCTGGTGGATGACGATATGGGATACAAGGTCGGTGATATCATTACCTTAAAGAGCGGCACGGAGGATCCGCTGTCTGATACACTTAAGACGGAGGATTATGAGGTGGTCGGCACAGGCAGCAGCCCTTGTTATATTTCTTTCGGGCGGGGGATGACCACCATCGGCAGCGGGACTGTCAGCGGCTTTCTTGTGGTTCCCGAAGAGACCTTTGCACTTGAGGTCTATACGGAGGCCTATGTAAAGGTAGAGGGCGCCGGAGAGCTGGTTGCATATACAGAGGACTATGACAAAAGGATAGATACTGTGCTGGCTGCGATAGAGGATATTACTGGAGAGCGGGGAAAGATCCGCCGGCAGGAGATCCTTGACGATGCCGGGGCAAAGATTGCAGATGCGAAGACTGAGCTTGAGGAAGGCCGTGTGGAGGCCCAGGCGGAGCTTGACGATGCTGCGGCCAAGATTGCGGATGGACAGGCACAGCTTGATGATGCGAGGTGGAAGATCGCGGACGGGAAGACACAATTGTCAGATGCAAAGACTACTCTGTTGTCCAAGCAGAAGGAACTTAAGAATGCAAAGGCACAGTACCAGGACGGTCTGGAAAAATGGCGGGCCGGGAAGGCGGAATATGATGCCGGGCTTGAGCAGTTTGAGACGAAAAAGAAAGAGGTACAGGCGCAGCTTAAAGAGGGAGAGGACGGTTTAATATTTTATCGGCAGCAGCTTGACCAGAAAAAGGCGGAAGGTGAGGCACAGATTAGCAAGCTCGAGGTACAGGCAGGCCAGCTGGAAGAACAGATCAGAGATCTGGAAAGTGCGGGTACGCCGGATCCTGCCGTGCTGGAGGAGATGAGAAATAAGCTTCAAACATTACAGGGGATGATTGCGGCCATAAACACAGGGTTAGAGCAGGCAGAGGCGGATTATAATAGAAAGACAGCGGAATTAGAGGCAGCAAAAGCGGAGGCCGGGCAGGAACTTGGTGCCGCCGAGAAGAAACTGACAGATTCTAAGAGCCTGCTTGATGAAAATAAGCGCAAACTTGACAGCGCCTATAGCCAGATCACGTCCGGCCAGTCCCAGATAGACTCTGGCTGGAGTGAGATATCGAAGCAGGAGTCTGCGCTGAAGAGCGGAGAGTCTGAGATCCTGGAGAATGAGACGAAGCTTGAGGATGCGAAGAGAGAGTATGAGGAGGGCAGACTGGAGGCTGAGCAGAAGATTGCCGACGGGGAGCAGGAGATCGCAGATGCGGAGGCAGAACTTACGGATATCGAGGAAGCCAAATGGTATGTGTATGACCGCAGTACTTTGCCGGAGCATGACGGTTACGGGGAAAATGCAGACCGTATGCGGGCCATCGGAAGAGTGTTCCCGGTGATCTTCTTCCTGGTAGCGGCGCTGATCAGCCTTACAAGCATGACCCGTATGGTGGAGGAGCAGCGGATCCAGATCGGGACAATGAAGGCACTCGGTTACAGCAGATTTGCCATTGTGTCAAAGTATCTTGGGTATGCCCTTCTTGCCACTGCCGGGGGAAGCGTGATCGGGGTATTGATCGGGGAAAAGGTTCTTCCCTATATTATCATCTATGCCTACGGGATCATGTACCAGCATATTCCAGAGATCCTGGTTCCTTATGACTGGTCATATGCCGTCCAGGCATCCCTTGCCGCTGTGGCATGCACCATGCTGGCCACCTTGTTCTCCTGTTTCCGGGAATTAGGAGAACAGCCGGCGTCTCTGATGCGGCCGCCGGCGCCGAGGATCGGTAAGCGGGTATTTCTTGAATATATCAGGTTTATATGGAAACGGCTGAGTTTTACATGGAAATCTACGGTCCGTAATCTGATGCGGTATAAGAAGCGGTTCTTTATGACGCTTTTTGGCATTGGAGGCTGTATGGCGCTGATGCTGGTGGGATACGGGATCAAGGATTCAGTATTTGAGATTGCGGGGCTTCAGTATGACGAGATCCAGGTCTACGACGGAAGCATCATCCTAAAGGAGGATCCTTTGGAGGAGGAGCAAGAAAGCCTCCATGAATATCTGGAGGGTCATAAAGACATTGACCGTTTTATGGATTGTTATATGAAAAATATTACGCTCAAAAATGAAAGCCATGAGCACGGGGCATATGTAACTGTGCTGGGTGATCCGGCAAAGAGCGACGAGTATGTGCATTTCCGCGACCGAAGATCGAAAGAGGTATATCATCTGTCAGATGAAGGAGCCATTATCAGCGAAAAGACGGCAAAACTTCTGGATGCGAAGGAAGGGGATTCCATTGTGGTCAGGGACGAGGAGACTGGAGATAAAAAGGTTCGGATCGAGCACATCTGTGAGAATTATATGGGACATTACATGTATTTGACACCCGGGTATTATGAGAAGGTGTTCGGCGCGCAGCCGGAGTATAACAATATTCTTTTTGCCGCAAAGGAATCTTACAGTAAGGCAGAACTTGAGAAGGCCGGGGAGAAGATCCTGGCGAGGAGAGAAGTCTTGAGTGTCAACTATATGCATGAGATCGAGAAGCAGCTTGACGATATGCTTAAGAGTCTGAACCTGGTAATCATTGTGCTGATTATCTCCGCAGGAATGCTGGCATTTGTGGTGCTGTATAACCTGAACAATATTAACATTACTGAGCGGCAGCGGGAGCTTGCCACCCTCAAGGTGCTGGGTTTCTATGACCTGGAGGTGGGAGAATATGTGTACCGCGAAAATATACTTCTTACTTTCATCGGTGCTGTTGTGGGGGTTGGTCTTGGAAAAGTGCTTCATCTCTTTATTATTGAAACTGTGGAGGTGGATGCTGCCATGTTCGGGCGAAATATTAATCTGCCGAGTTATATCTACAGCCTGCTTTTTACCGTTGCATTTTCTCTGATTGTAAACGGGGTCATGTATTTCAAGCTTAAGCGGATCAATATGGTGGAATCCTTAAAGAGTATTGAGTAGCTTTATAAAAATTTAATATTTTTAACGGAATTATTAGCACTCTTTTGAAAAGAGTGCTAATTTATTATTGACTTTTAATTTCCGGCGTATTATCATATCTGTTAGGTAAACAGGCGGACAAAAATGACCGCTGAAATATATAAGTAAAAAGTAGGAGTGATAACAATGGCAGTGAAAAAAGGTAATTTATCAATCAGCAGCGAGAACATATTCCCGATTATTAAGAAATGGGTGTACTCAGACCACGATATTTTTGTGCGTGAGATGGTATCCAACGGCTGCGATGCCATCACAAAATTGAAAAAGCTTGACATCATGGGAGAATATCAACTTCCGGACGGCTATAAGCCAAGTATTAAGGTGGAGGTCAATCCAGAGGAAAAGACGCTGAAATTTACCGACAATGGTATCGGAATGACGGCAGAAGAGGTAGAAGAGTACATCACTCAGATTGCTTTTTCCGGCGCAACGGAGTTTTTGGAGAAATATAAGGACAAGACTACAGAGGATGATATGATCGGTCACTTCGGCCTTGGCTTCTATTCTGCATTTATGGTGGCGGATGAGGTGCATATTGACACACTTTCCTATCAGGAAGGTGCGAAGCCGGTACACTGGGTGAGCGACGGCGGCACCGAGTATGAGATGGACGAAGGAACTAAGACGGAAGTGGGCTCTACGATGACACTTTATCTTAATGAGGACAGCCTGGAGTTTGCCAATGAATACCGTGTAAGAGAAGTGATTGAGAAATACTGCTCCTTCATGCCGGTGGAGATCTTCCTCTCCAAAGAGAATGCCGAGACAGAATACGAAACGATCGACGAGTCTGATCTTAAAGAAGACGATGTAGTTGTTGAACATATTCATGAAGAAGCGAAGATGGAAGAAAAGGAAAATGAAGACGGCGAAAAGGAAATGGTAGAGGTTGAGCCTGCCAAAGAAAAGGTCAAGATCGAGAAACGGCCGGTTTCCTTAAGCGACATTCATCCACTCTGGACAAAGCACCCCAACGATTGCTCCGACGAGGATTATCTGGAGTTTTACCGGAAGGTGTTCCTGGATTACAAGGAGCCGTTATTCTGGATCCACCTGAACATGGATTATCCGTTTAATTTAAAAGGAATCTTATATTTCCCAAGGATTAATACGGAATACGATTCCATTGAGGGCACTATTAAACTGTATAATAATCAGGTGTTTATCGCGGACAATATCAAGGAGGTCATCCCAGAATTTTTGATGGTATTAAAGGGAGTGATCGACTGCCCGGATCTGCCGCTCAATGTATCCAGAAGCGCCCTGCAGAACGACGGATTTGTAAATAAGATTGCAGATTATATCTCTAAAAAGGTTGCAGATAAGCTCTCCGGCATGTGCAGGACAAAGCGGGAAGACTATGAGAAATACTGGGATAATATCAGCCCGTTCATTAAGTTCGGCTGCTTAAAGGATGAGAAATTCTGCGATAAGATGAAGGATGCGATCCTCTTTAAGAATATTGAGCACAAATATCTGACCCTCAAGGACTGCATTGAGGAAAACGGCGGGGAAGTAGTTGAGCCGAATGATAAGAAGGACGAGAACCCGGATGAGAATAAGGTGGAAGAGATTAAGACTACCATCTATTATATCACGGACGAGATCCAGCAGAGCCAGTATATCAACCTCTTTAAGAGCCAGGGACAGGATGCAGTGATCCTGAGCCACAATATCGATTCTCCGTTTATTACACAGCTGGAGCAGAGGAATCCAACGATCCGTTTCCAGAGGATCGATGCCGATGTAACAGAGCATGTGAAGGAAGAGGTGGCAGAAGAGGACAAGGAGACGTTCAAGAAGGTGTCCGACAGTCTGATCGAGATCTTCCGCAAGGAGCTTGGCAATGAGAAGCTGGATGTGAAGATCGAGAAACTGAAGGATGACAATGTAGCTTCTATGATTACGCTGTCTGAGCAGAACCGCCGTATGCAGGAAATGATGAAGATGTACGGGATGAACGGCATGGGAATGGATATGGGTGGGGAGAGTACGCTGATCCTCAATGCCAACCATCCGCTGGTGAATTATATCGTAGACCACAGAGACGGGGAAAATACGAATCTTCTCTGTAAACAGCTCTATGATCTTGCTATGCTGGCACATAAGCCGTTGAATCCGGAAGAGATGACAGCATTTGTACAGAGGAGCAATGAGATCATGCTGCTGCTCACAAAATAAAAGATAACCGAAATAAGATTGCCGTACCGGTTCATAGGAAAATCACAGGTACGGCAATCTCTGTTTAAATCATAAGGTCGAGTTTTAAAAGAAGCTTTTCGGCAAAGGCGTCCCACTCCCGCTCCAGGGTCTTGTCCATGGTGAATATACGCATGGATACGCCGGTGATGCACTGCAGCGCTGTCCCGTCGTAAGATAAGTTCAGGTACATGCCCTGGATATCCTCCGGCTTCAGTCCGACAACTTCATGTTCCGTGAGAAAGGCGGCAAAACGTTCCGGTGCCAGAGAAAGAACGATCTTAAAACTCAAGGGGGTGCGCTTGCCGCGGATTACAGAAAAGCAGAAATCCCGGATGTCCTTCCAGCGGGAATGTGCATGCTCCGGCGGCTCTTCAAAAAAATCTTTGTGCATGAATCCGTCGATGGTAAATTTATTGAATGTAGTAATCTCTCCTTCGATAAAAGCAAAATCATCAAAGGTCTCCCCCAGAAGGAGATGGGACATGCAGGCTTTTGCCTTCAGGGCAATTGTGGTCATCTTCAGGCTCCTTTTTATCTAAAAATTGTATCGTTGGCCGTTTCTTGACAGACGGCAAAGCAGCCTGCCTGTCAGAGGGTGTTTCACGATTTATTATAACAACAGGACAATAAAAAGACAATTAAAAAATCCCCGTTATTTTCCGGGAACAATTGTGGTATACTGATACAATAAATAAGAACAATATGGTGATATGATATGGTAAGATTGAACAAGTATCTCAGCGAGGCAGGGATCTGTTCCAGGCGGGAGGCTGACCGGCTGATTCAGGAAGGGAAGGTTGCTGTAGACGGTAAGAGAGCCTTTCCCGGAATGCAGGTGGAGGAAGGCCAGGAAGTACGGGTCGGGAAAAAGACTGTAAAAAACAGAAGTGAAAGGATCGTGCTGGCTGTGAACAAGCCGGCAGGTATTATCTGTACGGAGGACAAAAGGACAAGAAACAGTATCGTCAGACTCCTGAATTATCCGGTACGGGTGACCTATGCAGGGAGACTGGACAAGGATTCGGAAGGACTGCTTCTTATGACCAATGACGGTGACCTGATCAATGCAATGATGCGCGCGCGGTACGGCCATGAGAAGGAGTACAGGGTAACGGTAGACAAACCTCTGACAGAGGAATTTCTGCAGATGATGGGGGCCGGTGTCCGCATTGTGGATGAGGAGAAGGGGCTGGATGCGGTGACAAGGCCGTGCAAAGTCTCTGCTGCCGGGAAGTATACCTTTGTCATTGTGTTGACCCAGGGGCTGAACCGGCAGATCAGGCGCATGTGTGAGGCTCTCGGATATCAGGTCAGGAAGCTGGTCAGGGTAAGGGTTATGAATGTGGAACTCGGCGGACTGAAGCCGGGAGCCGTAAGAAAATTGTCAGAACAGGAGTTAAGAGAATTATATGAACAAGCAGAAGCAGGCAAGAATGCAGGAATTGGTAGAACTGCTGAATAGAGCAGGCCGTGCCTATTACCAGGATGCCGAGGAGATTATGAGCAATTATGAGTACGACAGGCTCTATGATGAATTGCTGGCATTGGAGAGGGAGCTTGGAGTTACGCTGTCGGGCAGTCCGACGGTCAACGTTGGGTACGAGGTGTTGAGTGAACTTCCTAAGGAACGCCACGAGCGCCCTATGCTGTCGCTGGATAAGACCAAGGATGTGGAAGACTTAAAGGGGTTTCTGGGAGATCAGAAGGCAGTAATGTCCTGGAAACTTGACGGGCTTACGATCGTGCTTACCTACAGAGAGGGGGAGCTTCATAAGGCCGTTACCAGGGGGAACGGAGAGGTGGGTGAGGTCATCACCAATAACGCAAGAGTCTTTCGTAATCTGCCGCTTAAGATCGGTTATCAGGGAGAGTTGATCCTGCGGGGGGAGGCTGTCATCGGTTATAAAGATTTTGAGAAAATCAATGAAGAGATCGAGGATGTGGAATCCAGATATAAGAATCCGAGAAATCTCTGCAGTGGGTCTGTCCGTCAGCTGAACAATGAGGTCACTGCCCGCCGGAATGTGCGGTTCTATGCATTCTCTCTCGTCCAGGCAGAAGGAGTGGACTTTCACAATTCCAGGCTGCGGCAGATGGAATGGCTTAAAGAGCAGGGGTTTGAGGTGGTGGAACACTATGAGGTGACAAGAGACACTGTGGTGTCCCGGGTGGCGGATTTCTCCGCCCGCATTGCAGAAAATGATTTTCCGTCTGACGGGCTGGTGCTTGTATATGATGATATTGAATATGGAAGGTCGCTGGGACAGACATCAAAATTTCCGCGGGATTCCTATGCATTTAAATGGGCGGACGAGATCCGCAGTACACGGCTTTTGGAGATCGAGTGGAGTCCGTCGAGGACGGGTCTTATTAACCCGGTGGCAATTTTTGAGCCGGTGGAACTTGAAGGAACCACCGTGAGCCGCGCCAGTGTCCATAATATCAGTATTATGGAGGAACTGGAACTTGGGGTCGGGGATGAGATCCAGGTATATAAGGCCAATATGATCATACCGCAGATTGCGGAGAATAAGACAAGGAGCGGGGTGAAGGATATCCCGGAGGCATGTCCGGTGTGCGGCGGCAGGACACAGGTGCGCCAGGTCAGCAACGCGAAGGCGCTGTACTGTGTCAACCCTGAGTGCCAGGCGAAACATGTGAAGTCATTTGCCCTCTTTGTCAGCAGGGATGCCTTAAATATAGAAGGATTGTCAGAATCTACTCTTGAGAAGTTTATTTCCAGGGGCTACATCAGGGAGTTTCAAGATCTGTTCCACCTGGACCGGTATCGGGAAGAGATTCAGTCCATGGAAGGGTTCGGTGAAAAGTCTTACCGTAATCTTGCCGCAAGTATAGAGAAAGCAAGGGTCACTACTCTCCCGAAAGTAATCTACGGGCTTGGCATTGCCAATATCGGTCTGGCCAATGCAAAAGTAATCTGCAGAGAGTTTGCATATGATGTGGATGCCATGCTCTGTGCGGATGAGGAGAGTTTAAGCGCAATTTCCGGCATTGGTGAAGTGATTGCGAAAGCATTTACCGGATATTTTTCAGATAAAACTCATGTGAAGCAGTTTAGGAATTTGCTTAAGGAGCTGGAGATTCCGGAGGAAGGGCAGGAGCAGTCGGAACAGACCCTTAAAGGCGTTCAGTTTGTTGTAACCGGGAGCGTGGAGCATTTTGCCAACCGCGGTGCAGTGAAGGAGCTGATCGAGAGTCTTGGAGGTAAAGTCACAGGTTCAGTCACATCTAAGACGAATTATCTGATCAATAATGATGTGACATCCACTTCCTCCAAAAATAAAAAGGCAAATGAACTTGGAATACCGATTATATCAGAAGAGGATTTTATTAAAATGACCAAAGAAGGCAGGTAGAAAGAAGGGAAAATATGTCTGACGAGAAAAACATGAATGAAAATGAAGTGGAAAAAGTGGAAACTGTCAGCGTGGAGCCGACGGAAGAAAAGCAGGAGGATGAGTATGAAAAGGTATGCTTTATCTGCCGGCGTCCGGAGAGTACGGCAGGAAAAATGATCGACCTTCCGAATCATATCTCTGTATGCAATGATTGTATGCAGAAGAGTTTTGATGCCATGAACAACGGACAGATTGACTTCAGCCAGATCCTCAATATTCCGGGGATCCAGATTATGAACATGTCGGATCTGGAGCAGACAATCCCGAAGAAGCAGAAGCTTAAGAAGAAAAAAGAAGGAGAGGAGAAAAAACCTCTGGTTGATATTAATAACCTGCCGGCTCCTCATAAGATTAAAGCGAAGCTGGATGACTATGTGGTCGGTCAGGAGTATGCAAAAAAGGCGATTTCCGTTGCCGTGTACAATCACTATAAAAGAGTGGCTACCGATACGATGGATGATATTGAGATCGAGAAATCCAATATGCTGATGATCGGACCTACCGGCTGCGGAAAGACTTATCTGGTGAAAACTCTGGCCAGGATCCTGGATGTGCCGCTGGCCATCACAGATGCGACATCCCTCACCGAAGCAGGGTATATCGGTGACGATATTGAGAGCGTGGTATCCAAGCTTCTTGCAGCGGCAGACAATGACGTGCAGAAGGCGGAGCAGGGAATTATTTTTATTGACGAGATCGACAAGATTGCAAAGAAGAAAAACACCAACCAGCGGGATGTGAGCGGCGAGTCTGTACAGCAGGGGATGCTAAAGCTTCTGGAAGGTAGCGACGTGGAGGTCCCGGTGGGCGCCAACAGCAAGAATGCCATGGTTCCCCTCACTACAGTAAATACGAGAAATATTTTATTTATCTGCGGCGGAGCATTTCCGGATCTTGACGGGATCATCAAGGAGCGGCTGACAAAGCAGGCGTCCATCGGTTTCGGGGCGGATCTGAAGGACAAATACGATCGTGACAAGACAATTCTGGAGAAAGTAACAGTGGAGGATCTGCGTAATTTTGGCATGATACCGGAATTTTTAGGACGTCTGCCCATTGTATTTACACTAAAAGGGCTTGACAAAGATATGATGATCAAGATCTTAAAGGAACCGAGAAACGCCATCCTTAAACAGTATCAGAAGCTTCTTGCTCTGGATGAGGTGAGTCTGGAATTTAATGACGAGGCCCTGGAGGCCATTGCAGAAAAAGCAATCAAAAAGGACACGGGCGCAAGGGCGCTCAGGGCGATCATTGAAGAATTTATGCTGGATATTATGTATGAGATCCCCAAAGATGACAGTATCGGGCATGTGGTCATTACAAAGGAATATATAGAAGGCACAGGAGGGCCTGTCATCATGCTGAGGGGGCAGGCGGTACAGCGTCTGCCGTAGCAGGCAGCTGCCTTCCGCAGACGAAGGGATACATGGTTCTTACATATATCATCCCGAATGTCTCATATACTTAAAAAAAGTATGTGAGGCATTTTTTATGGATTATTTTACTGCAAATGAACTGACATGCCGGGATAAAATATTGTCAGAGGATTACTGGGACTTTATCTTCTCGCCGTTTCGGGGGAATGAAACCTACGGAACAGCACCGGATCAGATCTGTACCCAGACAATGGATTTCGGATACCGGGCGGAATCGGTAGACAGTGCTGCATTGGAACCTCTGACCATTGACCGGTACTGGTACAATTCGATTCCCAACTGCTATACCCTTATTGACATGGAGGCCTTGGAGGATGCAGGGGTCACTGCCCTTCAAAATTATCCGACGCTGCAGCTTATGGGAGAGAATATTATGATCGGCTTTGTGGATACAGGGATCGATTATCAGCATGAGGTTTTCCGAAATATTGATGGAAGTACCCGGATTGCGGGGATCTGGGACCAGACCGTGCAGACCGGAAGCCTTCCTGACGGGCTGGGATACGGGAGTGAATATACGCAGGAGGATATTAATGCGGCGCTCCGATCCGGAAATCCTCTGGAAATCGTTCCGAGTACAGATGAGGACGGCCACGGTACATTTCTTGCAAGTGTGGCGGCCGGGAGTGCCAATGTGGAAAACCGATTCCTCGGGGCGGCGCCTGAGGCAACCCTTGCTGTAGTAAAACTCAAAAGTGCAAAATCTTATCTTAAGGATTTTTATGGCATACGCAAGGATGCTGTGTGCTACCAGGAAAATGATATTATGCTGGGACTGAAATATTTGAATGATCTTGCCAGAAAGCGGAATATGCCGCTTGTGATCTGTATTGCACTTGGGACAAATTTTGGTGGGCATAATGGTACGTCGCTGTTGTCTTTTTTGCTGGATGCTTATTCTCTCCAGATGAATCATTGTGTCGTAGTCGGGACAGGGAATGAGGCATCTCTGAGGCATCACTATTACCATAGGTTTGGAGATAAGAACGGTGCATCGACAGTGGAACTTCGGGTGGGTGAAGGTGTCAGCGGGTTCGTAACGGAGCTCTGGTCGCGGCTTCCCAATGTTGTGACTATCTCTATTACCTCGCCGTCCGGAGAACAGACACGTCAAATCTCCCTGCGGCAGGGATATCGGTATAATTTCCTGTTTACCTTTGAACGAACAGAGGTAGTCGTGGAATACCGTCTGCTGCTGGAGAACAATGATTCACAGCTTATTTTTATGAGGTTTAAGGATCCGGCTCCTGGAATCTGGCGGATTCAGGTGGAACCACTTCAGATGTCGGAGGGAGATTTTCATATGTGGCTTCCGGTTCAGGAATTTCTGGACGGGGAGGTTTATTTCCTTGAGGCAGACCCGGATGTCACATTGACTGAACCGGGTACCGGGAGGGGTTCTATGACAGTTGCTTACTATAATGGAAGAGATAATGCAGTTGATATTAATTCCGGGAGGGGTTATACTAGAGATGAACGGGTGAAACCGGATTTTGCGGCGCCCGGCGTATCTATTACAGGAGCCGGATTAAATGGAGGCTTTGCAACTCGAAGCGGTTCCAGTGCGGCGGCAGGGATTGCTGCGGGGGCGGTAGCCCTTTTGCTTGGCTGGTTTGAGCAGCAGCCCGGAGCCAGGGGAGCCAGCACAAGCCAGATCCGCAATCTGATCGTACTGGGGGCGGGACAGCGGCCGGAGATGGAATATCCGAATAAAGAATGGGGATACGGGACGCTGGATCTGTATCGCCTGCTGGATACCCTGAGACAGCTGTAATAATGGCTGAATAAGAGAAAAGGAGAAAAAGGATATGGCAGATTTTTTTGAAGAACTGGGAAAAAAGATTTCAGATGTAGCGATTGATTTGGGCAAGAAAACTGAGGATACGATTGAGATCCAGAAGCTAAAGAGTGAGATCCGCTCATTAAAACGTGCCAATGACAGGGATCATATGGATATCGGGCGCATGGTATATGAGAAGTTCTGTAATAGTGAGATTTCTGACATGGATTATATTGCCGTATGTGAATCCATTGAAAAGCGGGATGAAGAGATCACCAGGCTGACAGAGGAGATTGAACGGATCAGAGGAACCGTGTAATGCTGATGTGGATGTGCGGCCTTTTGGCGGTCCTTGTCTGTATTGACATGGGAATTAAACAGTATATTGACGACTTTTTTTCAGAGACTGAGGAGCGGCAGACACGGCTGCCGAAGGTAGTTCTCCGAAAGGTATATAACAGGGGACTGCTGCTGAATGTGCTGGACGGTTCTCCGAAGGTAATCAGAGCCAGCGCCGTCGTGGGCGGCGCTGGGGTGCTGCTGTACGATGTGCTGCTGTTTCTGAAGAGGGGGAAATGGTTCCGGAAGCTAGGCATGATGTTTGTGACTGCCGGAGCGGTAAGTAATTGTTACGATCGGCTGGCGAGGGGAAAAGTTATTGACTATATCGGGATTAAGAGCAAGAGTAAGTTTCTCTCAGGGCTTACGGCAAATCTTGCGGATGTCTATGTGGCAGCCGGGGCGCTGATCGTTACGATCTGCGATATCGGACGCAGGAGAAAAAAGTAAACATGTATACTCAGAATGAAGTCATTATGAATTGTACTATAAAAGCTTCAGGAGCAGAAATTTTTATTATAAAGCCGCAGATATAAACGGATATACGGTTATATCTGCGGCTTGTTCCAATTCATATTATTTATTATTTGCCTCTGCCATCTTCATTGCGCGCACTTTAAGCGGCAGTCCGAACAGGTTGATAAACCCGTCGGCGTCATGGTGGTCATACAGGTCTCCGGTAGTAAAGCTTGCCAGAGACTCGCTGTACAGGGAGTATGGTGAAGTGGTTCCGGCCTTGATAATATTTCCTTTGTAGAGTTTGAATTTTACTTCGCCGGTTACATACTCCTGTGTGCTTTCAATAAATGCCTGCACGGCCTCGCGCAGTGGCGTAAACCATTTTCCTTCATATACGATCTGGGAGAGTTTGTTGCCCATTTCCTCTTTTACTTCGTAAGTAGCGCGGTCAAGAACCAGTTCTTCCAGCTGCTGATGTGCTTCATAGAGGATTGTTCCGCCCGGCGTCTCATAGATGCCGCGGGACTTCATGCCCACGACGCGGTTCTCAACGATGTCAATGATGCCGACACCGTGTTTCCCGCCCAGTTCATTTAACTTGCGGATGATGTCAGAGACTTTCATCTCTTCGCCGTTGATGGTTTTCGGCACACCTTTTTCAAAAGTCATAGTAACGTATTCGCCCTGATCCGGCGCCTGCTCCGGCGTTACACCGAGTACAAGTACGTTGGCATAGTCAGGCTCGCAGGCAGGGTCTTCAAGCTCCAGTCCCTCATGGCTGATATGCCAAAGGTTGCGGTCGCGGCTGTAGCTGTGGCTTGCATCAAAGGGAAGGTCTATGCCGTGTGCTTTGCAGTATGCGATCTCGTCCTCACGAGACTGCATAGTCCATACGTCGGTCATACGCCATGGCGCGATAATCTTAATGTCCGGGGCAAGTGCTTTGATTCCCAGTTCAAAACGGATCTGGTCATTTCCCTTTCCGGTCGCACCGTGGCAGATAGCGACAGCGCCTTCCTTGCGGGCAATCTCGACCAGCTTTTTTGCTATGGCAGGGCGTGCCATGGATGTGCCGAGGAGATATTTATTTTCGTAGACGGCGTGTCCCTGTACGCACGGTACAATGTAGTTGTCACAGAAATCATCAACAATATCTTCAATATACAGCTTGGAAGCGCCGGATAATTTGGCGCGCTCCTGAAGCCCGTCAAGTTCTTCCCCCTGTCCGCAGTCTACGCAGCAGCAGATGACCTCGTAATTAAAATTTTCCTTAAGCCATGGAATGATTGCCGTAGTGTCAAGTCCGCCGGAATATGCAAGTACAACTTTTTCTTTCATATGTAAAACCTCCTGAATCTGAAATATAGTTTCTTAATAATATATTAGAGTGCGTTTTCATCGCAAGGACTACTATACAACAAAATTTATATTTATGCAAGAGAAAAATAGAAAAAGTTATAAATATGCAAAATATGCATCTGAAATGAATATCCAAAAGGAGTTTGACGCCGTTCACAGGCTATTTGCATTCGCTGTAAAGTGTGCAGATCTGAGGTGCAAAGCTCCTCCGGGCCTCAAGTACCAGATTTCGGGGTTTGGAAAAGCAATGACAGCGGATGGAAAGTCTGATACAATAAAAACGAGTTTTATGTTAAGGAGGACGCAAGTATATGAGGTACAGGAAACTAGGCAGAACAGGTATCAGTGTCAGTGAGGTTGGTCTCGGAAGCGAGGCATTTGTGGGCAGAGATGATGATTTTGCACAGGAACTTATCGATACAGCCCTGCAGGCAGGAGTTAATTATTTTGACTTATATAATCCGGAGCCTTATATCAGGGACAGTATGGGAAAGGCAATGGCTGGGCGCAGGGAGCAATTTGTGATTCAGGCGCATCTGTGTTCTGCGTGGATGGATGGCCAGTACAAGCGCACCAGGAATATAGAAACGGTGCGGTCAGCCTGTGAGGACTTGTTCCGGCGTCTTAAGACAGACTATGTGGATGTGGGGATGATTCATTATCTGGATGAGCAGAAGGATTATGATGCGGTGTTTCACGGTCCGGTTATGGAGTATGCAAGGGAATTGAAAGCGGCCGGAAAGATTCTGCATCTGGGCATGAGTACCCATAATCCGCGGGTAGCGATTCAGGCAGCCGAAAGCGGGGAGATTGATGTGATTATGTTCAGCGTGAATCCGGCTTATGATATTCTGCCGCCTAACGAAGACGTGAACGCCTTATTTGAAAAGTCGACTTATGAGGCGCCGGATGTACTTTCCTGTACAGATCCGGAGCGGCTTAAGCTATACAGCCTGTGCGAGAGTGAGGGTGTGGCACTGACGGTTATGAAGCCTTATGGCGGCGGGGCGCTTCTTGATGCAGATGAGTCCCCGTTTGGCGCGGCAATGACAGCCGCACAGTGCCTGCACTATTGCCTGACAAGGCCTGCCGTGGCCTGTGTTTTGGCCGGGGCGCGCACAAAAGAGGAACTTCTCGGCGCCGCCGCATATTCGGAACTGCCGGAGGAGGAGAAGGATTTTGCCCGGCTTCTTGGAAATACCCCGGCACATAGATTCACAGATAAATGCATGTACTGCGGGCACTGTGCACCTTGCACGGCGGGAATTGATATTGCATCGGTAAATAAATTTGCCGATCTGTGTGAAGCCCAGCATATGGTTCCCGAGACTGTGCGGGAGCATTACGGCGCGCTGAAAGTAAAAGCAGGCAGCTGTGTAAAGTGCGGCGCCTGTGAGACGAGATGTCCGTTCGATGTGAAGATCACAGAGCATATGCAGAAAGCGTATGAGATATTCGGGGCATAGTGAAATTAAAAAACTACATTTCCACGAAAGAAGAGAGTTATGAGGAATTGGAAGTTTATTTTTAAAAATCTGAAAAATAATATGCAGAACCATGTGCTTCTGTCAGTTGGTCTTATTTTCAATCTCGCATTTGTGTATTGCTTTTTATTTTTAGAAGCGGCGGTGGAAAGTTATGCGCCCCTTCAGAATGCCTGGAATTACGGCACAATGGTGGGTACGGTTGGTACTTGTGCTCAGATCAGTATGATTTCAGGCTTTTTCCTGATGCTGTCAATTGCATTTCCTTATGTGAAGGGGCGGATCAGGGAATACAGCCTGCTGCTGATCTTAGGGATCGAAAAAAAGGAAATGTATGTCCTTTTGGGAGCGGAGTATGTGATCATATGGGGGATCGCACTGTTTGCGGGTCTTCTTTCAGGGACAGCGCTGTCTGTAATAGCATATTCAGTCCTGAAATCATCGGGTTATCCGATGGAGGCAGTGCATTGGATGGCTATAGGATACAGCGTGTGGAGAAAGGTTATATTGCTGAGCACGGGTTATCTGGTGTGTACACTTGCTTATCTGCTTGTCCGGACAGATAACCGCAATTTATCTGAGCTGGCGTCGGAGGCTGTGAGGCCTGAAAAGATGAAAAATCTGTATAAAGGGATCGGCGGTGGAATCATGAGCCTGGTCCTGGTTGTTTTCAGCCTGCTCCTTGAATTTCAGCCCCGTTTTTTGACAGTGGTTTTTAAAGATGAAGAGATAAGGTCTTTGGCTGCGTTTGTATGTTTAACTGCCGGTATGTATCTGCTGGTCATGTCGGGGATGACTGTGGTGCTGACGTGCATGAAGCGAATGAAACGGTGTTATTTTAGAAATGCCTTGTCGCTTCGCAGTGTAATGTTCCAGGTATCTACATATAAAAATACGATTTTTGCAGTTCTGCTTATTAATTTTGCAGTGCTTTTTACCCTGGGGGACCGTGTTGTCATAGTTTCTGATGAGGAAAGAGACTATGGCTGGAGATATGCCCATGACTTTATTGGCAGTATGACAGAAGAAGAGGCAGGTAAGTGGGAGAGGATCTGCCGGGAAAGCGGTGATGAAGAGGGTCTTTTTCGCGTATCCTATATAGATCTGGAAAGCGAGACGAGAGAGAGGTTCCTCGGGATTTCAGAATCATCTTATGAGAAATTAACATCTAGAAATATACAGCTTAAAAAAGATCAGATGTTCGTGTGTGTACAGCATGATAAATCCGAAGAAGAGAAGGCATTGGCGAATTGGGAAGATAAAGAAGATGTGGCGTTCCGGATGGACGGAGAGGTAAAAGATTATGTGATTGGGGCAAAGGAAGTAGATGTTCTCACAATCGGCGGGATTATGGATGAAAGTCTGGTCAACATTGCTGTTTTTGAAAACGGGGATTATCAGGAACTTGCCAGGAAGCTGAATGCATCAAAACTTTTAGTGCTGCAGGATTTTGCGGAAGAAAGGCAGTCCTTCATGGATCAGAAAGTGCAGGATTTTAAGAAGGAGAACCCGCAGGTTTCCTGTATTACAAGGACAGAAGCGCTTAACATAGAGAAGCTGGTGGACAGGATTTCTAATGCCATTCATATCTTTTGTATGCTCTGTATTACCATAGCGGGCCTTTCCCTGCTGGGGATCAAACTGTTTTCTGAGATACCGGCGCTGGTGAAAAAGTACCGGTTTCTGTCAGATGTGGGGATGGAACAGATGCAGGTCAAAAAAGAGGTGGGAAGAGAAATCCGGCCGTTGATTTTTACCCCGGTATTTTTGGGTATTTTTATGGCAGCCATTTACAAGGTGAATCTTCTGGTACGTTATATTCAGGCGAATTCTGTTTATCATTTCTATTCTGAAGGCGGGCTGCCGGCATTTGTTTGGAGCATGAGCAGGGATTGGCTGTGTGTGCTTGCTGTATTTTGTCTTGTTCAGCTGCTGTATGGAGAGTATATGATACTGTTTATTAAGAGAAGGGTCCTCCCGGCTGCGTCGGGGAAGTGTTCGCAGTGAATTGTAAAGGACAGTTTGAGTGGAGGAAGGAGGAGAAAAATGGAATTGATTAAGGCAGAGGGGCTTACAAAGAACTACGGAAATACAGAAGTTTTAAGAGGGATCAGCCTGACTGTGGCGCAAGGGGAATTTTTGGGGATTATGGGGAAATCCGGCAGCGGAAAGACAACGCTTTTAAAGATCCTGGGGATGATAGACAGGCCGACAGGCGGGGAGTTTACTTACCGTGGAAGTTCGGAGGATGAACTTACTTCCCGGGAGTCTGCCCGGATACGGAGGGAAGAACTGGGGTTTGTATTTCAGGAATTTTTTCTGATGGACAGCCTGGACATACTGGAAAATGTCATGCTTCCGTTATTTATAGGTAAAAATGCAGACAGTGGAGGAAAAGAGAAAGCCAAAGAATTAATGGAAAGTTTCGGAATCGCAGGGCTGGAAGAGAAAATGCCTTTTGAACTGTCAGGCGGAGAGCGTCAGAGAGCCGCTATATGCAGAGCTTTGATGAATGACCCGCAGGTCGTACTTGCGGACGAGCCGACGGGGAATCTTGATTCAAAATCGGGAAAGATTGTCATAGATTCTCTGAAAAGAATCAATGAGGAACTTGGTAAGACCGTTATTATGGTAACCCACGACCCTCAGATGGCGAGTTATTGCGACAGAATCGTACTCCTGAAGGATGGCGTCAAACTGGATGAAATCAGGAGAGATGGAGAGACGGAAACATTTTATCAGACAATACTTGGGCATATGGCGGATCTATAGAATACAAGATCAGCAGTATGTAAAATTGAAGAAGACAGGGTGTAGAGTATAAAAAACGCTTGCATAATATGCGAAATTGTCGTATAATTATGCAAGCGTTTTAAGTTTGGGTACACCCCGAAACGCAAAAAGGTACATAGCAAAATGCAGTTTGGGACGTAGTAAAGTTTAAAAATACTACGTCCCCAAAGGAGAGTTTTATGATTAGAGTAGGTATTATCGGTGCCACCGGCTACGCCGGCGGCGAGCTTGTCAGGCTTTTAATGGGGCATAAGGGGGCCGAGATTCTGTGGTATGGTTCGAGAAGTTATATAGATAAGAAATATGCAGACGTCTACCGGAACATGTTCGAGCTTGTGGATGATAAGTGTCTGGACGACAATATGGAAGAACTTGCCGATCAGGTAGATGTTATCTTTACTGCAACGCCCCAGGGATTCTGTGCTTCTGTTTTGAATGAGGAGATTTTGTCAAAGACGAAGATTATCGATCTGAGCGCTGATTTCCGAATAAAAGATGTAAGTGTTTACGAGAAGTGGTACGGTATTGAGCACAAAAGTCCTCAGTTTATTGAAGAAGCAGTCTACGGTCTGTGTGAAGTGAACAGGGAGGACATTAAAAAAGCAAGACTGATTGCCAATCCGGGGTGCTACACGACTTGCTCGATCCTGACCGCGTACCCGCTGGCCAAAGAAGGAATCATTGATATGAGCACGCTGATCGTGGATGCGAAATCCGGAACATCCGGTGCAGGAAGGGGGACTAAGCTTTCGAATCTGTACTGCGAAGTGAATGAGAATATCAAGGCCTATGGTGTGGCCGTCCACAGGCATACGCCGGAGATTGAGGAGCAGCTTGGCTATGCGTCGGGGGAAAAGGTGCTGATTAATTTTACGCCCCATCTTGTGCCCATGAACCGCGGGATTCTGGTGACAGAATATGCGTCATTAAAAAAAGAGGCTGCATATGAATCGATAAAAGCTATTTATGATAAATATTATAAGGATGAAACATTTGTCCGCGTGCTGGATGCGGACGTCTGCCCGGAAACGAAGTGGGTAGAGGGAAGTAATTATGTAGACATTAATTTTAAGATTGATTCAAGGACAAATCGTATTATAATGATGGGGGCTATGGATAACCTGGTGAAAGGAGCGGCCGGCCAGGCGGTGCAGAATATGAATCTGATGTTCGGCATTAGGGAGTCAGAAGGACTTGAACTTGTACCCATGTTCCCTTAAAATAAATGTGCAGGAGAACAAAAAGGAGAATATAGATGGTAAGAGTAATGACGATGGAGGACTACGATCAGGTGCGGGAACTATGGAGCAGCATCAAAGGTTTTGGAATCCGGAGCGTGGATGATTCCCGGGACGGCGTAAAACGTTTTTTGAAGCGCAATCCTGCCACCAGCGTAGTTGCCGTAGAAGACGGCAGAGTCGTGGGGGCCATCCTGTGCGGCCATGACGGAAGGCGGGGATGCCTGTATCATGTATGTGTGCACAAAGACTACCGCATGAGAGGCATTGGGAAATCCATGGTTGTATTTGCTATGGAGGCGCTGAAGGCAGAGCAGATCAACAAGGTCTCGCTGATTGCATTTACACAAAATGATATCGGAAATGCATTTTGGAGAGAAATCGGCTGGACAAAGCGTGAGGATCTGAATTATTATGATTTTACATTGAATGAGAAGAATATTACTGCATTTATTCAGTAGAGAGAAGACGATGAAACATTCAGCGAATAAGGAGTGAAGATTATGAAACAGGTAAAAGGCGGAGTGACTGCGGCGAAAGGATATGAGGCGGCAGCGGCAGCGGCAGGCATCAAATACAAGGACAGAACGGACATGGCGATGATCTACAGTCAGGTACCCTGCGCGGCAGCAGGGACATTTACGAAAAATATAGTGAAGGCCGCTCCGGTACAGTGGGATCAGCAGGTAGTTAAGAGCGGTGCGAAGGTGCAGGCGGTAATCGTCAATTCCGGAATTGCCAATGCATGTACGGGGGCAGAGGGTTTCGGCTGTTGCCGGGACACTGCTGATGCAGCAGCAGAAGCCCTTGGTATTTCGGCCGACGGTGTCCTCATCGGTTCCACCGGCGTCATCGGTAAACAGCTTCCTATCGACAGGCTGAAGGCAGGAATCAAGGCTTTGGCCGGCAAAAAGAGTGATTCCCTGGAAAATGGAACTGAGGCTGCAAAAGCAATTATGACGACGGATACCTGCGAGAAGGAATTGGCAGTGCAGATCGAGGCCGGCGGCAAGACAGTTACGGTCGGCGGCATGGCAAAAGGCTCCGGCATGATCCACCCCAATATGTGTACCATGCTTGCGTTTATTACCACAGATGCGGTGATCTCGAAGGAGACGCTGCAGAAAGCGTTAAGCGAGGATGTAGATGATACTTACAACATGATCTCGGTGGATGGGGATACTTCTACCAACGATACAGTGATTCTGCTGGCAAATGGACTGGCGGAAAATGAAGAAATTGAATACGGAAGCGAAGATTATAAAAAATTTGCGGAGGCGCTTCATGCGATCAATGAATATCTTGCTAAAAAAATAGCAGGGGACGGAGAGGGAGCTGCTGCACTTTTTGAGGTGAAGGCTGTCGGCTGTGAGAGTACAGAACAGGCAAAAGTGCTTGCAAAGGCTGTCGTATGCTCCAACCTGACCAAGACAGCAATTGCAGGGCATGATGCCAACTGGGGAAGGATCCTGTGCGCCATGGGCTATTCCGGGGCGCAGTTTGACCCTGAGAAGGTGGATCTGTTCTTTGAGAGCAAGGCAGGGAAAATCCAAATCATTGCAGACGGGACGGCTGTTGATTACAGCGAGGAGGAGGCTACCAGAATTCTCTCGGAGGCAGAAGTAACTGCCATTGCAGACGTGAAGATGGGTGACGCCCAGGCAACCGCGTGGGGCTGCGACCTAACTCACGGTTATATTGAAATTAATGCAGATTACAGGAGTTAATGCAAAATAGCCAGAAGCAGTGAAAAATGCAGACATCAAAACAACAGGCAAAAAAAGCAACAGGCAGGAAGGGTGAGAAAGATGGATCAGAATATGCAGAAATATCTGGAAAAAGCAGAGGTGCTCATAGAGGCTCTTCCCTATATCCAGCGGTTTAACCGGAGAGTGATCGTCGTAAAATACGGCGGCAGCGCAATGGTAGATGATACTTTGAAAGAACAGGTCATACAGGATGTAACCCTACTGAAGCTGGTAGGTTTCAAGCCGATCATCGTGCATGGCGGCGGCAAGGAGATCAGCAGATGGGTCGGAAAGGTCGGTATGGAGCCGAAGTTTGTTAACGGGCTGCGCGTGACCGACGCAGATACTATGGAACTGGCGGAGATGGTGCTGGGAAAGGTAAATAAAAACCTGGTTCAGCTGGTGGAAGGACTGGGAGTCCGTGCCATCGGCATTAGCGGAAAAGACGGAAAACTCCTGTCGGTGAAAAAGAAGTTGGCAGACGGAGAGGATATCGGGTTCGTAGGGGAGGTTCAGAAGGTGAATGCAGAGATTCTGTACGACCTTCTGGAGAAGGATTTCCTTCCGATCATCTGTCCGGTAGGGTTAGACGAGGCATACAATACATATAATATCAATGCAGATGACGCAGCCTGTGCCATTGCAAGAGCTATGAGGGCGGAAAAGCTGGCATTTCTCACAGATATTGAGGGCGTATACAAGGATCCGCAGGATCCGGGGACGCTCATATCAGAACTCAGGGTGTCCGAGGCCCGGAAACTGATGGAGAAGGGATATATAGGAGGCGGCATGCTTCCGAAGCTTCACAACTGCATTGAGGCCATTGAGCACGGAGTGTCCAGAGTCCATATCCTGGACGGACGTATTCCACACTGCCTGCTTCTTGAGATTTTCACGAATAAGGGAATCGGAACGGCGATTTTAAATGACAGCGAACAGAGATATTATTATGGAGATTGATGACATGAAGGAATATATGGAAGCTGCGGACGGCAGCCTGGTACATACCTATAACCGATTTCCGGTTGTGCTTGAACGTGGGGAGGGCGTGTATTTGTATGATACAGAAGGGAAAAAATATCTGGATTTTGCGGCAGGGATCGCCGTGTCCGGTCTGGGATATGCAGATCCGGAACTTGGCGGAGCATTAAAGGATCAGATTGACCGCCTGATGCATACGTCGAACTTGTACTATAATACCGCCTGTGTAAATGCTGCCCGGGCGCTTATAAAGGTTTCCGGCATGGACAGAGTGTTTTTTACCAACAGCGGGACAGAGGCCAATGAGGGTGCATTGAAGGCGGCAAGGAAATATGCATGGAAGAAGGGAAACGGACGCTATGAGTTTATAGCCATGAAGGATTCGTTCCACGGCCGGACCATGGGGGCGCTGTCTGTGACAGAGCATGAGGCGTACCGTACGCCTTTCGAACCGTTGATTCCCGGAGTCAGATTTGCAGAATTCAATAATCTTGAAAGTGTAAAAGCGTTGGTTACAGATCAGACCTGTGCCATTATCCTGGAGCCGCTTCAGGGAGAAGGCGGTATCCATATGGCGGAGCCGGAGTTTATGTCCGGGATCCGCAAGCTCTGTGATGAAGAAGGGATCCTGATGATCTGTGATGAGATACAGTGCGGCATGGGGCGCACCGGTTCTATGTTTGCATGGCAGTCTTATGGAACAAAGCCGGATATCGTTACAATGGCCAAGGCCATCGGAAGCGGAGTGCCGGTAGGAGCATTCGGGCTGACGAAGGAAGTGGCTGAATATTCACTGGAGCCGGGTGACCACGGGACGACTTACGGCGGGAATCCATTTGCTTGTGTGGCTGTGGCGAAGACACTTGAGATCTTTGAAACGAGAGATATATGTGCCCATGTGCGTGAGGTAGGTGCATATCTGACAGAACAACTGGACCGCCTGGTAAATGAGTGTGATGCGGCGGCGGAGCGCAGGGGTGTGGGACTGATCCAGGGACTCAAGCTTACCAGGCCTGCGGCTGACACAATCTCAAGAGCGCTGGAGGAGGGGCTGCTGCTCATCAGCGCCAGAAGTGATGTGATCCGGCTTGTCCCGCCTCTCATTATTGAAAAGGAGCATGTAGATGAGATGCTCTTGAAACTAAGAAAAATATTGTAAATAAAAACCAGTCGTCTGGATATACTATTAAGAAACATGTGGAGGTATATCAGGATGATTGGTTTTTTTATTGCGATTTTATCCGGCGCGCTTATGAGTGTGCAGGGGGTTTTTAATACACAGGTGACGAAAGAGGCCGGTGTGTGGGTCAGCAATGGATGGGTACAGTTGAGTGCATTTGCCGTCTGCCTGCTGGCATGGTTTGTGACAGGAAGGGACAGCGTGGCAGCACTGGGAAGGGTGGAGCCTAAGTACCTGCTTCTCGGTGGTGTGATCGGAGCAGGGATTACCTGGACGGTCATTAAGAGCATGGAGCAGTTGGGGCCGGCAAAGGCAGCGCTGCTCATTGTAGTGGCGCAGCTGATTGTGGCATATGTGATAGAGCTTCTTGGAATGTTTGGCGTGGAAAAGGAACCGCTCCAGTGGCGTAAGGTAATCGGTATGCTGATTGCGCTGATTGGAGTTGCAATTTTCCAGTGGAAATAGTAAAATAAACTTGTCTGGGCATTAGAGGGGTATTTACAGTTCCGACAGACTGTAAAGGAGTAATCTATGCGTAGAGATATTGTAAGAGTGTATGTATGTGTGGCAATTGTATGTATCTGGATATTGACAGGATGTTCCGCGGGACACGGAGAGGAATCCGCCCTCTCAGAAGTGGAGGGGATTTCAGAGGATGCTTCCGGGAGCGGTGCCGAAGAGGAGGTACCGGAAGGTGATGCTCCCAGGGGAGATGCCGGAGAGAGAATCTATGTGCATGTCTGCGGCCAGGTTCTGTGTCCGGGTGTATATGAGCTTCCCGAAGGCAGCCGTCTGTGTGAGGCAATAGAGGCAGCAGGAGGCATGACAGAGACAGCGGCGGATACGTATTTGAATCAGGCGGAGATCCTTGCGGACGGCCAACAGGTGTATGTGCCAACAGGGGAAGAGGTTTCGGCATCAGCAGAGACTTTGCCGATTCAGGAGACAGGGGATGACAAGATTAATATCAATACTGCATCCCAGGAAGAGCTTATGGCCTTAACTGGGATCGGTGAGGCAAAAGCTGCGGCGATTATCAGGTACAGGGAAGAGAAAGGGAGTTTTCAATCTACGGAAGAATTAAAAGAGGTAGAAGGCATTAAGGATGGAGTTTATAACAAGGTAAAGGATCAGATTAAGGTTTAATAAGGGAGAGTCTAAATGGTAGCAAAGAGAGTATTGGTCGTAGATGATGAAAAATTAATTGTAAAAGGGATTCGTTTCAGCCTGGAGCAGGATTCCATGGAGGTGGACTGTGCGTATGACGGTGAGGAGGCGCTTAAGCTTGCACGGGAGAATGCGTATGATATGATCCTTTTGGATGTGATGCTTCCAAAATATACTGGTTTTGAGGTGTGTCAGCAGATCCGGGAATTTTTTGACGTGCCGATTATCATGCTGACGGCAAAGGGGGAGGATATGGATAAGATCCTGGGGCTTGAGTACGGCGCAGACGATTACATAACCAAGCCTTTTAATATTCTCGAGGTGAAAGCCAGGATTAAAGCCATCATGAGGCGTGTCGGCAAGAAAAACGGCGAAGCTGTTAATGATAAGGTTATCATTAAGAGGGATATGAAGATTGACTGTGAAAGCAGGAGAGTAGTCATCGGGGAGAAAGAGATCAATCTCACGGCCAAGGAATTTGATCTTTTGGAGCTTTTGGCCATGAATCCCAACAAGGTATACAGCAGAGAGAACCTTCTGAACATTGTCTGGGGATACGAGTATCCGGGTGATGCAAGAACTGTAGATGTACATATCAGAAGGCTCCGGGAGAAGGTAGAAGCGAATCCGAGTGATCCAAAATATGTATACACGAAGTGGGGAGTGGGTTATTATTTCAAAGGTTAGTAAATATATCAGGACAAATATGTTAAGGAGCCTCCGTTTTCGGTTGATTGTTATCATTGCCATAGTCGGCATCATTCCGGGAATGATCATGAAGGCGGTGCTTCTTAACAGCTATGAAAAACGTGCAGTAGAGGTACGGACTGCAGAGATACAGAATCAATGTACCATTCTTTGTAACCAGTTGAGTACGTCCGGCTACTCAAAGGGGATCACATCTGAAGTCATCAGGACAGAACTCGCACAGTTATCCAATATTTATAACGGGCGGGTCATGGTGATCGACAGTGGATACCGTATAATAGAAGATACATATGATATGGATAACGGAAAAACAATCGTGTCCGAGGATGTGATCCGGTGCCTTTTTGACGGAAAAGGCACCAGCCATTATGATGCCGGGAACCGGTATATCGAGGTGACATCACCGATCATAGACCTGGAGACCGATCATGTGTCGGGGGTTATGCTGGTGAGCATTTCTACGGATCCGATTGCAGACAGCCTGAAGGTGCTGGGGGAGAATTCCGACATTACAGAGATTACCATGGGGATTATCATTCTGATCCTTGCGGTGGTCTGTGGATTTTTAATCGTAAAGCCTTTCCAGAGGATTACTTCTTCGATTTCCGCAGTTACGGAAGGGTATGAGAATAACTATCTGCATGAGAAAGCTTATACGGAGACGAGTCTTTTGTCTGAGGCATTCAACAAGATGCTGGGAAGGATGAAGGTGCTGGATGATTCCAGACAGGAGTTTGTATCTAATGTGTCCCATGAACTTAAGACGCCGCTGACGTCTATGAAGGTACTGGCAGATTCCCTGCTGCTCCAGGAAAATGCGCCTGCAGAGCTTTATAAGGAATTTATGAGTGACCTGTCCGAGGAAATCGAAAGAGAGGATAAGATCATCAATGACTTGCTCTCCCTGGTGAAGATGGACAAGACGGCCAATACCATGAATATTAAGCTGGAAAATATGAATGCATTGATCGAGAGGATCCTGAAGCGCTTAAGGCCAATTGCGGCCATGCGCAATATTGAGGTAGTGTTCGAGAGTTTTCGCCCGGTGACGGCAGAGATCGATGAGATGAAAGTGTCCCTGGCGCTCACCAATCTTGTGGAAAATGCGATTAAGTATAATAAAGAAAATGGCTGGATCCATGTTTCTTTAAATGCAGACCACAAATTCTGCTATATTGAGGTGGCAGATTCGGGGATCGGAATTGCACAGGAGGAGGCGGACCATATCTTTGAACGTTTTTACCGGGTGGATAAGTCGCACTCCAGGGAGATCGGCGGTACGGGGCTGGGGCTTTCCATCGCGAGGAGTGCGGTGGTTATGCACAGGGGTTCTATCAAAGTATACAGCCAGGTCGGGGAAGGGACCACATTTACGGTGCGCATCCCGCTGATCTATGTAGTTGGGAGGGAGAAGCAGTAATGAAAAGAAAATGTCTGGCAGCCTGTTTTTTGATCTGTGTCTTCCTTCTGGAAGCGTGCGGCGGCAGGAGGTATATCGGGGATGATGAGCCCCGCATTTATTACGTAAATGCGGAGGGGACGCGGCTGATTAAGGAGACCTTTGATTTTGACGGAGCCTCAAAGGAAGACAAGATTGCCGGGACTTTGGAAGCTCTGCAGGAGGAAACAGATTCTGTGGATTATAAAAGTCCGTTTCCGGAAGGGATATCTGTAGAAAGCTGGGAGCTTCATGATACTACGCTGAACCTGTATTTTGACGGTGCATACAGTGAACTGAAAAGCTCGGAGGAACTGCTTTTAAGGGCGGCTGTAGTACAGACGCTGGTTCAAATTTCTGATGTAGAGTATGTCCGGTTTTTTGTGCAGGGCGTACCGCTTACAGACCACAAGGGACAGGATATGGGATATATGCGCGCGGAGGATTTTGTGCAGAATGTAGGCTCTTCCCTCCATACTTATCAGGCGGGGAATTTTAAGCTGTATTTTGCCAATGAAAAAGGGGACAAGCTTCTTGAAGAAAATGTCAGTGTCCGCTATAACAGCAACATGTCAAAAGAGAAGCTGATTGTAGAGAAACTTGTAAAAGGGCCTTCCGGGGATGGGTTCTACCCGGTCATTGCCCCGGAGACAGAAATTCTGGGTGTATCTGTGAGGGATCGGATCTGCTATGTGAACTTTGATGATGGTTTTTTAAATACGACCTATAAGATTGATCCCAACCTGACAGTGTACGCGCTGGTAAATTCCATTGCTGAAAACCATACGGTAGATCAAGTGCAGATCCTGGTGAATGGGGAGTCGGATGTTACCTATCAGGGGAGTGTTGACCTGAGCAAGCCATTTTCACCGGATTATCATTATGTAGAGGAAGAAAAAGATTGAAAAACAGGCCATTGTGCAGTATCTGCCTGCTTATTTGCCTGATGATCGGTATAGCGGCCGTCTTCGGAGGGGAGAAGCTGATAAGAGAGCTTCGTCCTTCCGAGACGGAGCTTTATCTGAAGGATCAGGCGGAGATCCTGGTGTCAGGGCGTGTATATGAGAAGGCAGAGAAAGAAAAATATCAGATATTATATCTCAAAAAAAATTCTATTCAATTTCAACAGCAATCGCTGAAAGAATCCAGAATTATGGTATATGACGAAGAAAAACAAAATATTGGCATCGGGGATGTGCTGACTATACAGGGGAGCCTCCGTTTTTTTGAGCCGGCGCCGAACCCGGGGAATTTTGACGCAAAACTTCATTATCAGAAGCAGGATATCCATGCAAGTGTGTGGGCGGAGACGATACGGAAGACGGAGGGCCGCCAGTATACATTGTCAGAAAATGTAAAAAATTACTTGTATCGGTTCAGACAGAAGTGGAAGATTCGGCTCTATGACATGATGGGAGAGGAAGATGGAGGTGTGCTGTCTGCGATCCTTCTGGGGGAGAAGCAGGGGGTGGATGAGGAACTGAAGACGCTTTATCAGGTTAACGGGATTGCCCACATCCTGGCCATCTCAGGACTGCATCTGTCTTTTATCGGGATTGGGATGTATAAGCTTTTGCGGAGACTTACCGGATCTTATCCGATTGGCGGGATATTTGGCATCTTATTTTTGATGCTGTATATTCTTATGATTGGATTTACCGTATCTGCAGTGCGGGCGCTTACGATGTTTCTGTTCCGGGTAGGGGCGGATATGGCGGGGCGTCATTATGACGCGCCGACGGCGCTTTCTTTTGCGGCAATTGTGGTGCTATTGTGGCGGCCGCTCAGTCTGTATGACGGCGGATTCTGGCTGTCCTTTGGGGCGGTTCTGGCGATTCTTTCTGTGGTGCCGACGGTGCAGGAAGGCATATGCACACGTACATTACACAGTAACGAACGGAAGATGAAGACAGAGGAAGACGGTTTTCTGTCTAAGTATCTAACAGGAGTCCGGAGGCATGTGCGCCAGGTGATTTTGCAGGGGGTGACGGCCAGTGTCAGTATTAATTTGGTAATTCTTCCAATTCTGCTCTATTATTTCTTTGAGTTTCCGCTTTATTCTTTTGCTCTGAATCTTTTCATAATCCCGCTGATGTCAGTACTGTTATTTCTGGGGATGGCAGGAGGCCTGTTTGCGCTGTGTTTTGCTCCGGTATCTGCCGTACTGTTTTGGATGTGCAGTAAAATTTTGTGTATCTATAAAATGAGCTGTGAGATAACACTTCATCTGCCGGGAGCGAGACTTGTGATTGGGAGACCAGATATGCGGCAGATCGCGGTATATTATGGGATTTTGTTTTTAGGGTTAATTTTGTTGAGATATATTATCTTATCAGTGAAGACGCAGGAAGAACAGAGGGTAAAAGGTACTCAGGCGGATTGGCGAAACAGGAAAAAGAAACAAATTGCTGTGTTTTTTCTGTGGGCAGTGGGAATTATGATTTTAACGATCCGTTTTGGAGAGACAGGGAAACTTACGACTGTAGTTCTGGATGTGGGGCAGGGAGATGGAATCTTTATGAAAGGACCGGATGGCAATACCTATCTGGTCGATGGCGGGAGCAGTGATGTTAAGAAGGTGGGGCAGTACAGGCTGGAACCATTCTTAAAGTCACAGGGAGTCGGCAAACTTGATTATGTGTTGATATCCCATGGCGACAGCGATCACATGAACGGTGTGGAAGAACTGATTGAGAGACAGAAAATCGGTGTGAAGATTGGGACATTGGTTTTGCCGGTGAAGGAGGTATGGGATGAAGCGTTGACGGGACTGGCAAGAAAAGCAAGGAATCATGGAATCCGTGTAGTGGTGATAGAGCCGGAACAGAGTATTAGGGAAGAGGAGATGGTGATTACATGTATCCAGCCGGGAAATATGGGAATAAAATCAGAGGATGCCGAACCAAGGCAGGAAAATGCTATGGTTGGGACAGGCAGTGAAGGATTGGAACCAGGCAACGTGGCATCTATGGTATTGGCTGTGCAGTACGGAGAGCTCGATATGCTTTTAACCGGGGACGTAGAGGGGGAAGGAGAAAAGCAGCTTACAAAGACATTAGAAGAACAGTATGAAGGCTGTGAGTGGGAAGTATTGAAAGTGGCACATCATGGTTCCAAGAATTCATCAACCGAAGAATTTCTCCGGCAGGTTCAGCCGGCATATGCATTCATATCGGCGGGACAAGAGAATCGGTATGGACATCCGCATCAGGAAACGATAAAAAGGCTTGCAGATGTTGGAAGCAGGGTATATTCGACACAGAAAAATGGGGCGATTATAATAGAGGTAGAAGATGGAGAAATATTAAGACTGGAGAAATGACAAAGATAGATTGAAAAAGGGGAGCTATGTATCGAAATTTCTGTGGAAATGCCGCTGTTTAGTTGTTATAATGTATTTGAAAATAAATTATTATAGGAATATTTAAGGAAGACCATCAGTATCCGTGATATGGCCGTAAGAACAGACATGAAAGAAAACTTGCCCACAGGGAAAGCGACCACTAAGGAGTCTAAAAGACAGACTCCAAGTGTCTGCTTTTATCATGGTGTTCTGCCTGGAATCTTAGGGGTGAAAACACGGTGGGGGATTTCCTCCAACAGGGAAATGGGAGAAGGCTATGCAGATATCCTTGCGGAACCGGATACCGGAGATATGGGGATCATCATAGAAGTAAAATATGCCCATGACGGAGATCTGGAGAGGGCATGTAAGGAGGCATTGAAGCAGATCGAGTATACCAGATATGAAGATGATCTTGAAGACGACGGGGTAGAGAATATTCTGAAATGTGGAAGGAGATTTTGATATGGATACATTAGTGATTTATTTTTCGAAAACAGGAACAACTAAGGCGGCTGCTTTAAAGATTGCGGGGATAAAAAAGGCTGACTTAGTGGAGATTAAGCCGGAAAAGCTTTATGAGATGTCCTATGGGAAGACGGTATTGACATCTATAAAAGAGATCTTTACAAAAGCGCGTCCGGCGCTTGCAATGGAGATACCCAACATACAAAAATATGACCGTCTTCTGATCGGCTGTCCGATCTGGTGTGGATTTGTACCGAGTGTAGTTTTGACATTGTTGGATATGTTGGATTTAAAGGGGAAACATGCGGCGGTATTTACCACAAGCGGCTCTACAAAACCGATGAAACTTGCTGTAAAGCTAAAGAAATTGTATCCGGAAGCTAAGTGGCATAAGCCTTTAAATGCAAATGGAGTGACAGAGGAAGAGATCAGGAATTGGATGTAGTGTAGGGCATACGGATTCTATTAGATTAGTATAGAGTCAGATGACTTTTGTGAAATTAAAAAAGTAAGAAAGGCATGGCAGTCCGGGAAGATTTCCATGCTTTTTTCAGGTTTAGCGAAAAATGCCAGATTTAGCATTATAAAGAAAGCAATTGCTAAAACTGAATCTTTTCCCGAAGAGGAATTGACAAAGTAACAAAGGTGGCGCATGAAATGTGATGTATTTCTCACATTCGTATTGACATATTGGGTGATGAGTGATATATTTAACTCATAGGAGATAAATATATCACATGGAGGTGCAGATATGAGCGATATAAGTGAGAAAATCAGGAGTGAGAAAATTAATGAAAACATGAACGAAAAGGTAGATATTAAACCTCGAATCATGAATGAAAATCAGATGCATGAAAATCATGCAAGTGAAAAAAGCAGGGAGGAGGCGGACAGCAAGCCCACAGATAAACCGATGCCTATCCTCACACAAAACAGATATAGCAGGATCGGACATGGAATTGTATGGATCAGTGCAGGAATCTTTGAGATCCCTCAAAATTCTGTCTGTCAGAATATAAGTATGGTTCTCTTTATCTTTGCCTGCTTCCTCCTTTTAAGGGTAGAATTAGGTTCAACAGAAAGTGATGATGAGATGTCTATCGGCAACCTTACAAAGGCGAAAGCTTTGACACAGATATGGATGCAGAATATATGCCTTTCTGTATGGGTTATTGCGAGCATCATTAGGGCAATGCCGATCCATATCGAATGGGGAAATCTTTTTGCACCAGCCTTTTTTATTTTGATTGGAGTGTCAGATTTGATTACAGGTATACATTTTAAGAGATTGGAGAGGGAGTAAGCAATGCCGGAATTAAAAACAAGAATGCATGAATTCCGCAAGGAGATGAACCTGCAGCAGGCAGAGCTTGCCGAGATGGTAGGAGTTCGCAGGGAAACCATCGGGAAGCTGGAGAATGGAAAGTATAATCCGTCGCTGAAGCTGGCTATGGATATAGCGAAGGTATTTGGACGTCCGGTGGAAGAAATCTTTATTTTTGAGGACAAGAGCAAATGATTCTGCTGCTATAGTTGATTGGCAGAGGAAAGCTGCTGTAAAGGGGGCAGGTATTATGGGCAGGATTTTTTTAAAGGGTCTCTGGAATAGGAGAAATAATTATTTCATAGTGGCACTATGCGGGGTTTTTCAGGTTTCTATTACATTTGCAGTGTCGGCATTGTGGGAATATCTGTCATTGATGGTCAATGGCCGCCTTTCTGAATACCTGGAGGCAGAGCTCATGGCGGAAATGTTTTTTCTCACCTATGAACTGCTGCTGTTTTTGATGATTCTGGTTTTTTTGTCCTATATCAGGAAGCGGGCCGGTGACTATGCAGCGCTGGAGAGCCTGGGCATGAAGAAGAAACATAAGTATATGTTTATTGCCTGTGAGTATGGAGGAGTCTTTGTGCTCTCCCTGGGGATCGGGGTTTTGTTGGGAGTATTGTTTTCCGGCCTTTTGAAATATGGTTTGTTGAGAGTCTTTCCAGATCTGGCAGCCGATCTGTATTATGGGATATCACCCTGGTGCATGGTGGTGATCGCGCAGATAGTTACCTATATTATTATATTTATATTTTTCGATGAGACGATTGCCTGTCTGGGCATAGATGCGCTTATGACTTTAGGACGAAGGGGAGGTAAAAGTTATAAAAGACATTTTTTGGTCCAATGTGCCGGCCCTGTCCTCATAGCAGTTTCTTTTGTGAATATGGGTCTTTACTGGGGAAAAGGGGCTGAATCGGTGCCGTCGACAGCCGCACTTGCAGGGCTGTTTCTGCTTATGGCGGCAATGAGCGGAAATTATTTTGACAGGCTTGAAAGAAATCAAAGGGTATACTATAAAAAGATTCTTTGGCTGGATCACTGGTATCAGCAATTTTTTTACAATATTAATATGTCCTTTGTGATGGCTGCCTTTTTGTTTGTGATAGGGTTTTCATTTTTTGTGTCGCTGCTGGACAATGTTCCGGTGACGGCTCCCGAGGATTTCCCGTATGATCTTGTATGGATGGCCAATAAAGACGATCAGGAATTTTTGGACCAGCTGGAGGTGGATTATGGTGTGGAAATAAAGACGCAGCCCTGCATTCGGGTATCCACAGGTGATTTTGCAGAGCAGACGGCAATTTCGGCTTCTGCATATGAAGCGTGGACGGGCAGACATCTTGATCTGAAGGATCGTGAGATTTTCGTCGTATATCAGAGGAACAGGGCAGACAGAAATTCCCTGGGGATTGATTATAATGCAGAGACGCCGCATATTTATATCGGGTGCGCCAGAAATGACCTGTGGCTCTATGTTCAGGATAATATTATACCGGGCAGACAGTTTGAGGATAGCTACAAAATAATAGGTTGTGAGAATCGTATCCTGACAGGTGTCCTAAGTGCGTCTAACCAGGAAAATATAGTCGTTTTTTCGGATGAGTATTATGCCGGAGTATGCGAAAAGGCAGAAGGATCCGATCTGGCGGTAATGATGCAGATCCCGGATCATTATCAGACAGCTGCAAAGAGAATATATTCTTATGCAAAGCAGCACAGCCAGACGAATTTCTTTAGCTCAGAGGGCGGAAATCTTATCTATAAAAAAGAATTTTGATGAAAGCGGATCAGCGCAGCAGGATGTTTCACGCTGTGATAAACGGGATCAATATCATGATATTGCTTGTATGTACACTCTTTATCCTTGGGCTTAAGGCAGAGAACGATTTTGAACAATTGGAACAAAAGAATAAGCTGTATGTGCAGTTTGGAATATCGGATAAAAAACAGGCGGGAGGAATCAAAAGAGAGATTGCAGTTCCGGGTATGATTTCCGTTTTGTTTGGGGTTGGTTTATCGCTTTTGTTTATGATGCAGAAGATATATTTAAAAGAAATGGAGAGTTTCTGGAATATTCGGTACATACTGGGTGTGCTGGCTTTATCTGGCGGAATCATAGTGATCTTTGTGATTGTCATTATATTTCTTGCAGGCAGACAGATCAGGAGGATCAGGAAGGGGAATGAAGATGAGTAATGGCAAAGAACAGTATATTTTAGAGGTAAAAGAGTTGGAAAAAAGCTATCATGCCGCCTTTGGCAAAGAGAAGATCGTCTATCCTGTGCTGAAGAGTCTTGATTTTCATGTGGAACCCGGGGAATTTGCGGCAATTATGGGGCGTTCCGGGTGTGGAAAGACTACATTGCTTAAAACACTGGGAATGCTGCTGCGGCCGGATAAGGGAATGGTTTTTTACAATGGCGTGGATACATGCAGGCTGCGCGGGGATGCGCTTGCCCGGATACGGAGGGAGGAGCTGGCATTCGTTTTTCAGGATTTTCATCTTATGGACAGTCTTTCAGTGAGGGAAAATATTATGCTGCCGTTGATCTTAAATGAAGATGACCATGAGAAAAGCCTGCGTAAGGTTTCCGAGATTGCAGAGAGATTCGGCCTGCTTCCGCTGCTTGATAAGAAACCATATGCCCTGTCCGGCGGGGAGAAGCAGAGAACGGCCATCTGCAGGGCCATGGTCATGGATCCGCAGCTGATACTGGCAGATGAACCTACCGGAAATTTGGATTCCAGGTCTTCCGGTCTTGTCATAGAAACACTGGCAGGCATCAACCGGGAAACAAAAAAGACGGTTCTGATCGTTACCCACGACCCGCAGATTGCAAGCTGCTGCCGCCGGATTATATTTTTGAAGGATGGGAAGATCCTGGAGGATTTGAGGAGAAGTGGGGACAGGGAGGAGTTTTACCAGGAGATTATAGGAAAGATGATTTTACTGTAAAGGAAGGTGAGTCTGGGTTATGCAAATAAATGGACATCATAAGTAAAATCCGTTATACTCTTTACATAAAGACTAAGGCGGGGAACATATGAAAGGTTTAAACGAAGATATCAAGAGCGGGAATCTGAAACAGGTCTACCTTCTCTGCGGGGAGGAGTCCTATCTGAAAAAACAATATAAAAACAAATTGTCCCGTGCCATCCTCCCGGAGGATGACACGGTGAATTATGCCTATTATGAGGGGAAAGGCATCCGGGCGGAGGAATTGATCGACCTTGCCGAGACGATGCCGTTTTTTGCGGAGCACAGGCTGATCGTGGTGGAGAATTCGGGGTTTTTTAAAAATGCCTCGCCGGAGCTGGCAGATTATATGAAGAGCCTGCCGGAGACGGTCTGTTTTGTTTTCGTAGAAAATGAGGTGGACAAACGGGGGAAGATGTATAAGGCCGTGAAAGCAAAGGGACGGGTCACGGAGTTATCCCGCCAGGATGAAAAGACGTTGCTCTACTGGATCGGAGGAAATGTCAAAAAGGAAGGAAAAAAGATTAAGGAGGCGGCGGCTAAGTATCTGATCTCCAAGGTCGGCACAGATATGGAGAACATCAGCAGGGAACTGGAAAAGCTGTTTGCCTATACGCTCGGGGAGGAAGAGATCACCGTGCAGGACATTGATGCCATCTGTACGACGCAGATCACCAACAAGATCTTTGACATGATTGAGGCGGTGGCGGCAAAGCGCCAGAAGAAGGCGCTTGACTACTACTATGACCTGCTGGCACTGAAGGAGCCGCCTATGCGGATCCTGTATCTTCTGAGCCGCCAGTTTAAGCTGCTGCTGCATGTAAAAGACCTGTCGCAGAAAGGATATGACAGAGCCAGGATCGCCAAAGATGCCGGGCTGCATCCGTTTGCGGCGGGCAAGTATATGGAGCAGTGCAGGGCTTTTAAAGGCACCGAATTAAGAGCCATCATGGAAGAAGCTGCCCAGACGGAGGAACTGGTGAAAACAGGGCGCTTGGGGGATATGATGGGAGTAGAACTTTTCATTGTAAAGTACAGTACCCCATGATATACTGTACAGAGAAAAAATGCAGCAACAAAAAACATATATATGATTAAGGGGAAGAACGTAAGTGGCGGGAATAGATCAGAAGAAAATCAGAAATTTTTGTATTATCGCACATATTGATCATGGGAAGTCTACGTTGGCGGACCGTATTATCGAGATGACGGGACTTCTTACCAGCCGGGAGATGCAGTCCCAGGTGCTGGACAATATGGAACTGGAAAGAGAACGAGGCATTACCATAAAGGCACAGGCTGTCCGCATTGTGTACCGGGCAAAGGACGGGGAAGAATATATCTTCAACCTGATCGACACACCGGGCCATGTAGATTTTAACTATGAGGTGTCCCGGAGCCTGGCAGCCTGCGACGGAGCAATCCTGGTGGTGGATGCGGCCCAGGGGGTGGAGGCGCAGACACTTGCCAATGTATATCTGGCGCTCGATCACGATCTGGATGTGATGCCTGTGATCAATAAGATAGATCTTCCAAGCGCAGAGCCGGAGCGTGTGATGGCAGAGATTGAGGATGTGATCGGTATCGAGGCCATGGATGCGCCTCAGATCTCGGCCAAGACCGGACTGAATGTGGAGAATGTGCTGGAACAGATCGTAGAAAAGATACCTGCTCCTGACGGAGATGCAGATGCGCCCCTTCAGGCACTGATTTTTGACTCTCTTTATGATTCTTATAAGGGCGTGATCGTATTTTGCAGGATCAAGGAAGGGACAGTAAAGAAAGGGACGCCGATCCTTATGATGGCCACCGGGGCGAGGGCCGAGGTGGTAGAGGTAGGGTATTTCGGCGCCGGTCAGTTTATTCCGTGTGAGGAACTTGGCGCCGGTATGGTAGGTTACATTACCGCCAGCCTTAAGAATGTCAAGGACACCCGTGTGGGAGATACGATCACCAACGCGGAGCAGCCGTGTGAGGAACCGCTGCCCGGATATAAAAAGGTCAATCCTATGGTGTACTGCGGCATGTACCCGGCGGACGGGGCGAAATATCCGGATCTTCGCGACGCGCTGGAAAAGCTCCAGTTAAATGACGCATCTCTCCAGTTCGAGCCGGAGACGTCAATTGCCCTTGGCTTTGGATTCCGCTGCGGATTCCTCGGACTTTTGCACCTTGAGATTATTCAGGAACGTCTGGAGAGAGAGTATAACCTGGATCTGGTCACGACAGCGCCGGGGGTTATCTATAAAGTATATAAAACTAACGGAGAGGTGATCGAGCTTACCAATCCGTCCAATCTGCCGGATCCGTCGGAGATTGAGTATATGGAGGAGCCTGTGGTGAAGGCAGAGATCATGGTGACTTCTGAGTTTATCGGGGCCATTATGGATCTGTGCCAGGAGCGGCGGGGAATCTATGACGGTATGGAGTATATCGAGGAGACCCGCGCGGTGCTGCGGTATCACCTGCCGCTCAATGAGATCATCTATGATTTCTTTGACGCTTTAAAATCCCGTTCCAGAGGTTATGCGTCCTTTGATTATGAATTGGACGGCTATGTGCGCTCAGAACTTGTGAAGCTTGATATCCTGATCAATAAGGAAGAGGTGGATGCCCTTTCCTTCATTGTACACGCGCAGACTGCTTATGAGCGGGGGCGCAGGATGTGCGAGCGTTTAAAAGAAGAGATTCCAAGACAGCTTTTTGAGATTCCCATCCAGGCGGCCATCGGGAGCAAGATTATTGCCAGAGAGACCGTTAAGGCCATGCGTAAGGATGTGCTTGCCAAATGTTACGGAGGAGACATCACCCGTAAAAAGAAGCTTCTTGAGAAGCAGAAGGAAGGCAAAAAGCGCATGCGCCAGGTGGGAAATGTAGAGATCCCGCAAAAAGCATTTATGAGTGTATTGAAGTTGGATGATAAGTAGATGAAACCATTAGAATTGTATGTTCATATACCGTTTTGTGTCCGTAAATGTAAGTATTGTGATTTTCTGTCTGCTCCTGCCGCCGAGCAGGAGCGGCAGAGTTATGTCGAGAGCCTTTGTGAGGAGATCCGTTTCTTCGGAAACCTTGCAGAGGCTTATCGCGTTGTCAGCATTTTTGTGGGAGGAGGTACGCCGTCTATCCTTGAGCCGGAACAGATGGAGGCTGTATTTGCTGCTGTCAGGGATACATTTTTTGTTGCACCGGATGCGGAGATTACCGTAGAGATGAACCCGGGGACAGTGGATGAGAAAAAGCTTTTGACGTACCGGCGTATAGGGGTGAACCGCTTAAGCATCGGGCTGCAGTCTGCGGATAACGGGGAACTTATGAGGCTTGGGAGGATCCATACTTTTGAGGAATTTCTCTGCACCTGGCATCTGGTGCGTGCAGCAGGGTTTCACAATGTAAATGTAGATCTGATGTCGGCTGTCCCCGGACAGACAGTGAGAAGCTGGGAGAGAACGCTGCGGACAGTAGCAGAACTTAAGCCGGAGCATATCTCGGCTTACAGCCTCATCATAGAAGAAGGAACGCCTTTTTTTGAAAAATATGGGGACGGAAGATGTGAGGGCGACAGGCTTCCGGATGAGGACGAGGAGCGTTTGATGTACTACCGGACGAAAGAGATCCTCGAAGAGTACGGGTATCACCGCTATGAGATATCCAATTATGCCAGAGAAGGCTGTGAGTGCCGTCATAACCTGGGCTACTGGGAGAGGGCCGAGTATCTGGGGATAGGCGCAGGCGCTGCTTCTCTGATGAATAACAGAAGATGGACGACGGGAGAGGAACCGCAAGATTTAAGCCGGGAGGAGCAGATGGAAGAATTCATGTTCCTGGGGCTTCGGAAGACAGCCGGTGTGTCAAAGGCTGTATTTGAACAGCAATTTGGATGTACGCCGGAAAGTATATATGGGGCTGTGATTCTTAGGCTGACCGCTCTGGGGTTATTAAAAGACGCAGACGGATATCTGCGCCTCAGCGAGCGGGGGATTGATGTCAGCAATTCTGTGATGAGCGAATTTCTCTTATCATAATCTATGCCGGCAGCTGCGTCATATGACGATTCAGCGTACATGGATGTTATCTGGGATACTGCCGGTGAATCTCTGTCACATTTTCAGGACAATGCCGACTGCGGCGCCGGCGATGATCCAGACAAGAGGATGAAGTTTCCCCAGTTTTTTGATCTGCAGCAGCAGGAAAAAAGTGATGCAGATGAGCAGATTTATATAATTGATCTGCAGGACGGTTCCTGTCGCAGTTACGAGGGCTATTTTCAAAAGTTCCCACACGGCATATCCGATCAGTGCTGCGACAGTAGGCCGTATGCCATAGAAGACGGCCTTTACCGTGTTGTTTTCACTGAAATTTTCCAGAAATCTTGCGATAATCACGATAATAACCAGAGCCGGCGCAGTCAAAGCCAGGGTAGCCACAATGGCGCCTGGGACTCCGCCTGCGTTGTATCCGGCATAGGTAGCCATGTTGATGCCCACAGGTCCGGGGGTACTCTCGCTGATGGCAACCATATTTGCAAGCTCACTGGCGGTGAACCAGTCATATTTTGCAGTCAGATCCATGAGGAACGGAAGGGTGGCCATCCCTCCGCCGATGGAAAAAAGACCGATCTTAAAAAATTCATATGCGAGTGTCAGATAGATCATGATTCTTTGCTGCCTCCTGTCTTTTTGG
>CANSCI010000002.1 GCA_947645355.1 uncultured Dorea sp. | reverse complement strand
GAGATATTTTGAAGGATATCCGTGAAGAGCCGCAGTTATATCTTCTGTGGGATAACTATGCTGCGGACAACAAATACATTGGAGATTTGAAATTCAATGAAGTTCTCGATACAGTGGACGAAATCGCAAAGATTCTTGATTTGTGATATCAAGTAAGAAAAGATTAGATTTTTTTTGAAGCACTTATAGTAGAAATCGGAGTTTGTGAAGGAGGATATTGTGTCACTTAATATAGCAGAAACATTTGAATTATTGTTTGATAAAAATAATAATGTTGCATACAAAGCATTACAGGAATTGCAAAAAGAAAGTATTGAAACAGATTGTGTTTATCTTTATATGGATAGATTAAGCGATATGCTTGACAGTGATAATTCTTATATCCGCACAAGAGGGCTTACACTGATTGCCTATAATGCAAAATGGGATAAAGATTATAAAATTGATGAAATCATTGATAACTACTTAAAACATATAACAGATGTTAAACCTATTACAGCAAGACAATGTATTAAGCTGTTGCCGATTATTGCAAAGGATAAACCAGAATTGAAAAACGACATTGTTTCTGCACTTCATAAAGCTAATATAGGTATTTATGATGACAGTATGCAATCATTAGTTTATAAGGACATCCAAAAAACATTGAAAGAAATAGAAAAATTATAAAAAAGCAAATTCTGATTTATCAAATCATAAAGTGTTTGAAATAAAAAGAATATTGTAACCCGGAGATGTTGATTATCAGCATCTCTTTTTTATATCACAAAGGAGGTATATAGTATGGGATGGTTGATAGGTATCCTTAATTTTATAGGCGGCAGCGTGTTTGGTGTTGTTTTTATGTGTATGTTTCAGATTAACCGAACTTACAGAAATAAGCGCTCGGAGGAATAAACATTTGCGGTATGAATGCTCTTTTCTCCTGGTGGATTGACTATTGCAAATAAATCTGTTATAATATTTACATCAGTATCAAGTTTGGCTACGGCTAAACACAGTTTAACAGAGTTTATCAAAGTGTCATTTGCAATTTTGCAGATGGCACTTTTTTTGTTTTCCGGCCAATTCATTTGGGCATAAGCCAGCAGTCTTTCGGGATTGCTGGCTTTTGTTATATATCAAGGCGGCAATCCCGCCAGAAAAGAAAGGAGCATGAAATATGCAAAAACAATGTCAGGATGGTTTCTACACCACATTCAGTTCCTATCCACTTATGCTGGATTATCACAAGGAGCAGTCCAAGAACAGCCGCTGGGTGAAAGCCAGGGTCAGTGACCTTGAAATTCAGCCGCTGGGCAAAGGCTCTGCTCTGAGCACTGATCTGCCGGCATTTGCGTCAGGAACCACACAGGACGCTGTGGATGACACAGCAAACAATCTCGGTCTGGCCATGCGTGTTGATGGGGAACTCTTCCCCATGCGCATGACGGCCTACAAAAGTCTGCTTGACCGGGCAAAAATCGGAGGCACAGCGCTGCCTAAGCTCAGTCGTGAGGCTCTGGCAGAGGTATTAAATGCCTGCATGGAACTTTATTCGTCAGAAGCGCTTCTTCTCATTCGTGATGAGAAGGTGGCAGCAGTTCATTCTGGAGATGCGGTTGATTATTCAGTGTTGCCAGTCGATGAACTTCTTGTTGCACTGAAGGGAAAGTTGGATGCACAATTCAACGGAAATGTATTCGAGTCTGGATACTGCGATCATGCCATGGTAAGCGCATCATGGACGATGCCGGATCAGAAAGAGGATTTACTGGAGGTGTATACAAAGCTGCTGGATTCTCAAGGGAAATCAGCGATGGCCTCCAAACTGACTCCGGGTGTTCGTTTTATGAGTTCGGATACCGGTATGGCTTCGGCAAAGGTCTCTGCTCTTTTGGTGAGCGGAAAGCGCTCCATCCATATCGGGGGGTGTATTGCAGTTGACCACAGGCATCAGTCTAAGGTTTCCGATTTTGATGCGGCGTTGGATCAGCTCTTTGCCCAGTTTGGGGATAGTATTGCCAAATTACAAAAACTGCTGGAGGTTCATCTGGATTATCCGATAAACGCAATGACCAGGGTTTGCAAAAAACTGAGTCTGCCAAAAAAGGCTGCAGTTGAAGCCATAGCTATGTACGAGATGGCATACGGAGGTGGTCCGGCGACAGCCCACGACGTATTTCTTGCCATGCAGGAGATCCCGTTTATTTTGAGGACGGAGAACACGCCGGAAAGCAAGATGTTGGTCATAGAAGAAAATATGGCCCGTGCGCTCTCACTCAGATGGAGCGATTATGACCTTGCAAAGGCGGTGAGTTACTGATGGCAAAACCGATTATTCTTTGCGACACCGCCGGTATGACCAATGACAGATGGCTGGAATGCCGTATGCATGGTCCGAAAGGAAATATTCCCTATACTGTGGGAGGAAGTGATGTAGCAGCCATTTTTGGCGTATCACCATGGACGACTCCACTGGAGCTGTGGAAAATCAAAAAAGGGCAAATGAAGCCTGCTAAAAAAAACAATGCCAACCAATTGCAGATGGGGCATCTTTTAGAGCCGATTGCTGCCTATTGGTATGGTGCAAAGACAGGCAACACCGTTATTGAAGATACTAATCTGTATCAGCACGCAGATCATCCTTACGCTCTCGCCAATTTTGACCGGCGCTTTATACGGGCATCCGATAGCGAGCCGGGAATTTTGGAGTGTAAAAGCTGCACGTATCATAAAGCGGCTGAATGGGCAGATGGAGCAATTCCGCTCTACTATGAACTGCAGCTGAGGTTTTATCTTGCAGTAGCGGATGTAAATATCGGCGCCTTTTCCGCAGTTTGGGGAAACAATCCGGACAATGATCTGGCAATGCCAGAGATTATTCGTGATAAGGCGAAAGAGGATATGATTTTTGAACGTTTGGACGAATGGATCTGGAGCTTGGAAAATGACAAACCGCCGACCATGGCGGATGTTGCCCCAAAACTTGCTTTGGAGTCACTGGCAAGGATTTATGGTACGAGTCAGGCCGGGCTTCCGACAATAGAGTTTTCACGTAAGTACGAATCGCCTTTGCGCAGAATCGCAATGCTTCAGGGAAAAATCTCTGAATGCAATAAAGAAATCAAAACATATGAAAAGGAGATTGAAGCACATAGCGTGCGAATTGCCGAAGTCATGAAGGAGCATGAGCATGGCGTCTTAGAGACGAGCAGCGATAAGCTTCTGATTGATTTTGTAACCAAAACAACTCGCAGGCCCGATTCCAAAGCCTTAAAGGAAAAATACCCGGCAATCTATACCGATGTTCTGAAAGCCTCGGAAAGCCGCAAGGTAAAGGTGTCGGTTCAGCCAATTTAGGAAGGAGACTATAATGGAAAATATTTATCATGATTATTGGGAACAGGAATTGCTTTATCAGTTTCTGAAAAACGACAGGTGTAAAAAACGGGCGTATATCTGCTCGCCTCTTAGCGCAGTTACGGATGAGGAGATGGTAGAAAATATAAAAATAGCAAGAGCATATATGTATTATGCCATGAAAAAAATGGGTATGAATGCAAGTGCGCCTCATGCGTATCTTCCGATGCTTTTATGCGACAAAGTGCCGGCGGACAGATCCATCGCCCTTCAATTTGGATTGGAGCTGTTGGAAGAAAGTGATGTTTTGCTTATATGCGGGAATCGGATCAGCAGTGGGATGAGTGGGGAAATTGCTCATGCGGCATACCTCAAGATGCCTATGATGACCTTTGAGGAAAGCATATATCTGGAAGTGCAGAAAAATTTGACAAAGCAGGGCTATGATAAACACAGCGTCCATCTTGATCGAGAAAATGTTCTGATGGGTTGTTCTTCTCCCATGGCATATCTTGAAAAGGCGGGGATATTCTGATGAAAAAACAACTGACTGCAGCTTTATAAAAAACTCCCATTGTATTTTTGAATACGATTCGGGAGTTTTTTGTATCTAAAACACGACTCAGAAAGGAGTAAAAATTTTGTTATGTGAATTTAAAAAACTCATATATCCGCCAAGCATTGCGACTGTTGATGATAGTGGTTATATGATTGCGCTCTACCACCCATGCGAAACGATTAAAGATAGCACAGGTAATCTGATTACGCAAGTGAAAGCAGTAGGATATTGCCTGCCTGTTTCGAGCAGCCTGCGTTACGACATGCGTGGACATTGGAGTAAAAATTCCAAATTTGGCCTTCAATTTGAAGTAGAGAGCTATAACGAAGTGATAGTACCGACGAAGGAAGGCATTATTGCATACCTTTCTTCCGGGCAGATTAAAGGGATCGGTTCCAAGATAGCGGAGAAAATTTACGAAGTTTTCGGTCAACAGTCTCTGGAGGTATTGGATAAAGAGCCGGAAAAGCTCCTTGCCATACCAGGTATCAGTGAGATAAAACTGAAAAAAATTTGTGATTCTTATCTGGTCAATCGTGGTGCACGGGATGTGGTGGCGTTTTTGTCACCGCACGGCATTACGCCCAATCGAGCGGTGCGCCTGTATAAAGAGTATGGGGATAAGACGATGGATATTGTCAAAAAACATCCTTACCAACTCTGCGATATGGCCGGGATCGGTTTTAAGACGGCAGACCATATCGCTATGAGCATGGGGTTTGACCAGCTATCGACAGAGCGTGTGGATGAAGGACTTCTGTATACGCTGGCGGATGCGGAAAGCAAAGGTCATCTCTGCATGGAGAAACATGAGTTTGTGAAAGCCTGCCTAAAAATTCTGGATACGCCTGCGTTAACAGCAGAAATGGTGGCGAACCGTGCCGCCAGGCTGGTTTTCGGCGGACAGTTGGTGTCGTACCAGGGCAATGTGTATAGGGCAAAGACCGCACATGTGGAAGAACAGCTTGCCTCCGACATTCATCAGCAAATGAAGTACCGGAAGATGCACAGCTATGGGGATTTGGATGCCGCCATAGATGCAGAGGAGCAGAAGCTGAAAATGAAGTTTGCACTGGAGCAGCGCGAAGCGGTAAAGATGGCTCTGACGCAGGGACTTTCCATTATCACTGGTGGACCTGGAACAGGAAAGACTTTGATACAACGTGCCATTTTAGATATTTATCAAAAAAACAATCCCAAAAGTGAAATCTGCTGTTGTGCTCCTACGGGTAGGGCAGCAAGGAGGATGGAGCAGGCAACCGGGGTTCCGGCTTCAACCGTTCATAAAGCCCTTGGGCTGATGGCGGATGAGGACGGAGACTATGATGGACCCGAAGCGCTTACTGCAGATCTGATTGTGGTAGATGAGATTTCCATGCTGGATGTTTATCTGGCTGAATATCTGTTTGATGCAGTGAAGTTTGGCGCCCAGATGGTGCTGATTGGCGATGCAGATCAGCTGCCTTCAGTGGGACCTGGCGCAGTGCTCAGTGAGATGATTGCCAGCGGATGTATTCCAGTTGTGCGGTTGGACAAGGTATTTCGCCAGAATGCGGGAAGCCGCATTGCGACAAATGCGAAGTTAATCCGCCATGGGAATGTGGGTCTGGAGTATGGGAATGACTTTCAGTTTATCAATTCTCCCAGGCTGTCTGATTCTGCTGAACTCATTGTCGATCTTTATCTGCAGGAAACTGAGAAATACGGGGTCGATAATGTGGCACTGCTTACGCCATACCGGCAGAAGACGGAAACCGGAGTCAATGCACTGAATGAGCGCTTGCGTGAGAAGGTGAACCCGCCGGATACGCAGAAACCGGAAGTTGTTTTCGGAAACCGGAAATTTCGGTGTGGGGACAAGGTCATGCAGATCAAAAACCATGATGATGTCAATAACGGTGATGTTGGGTATGTCAGAAAAATTATTCGCATTGGCGATGATACTACAATTCATGTGGACTTTGGTGACGGGCGCATGAAAGAGTACGATGCCAGTAAATTGGATATGTTGGATTTAGGTTATGCCTCTACTATCCATAAATCACAGGGATCGGAGTACCAGTCCGTCATCATCAATCTGCAGTGCGCCCATTCCATCATGCTGACAAGGCCTCTTATCTATACGGCAATTACACGAGGAAAAGAGCGTGTAACCATTGTCGGGGAAAAAAGGGCGCTTTGTATTTCAATCAAAAGAACTGACACAGAAAAACGCGGCACCTGCCTCGCTAAGCGGATGCAGGGGCTTGCTTGAAGAAAGGAGCAGCTATGGCTACAATATTAGATCAATATCTTGAGAAACAGAATTCTATCAGGTCCCAGATTGCCGAGAACAGTCTTCCGCCGGAAGATTTGCTGATTATGCAGGAACTGAATTACCGCATTTGCGTCTTGGAAACATTTCAGTCTTTTTGTAAGTCCGCGCCAATCACAATGGATACAAAGGTCATGGGCTATCACTTTCAAATGGTAGATGCGTATGTACGTTTTACCTTAAATGAAAGACGATTCGGATTAAAAGCCGATGCAGAAGGCCAGAAGCGTCGTGAAACAGCACTCAGTTCTTTTGAGCATGTTGTACAGGACGGCAGAAAGCGGTTTTCCAGCTTTAAGGCAGGGACACAGGAGCAGTACAAAACAAGTATTAGTCAATATGTTCATACGATTCTGCCGGTTTGGATGCAGTATCGGAACACATATATCAATTTATAAGGAGGCTACAATAATGAGTCAGAATAACTCGAATGAGAAGGCGGCAATGCTCGCCAAAATCGAAACTATTCATCAGGTGGATGGATTTGATCCTACGCCGTTTGCTGTGGATTATACAGATCTGGGAACCGGAGAGGTGCGCAAGCGCCTCCCGGTCATGATTCAGATGGCGTGGTTCCGTCTGAAATATCCGGAAGGACGCATTGCGGTACAGGTGAATTCTGCAAAGGATTGCTTTGTGGCAACTGCCCGCGTGTATCCAAACTATAAGGATGCAACGGACTGTTATCTGGCAGAAGCGACGGCATCCAGAGGATATTGTGAGGAGAAACCTTCGGTTTCACCACGGGAATGGGCCCAGACAGCTGCTGTCGGAATTGCTCTCCGAAATGCAGGTTTTGGACTTCAGTTTTCTATGGCAGGTGAAGATTTTGAGCCTTCAGCTGTGGATGAGCTGGGAATCTCCGCCGCTCAACCTCAAACAGAATCTGCAGAAAAACACGAGGTGTCAGAACCAAAACCGGAACCGGCACAAGAGGAATACACTGTAAATGAACCGGTGCAAAAGGAACTGACTCCAGAAGAAAAGCTGGCACAGGCAATGAATGTGCCTTGCCCAATCTCAAAATTCAGCGGGAAAACGCTTGGCGAGGTATTATCGCTGGATCCTGGTGCAATTAAATGGGTAGCAACGAAATTCACTGGCGGCGAGGAAATTAAAGCTGCCGCGAAGCTGATTTGTGAATTTTCCCTTCAACAGACAATTGCATAACAGGCGCTAAAGACCAGGGGATTAACGCGGTCATCCCCTGGCTAGGGACAAGACGAAAAGGAGGACAAAAAATGTGTGAAAAAACGAAAAAGCTTCGTTTCAAATGGGAGTTTGGAGATGAAATGGTCTCGTTGCATGTCAACCAATATGCTTATGGCGGGCGGCTGCACATCGGTATGATCAATTACGGAGAAGATGGTCCGGAACCCTTTGCAGATATGACGGTCAACCTACCAGCCTATAATCTGGAGGATAACGAAGCATTCATTAACGGAGATATCAGCAAAGACCTGTTAAGGTTTATCAGGGAGAACAAACTGGGAAAAGTGCTGCCTTACACCGTGAAATCCGGATATGGCAGATATGCGGCGGTGGCATTCGATCTGGAAATGCTGGCGGAATACGATCCTTCAGGGGTTGCATCGTTTAAGGAAAACTGTGGGTTATAAGGAAAACAGCAATGAGAAGAGGCAGGGGACAGCGTGCTGTTCCCCGAAAGTTTGAAAAAGGAAAGGAGGCAGCATGGAAATATTTCATATGAGCGATGTTGTTTCGTTGCTGGGAATCCCGATGCCGCCGTCTGGAAGAAGCTCCTATTATGTGCAGTGCCCATGCTGTGATGAAAGCCCACGGAAAAAGCATTTGAACATCAATTTGAAAAAAGAAGTGTATCGCTGCCCGCGGTGCGGAATATCTGGTGGTATATTTGATCTGTACTCCTTATATACCGGGGTTCCGCGTGACAAAGTGCGAAAAGCTCTGGTGGAGAAACTGGGAATGCCTGATAACCGGCCTAAACCCAAAAAGAGGATACAGCCGCAGGCAAAGCCTGAATGCCCAATAACGGATGTTGATACCCGTCATGCCACATACAGTGCGCTGCTCAATAAGCTGACGCTGGCGGCAGACCATAAAGAGAACCTGCTTGGCAGAGGGTTGATGGAGGATGACATTATTCGGCTTGGATACAGGACAACACCTGTGGTCGGTATGACAGCGATTGCCGGCAAACTTCAGTCCGAAGGGATGTACTTAGCTGGGGTTCCTGGTTTTTACAGGAATGAAAGCGGTACATGGACTTTCATCCATGAAGAACGCGGTATCTTAATTCCAATGAGAGACCAGAAAGGAAGAATTCAGGGGCTTCAGATACGCAGAGATAAGGTGAAAAAGAGAAAATTTCGCTGGGTATCCAGTACAGAGCGGCCGGATGGTTGCCCTGCAGAAGGATGGACACATCTTGCAGGCCCGGTTAGGCCTATGCTGGTGCTGACAGAAGGTCCTATGAAAGCTGACGTGATTCATGCACTGACTGGTCTGACAGTGCTGGCGGTTCCTGGTGTTAATTCTCTGACACAGCTTGAAACAACCCTTAGCGATTTACGTGCAGAAGGGGTTGCAGAGATTAAGACTGCTTTTGATATGGATTTTGCGACCAACTACCATGTACAAAACGGTTACAACAATCTTCTCAGTCTTCTTGGCAATATGGGATTCCGGTTTGGTACTTACCTGTGGGATCCACGCTATAAAGGGCTGGATGACTACATCTGGGAATATTGTTTTCAAAAGAAACGTTAAGAACTGGGGTGGAGCAAAATGCTTCACCCTTTTTCGTGTGCTTTTTTTAATCAAATGCGTATAAAAGTTGTAAATACGCATAGCAAATCGTGTAATGATAAGTATAAGAATGAACTTTGCAGGAGGTATACATATGTTAATCGCAATCGACCATGGCAATTACGCCATAAAGACCACAAACCACTCTTTTATTTCAGGGCTTTCAGAGCATACGGTTAAGCCGCCTATGACGGATGAGATTCTGGAGTATGGAGGAAAATACTGGACCCTGAGCGGACGCCGCCTAAGTTATATGAGAGACAAAACACAGGATGACCGTTATTTCATCCTGACATTATTCGCAATCGCCAAAGAACTGGAGAACAGAGGGCAATATACGCCGGTAGAGCAGATTCAGCTGGCTGTTGGTCTGCCGCCGGAGCATTTTGGGGTTTTAAAAGATAAATTCGCTCGTTATTTCAAAAGAGATGGAATTATCAAATTTGTTTATGGTGATAAGCCATACAGTATTAAGATAGACCGTGTCATGGTGTTCCCGCAGGCATATGCCGCTGTTATTCCCCAGAGTAGTTTGGTTGTCCATACTGTTCGTATGTTTGTCGTTGACATTGGCGGCTATACCACAGATGTGCTGCTCTTGAAGAATGGAAAACCAGATCTGCAGTTTTGCCGAAGTCTGGAAACTGGCATTATTACTATGAACAACGAAATCATACGAAAAGTTGGTGCACTTCATGATATGCGTATCGAAGATGAGCATATTAGTGCAGTTCTCCAGTCCGAGAATACCATTCTGCCGGAGGATGTCAAAGAGACAATTTGTGAAGCAACGAAGTTACATGCACAGGATATTCTGAACCAGCTTAGAGAATTGCAAGTGGATCTGCGTTCCAATCCTGCAGTTTTTATCGGCGGGGGAAGTATTCTTTTAAAACATTTCCTGATGAGCTCGCCTTTGGTAGCAAAGGCAGACTTTGTTGAATCTCCGAATGCGAACGCACTGGGGTATGAAATGCTGGGCAGGAAAACGCTTTCACTTCGTCCGCTTGGATAAGGGACGGAGGGATGTATAATGAAAAAGGATGGAAAATATCGCTTTTCGCTTCAATTTGGCGCAGATTCAGAGGAACAAGTAAAGGCTGGAGAGTTGCTTGAAAGGCTGGGAAACAAAAAAAGTGCAGTTGTTGTTGCAGCCCTTAACGATTATCTTAATTCTAACCCGGATTTGCAGGATACACATTGTAAAATAGAGGTCAAGCTGACGTCTGGCTATAATCGGGATGGAATTGAAGAAATCATACGGCGCATTGTTGAGGAGAGACTTGCAACAGTTCATCAGGACGAATCCTTAATCGCATTTTCAGAGGGAAATGGGACAGATACTCTGGAGGCAGACATTGCACAGATGTTGGATAATCTGGATGTGTTTTCATAAAACTACAGTGCATCCGATAGGATAATGATGGTTATTTAACACACTTAATAATAGAAAAGTCCATGTGAAAAAGTTTGTATTCCACTTATAGTGCGTGTATTGGAATGTTGAGTTCTTCAATTCCATTGCCAGATTGTATAAAATAAAAATGTAAGGAGAATGTAGAACCATGGACTATGTTATTTTAGGTAAGAATATTAGGAAGTACCGACAAATGCGCGGAATGCGCCAGGAAGATTTGGCGGAGCTTTGTGATTGTGGTAACAGTCATATCGGCCAGATTGAAAATGCGAGAGGAATTCCAAGCCTGGATATGATTGTACGTATTGCAAATGCTCTTTCTGTAACGGTAGATCAATTGCTCAGGGAGTATTATACAGAACCTGAGAAGGTCTATTTGCGAGAGATTGCAGAGCGCATCGAGAAGTATCCGGTAAAGCAGCGTGTATACGCTTGCGAAGGTCTGGCTGAATTTTTAAATACCATTGAAAAGTTCAGTCATACGGATGAATGATGAGCATATAACAAAACAGAAAAAGTTTACGCTTTATAGAACGGCTATGCTACATGAAAATGTAGTATGGTCGTTTTTTGTTATCTGAAAATAAGGAGGTGATCCCATATGGATTAAGCCATTGACAACTGTAAAAAGGTAACAAGTTGAAAATTAAGGCACGCCACTACGGCGTGTCTTGACTTTTGCCCTGGTGGTGTGCCCCGTAAGGAGGTACAGATATGAACCATCAGCAAAAGTCTGAACATGACGAGCTACGGGCCAGATTCACAGCATGGCTGGAAACAACAGTTTACCGCGCCAGACTCAAATATTTGGAACGGGAAAAACCCAAGGTAAATATAGTTTCAATTGAGGAATTGCCAGAGAGCGCTTTAGCTGTTTCTGAAAAAGCTGCATATTATGCGAATCCAAAATCCGCTTTTGACTTTGAAGAGGAACGGTTGGCAGAGGCATTTGCAAAATTGCCGATAAAGCGGCAGGAGATACTGACAATGCTGTTTGTGGAAGAGAGAAAACCGGAGGAAATTGCACGGATATTGAACTGTTCTCCGCAGCATGTTTACGACCAGCGCTATCAGGCATTGAAGAAGCTGCGCATAGCATTGACAAAGGACGGTGATAAACTATGAATCACATGGAATTTGAAAAGATGCTTCAGGCGGCAGTTTCCGGCAGTCATGAGGCGTTAGAGCAACTATTTCTACTGTATGCACCATTAATTGATAAGCACAGTAAGGTTGACGGGCAAATAGATGAAGATTTAAGACAGTATATTTTGATACATGTTGCGCTCAATATTTCAAAGTTTGTCTTTTAGACGAAGGCGGTCTCAGATTTTTCTGAGACCGTTTTCATTTTTTTTGAATTCTGTTCGAGATTTGAGAGATGATGAGGCTTTTTATAGGTAAAGGCATCCCCATGCCATGGTACCTTGACAATTTCATAGCTTCCAACTCTACGTTCCCGAACCGAGAAGCGGCTATCCGTTTGTGTGGCGAGCAAAACCAGGAGCACTGATATATGGGCGGCACCCATATAACGCAATGATCCGGCCGGGGATAATGATACTTCTGTAATTCGCAGCCCGGCCATAATGCAGGCGGGGAGATGAAATTTCTATGGACCTGACAGCCACAGGCGGAGAAGGGGGCATTTATTTTGATTTTAATAGTAAGGAGGCTGATTATGGGCTATAAAAGGAAAGACGTAGAGCAAACAAAGCAGTATGCAAAAAAGTTTGTGCGCTACAAAGAAGGAGCAGAGAAGTACAGCCTTGGGCTGACAAAGTTTCAAGAACTCGCAAAGGAAGCAAAAGCTGTTTATAAGATTGATGGCATTGCTTTAGTGAATTGCGAAATTTTTGAAAAATTTTTGGAGTCATTCCGAGAGTATTAAAGTAGGTGAGACATTATGGCTTTTTTATATAGAGGGACTTTAAGCACTTGGGGACTTGACTTTCTGTCTTACGATAAGTATAATGAAGACATGTGGAGGTAGCGGTATGACAAAAATGGGTAGACCAAAGGAGGACAATGCAAAGCGTAAGTCCATTACGGTTCGATTATCAGAAAAAACCCATGCTGAGTTGACCAGGTATGCTGCTGAACACAAGATTACAATGACAGAGGTTGCCCTGCGAAGTTTGGAAGAGTATTTGTCCAAGCGAAAGTAAGTGCTGTGAGTCCCTTCTTCATTTTATGAAGGAGGTTACAGACATGGCAAAGACACGAAAAGATGAGCGGGGAAGAGCACTCAGGAAAGGAGAAGTACAGAGGGCATCAGATAAGCGGTATATGTACACCTATACTGATCCGTTGGGCAGGCGTAGGTCCATATATGCGCAGGATTTGGCAACGCTTCGAGAAAAAGAAAAGCAGCTGATGAAGGATCAATTGGATGGTTTGGATCTGTATGTTGCAGGTAAGGCCACCATAAATGATACCTATGATCGGTATATCTCTACGAAGTATGATTTGCGGGCGACCACCCGTAGTAATTACGATTATATGTATGATCGTTTTGTCAGACATACATTCGGAAAGAAAAAAATCGCAGACATTAAGTATTCAGATGTACTCCAGTTTTATTGCTATTTACTTAAAGAGGAAGAGTTATCGTTAGGGACACTGGATTCGATTCACACCTTGCTGCATCCGACGTTCCAATTGGCGGTTCGAGATGAAATTATTCGGAAAAATCCGTCAGACGGAATTATGAAGGAAGTTAGCAAGAAGGCGGATAAGTCAAGAGGTGTGAGACATGCTTTAACGATTGAGCAACAGAGAGTATTTCTGGAGTATATATCCAATCATCCGGTGTATTATCATTGGTGGCCGTTGTTTACGGTTTTACTTGGAACTGGATGCCGAATTGGAGAAGCACTTGGTCTCCGCTGGGAAGATCTTGATTTTGATAATCAGATTCTTAGCATCAATCACAGTCTGGTTTATTACCCGGTTGGAAAATCAAGAAAGTCTGTTCTGCGAATATCGAAGCCAAAGACAGATGCAGGTATCAGAACGATTCCGATGCTTGATATTGTATGTGACGCCTTCCACATGGAGCATGAGGAGCAGGAAGAAACGGGATTCAATGAAACCGAGATCGATGGAATGACGGGTTTTGTATTTATCAATCGTTTTGGTTCTGTTTTAAATCCGCAGGCGGTGAATCGTACTATCAAACGGATTATCAGCGGGTACAATGCGGAAGAGGTCATCAATGCCAAGCGCGAGCGGAGAGAGCCAATTATTCTTCCAGATTTCTCCTGTCATCACTTGAGGCATACCTTTTGTACAAGACTCTGTGAGCATGAAACAAATTTAAAAGTGATTCAGGCAATTATGGGCCATCGGAATATCGAAACGACGATGGATATCTATGCCGAAGCTACAGATCAAAAGAAAAAGGAATCTTTTGAAAACTTATCCAAATTGGACATCTTTTAGGAAGGGTTCTCAGTGTGAGTAAGCTGACAACAAACTTTCTGCGAAGACAACAATTTGACAACGATTTTCTTTTTTCCCTGATGTGATACGAAGCACTGTGAAGAATGGGAAAGTAAAGAAATGAAAGGATTTGAATCGTTATGACGGCATGTAAATTAGTTGGGAAACTTTTCCCCACGATGAAGAGTCTGGATAAAAAGCCCTCCGACAGCGGGAAGACTGTGAAAAAGGAAGAGAAGCATGAGGCAAAGAAAAGCAGCATTGCCCGTGAGCAGGCGCTGGAACTTCTGAAGAAATATAACAAAGAGCCGTTCCATATCCAGCATGCACTGACTGTAGAAGGTGTGATGCGCTGGTTTGCAAAGGAACTGGGTCATGCGGAGGAAGAGGATTTCTGGGGGATCACGGGACTTCTGCATGATATTGATTTTGAACTTTACCCGGAGGAGCACTGCAAGAAAGCACCGGAGCTTCTTCGTGAGGCGGGTGTGGGCGAGGATATGATCTATGCCATCTGTTCCCACGGCTACGGAATCTGCAGTGAGGAAGAACCGAAGCTTGAGATGGAGAAGGTGCTCTTTGCCGCAGACGAGCTGACGGGGCTGATCTGGTCCTGCGCTTTGATGCGCCCGTCTAAGAGCACGGCGGATCTTGAGGTCAAGAGCTTAAAGAAGAAGTTCAAAGACAAGAGGTTCGCGGCAGGCTGTTCCAGAGAAATTATTGCCCAGGGCGCCGAGAGATTGGGCTGGGAGCTAGATGAACTTTTCGATAAGACGATACAGGCTATGAGGAGCTGCGAGGCGGCAGGAGTATTTACAATATAAAAATAAGGAGCTGTCCTTGAAACGGTGTTTAAGAGTATACTTAAAGACGTTTTGAGGGCAGTTTTTTGCTGCGTCTTATACATGCAGCAGAAGGAAATGGAAAATATGTTTTTCATCAGCAGCACTTCATAAAGGATTAAGAAATACCGGCACATTTTATTAAATTCTTCTTGTTATGCTATGTGAACAAAGGTGTTGCAACCTGAGCAAGAAAGGCAGAGGAAGGAGATAAAAGAATGGAATCAAGAAAAATCACAACAGGGCTGCTGGTATTTTACCTGACCGCCCTCACATGGATTATCGTGTTTAAGATGCAGTTTTCTCTCGGAGAATTGGGGCGCATGAGAAATATTAATCTCATCCCGTTCGGAGAATCTGTGATCGTGAACGGTAAAATACATTTCAGTGAGATCATTGATAATGTGCTTGCGTTCCTCCCGTTTGGAATTTTAGCTCATGCACTGTGGGAGGAAAAGCCGCTTGTCAGGCAGGCTGCCCCAATTGTGCTGACAAGTCTTTTGTTCGAGACGCTGCAGTATGTGCTGGCGGTGGGGATGAGTGATATTACAGACGTTATTGCAAATTCATTGGGCGGTGTGATCGGTATCGGAATTGCGCTTGCGATCTCAAAAATATTTCGGAAGAACTGGAGGAAGTTTGTTAATATTACAAGCCTTAGTTGTGCAGGGCTGCTTACGCTGTTTGTGGGGGCGCTGCTTGCGGCTAATATGTAAAAATGTATAGAAATGTCCCGGCGAGGAATATTCTGGAAATCTGAAAAAATATCGCAAGAAAGCTAATTCTATGTTATTATATATATACAACTACGCAGATGCACATAGTGAATGAATATCTGGTATTTCAATTTTATTGCAGATCTGTGAGGAGTTGTTCTGTGTTTTAGCAAAAAAAGCCCGGCTTTATACAGGCTGCGGCTTTTTGCAATGCCTGCCGAAAATTATACATAGAGAGTGGGGAATGAGATGAAAGGTATTATTCTGGCCGGAGGGTCCGGGACAAGGTTGTATCCATTAACAAAAGTAACGTCAAAACAGCTGCTTCCTGTATATGATAAGCCAATGATTTATTATCCAATGTCGGTGTTGATGAATGCAGGTATCCGGGATATTTTGATTATTTCCAGCCCGCAGGACACGCCCCGTTTTCAAGATTTGCTGGGTGATGGACATCAGTTTGGCGTTTCTCTTACTTATGCCGTGCAGCCCTCCCCGGATGGACTGGCGCAGGCATTTATTATTGGTGATGAATTTATTGGTAAAGATACGGTAGCCATGGTGCTGGGAGACAATATTTTTGCCGGACACGGACTTAAAAAACGTTTGAAAGCCGCAGTGAAAAACGCAGAATCCGGTAAGGGCGCTACAATATTCGGCTACTACGTGGATGATCCCAAGCGTTTTGGAATTGTGGAGTTTGATAAGAGCGGAAAAGCAGTATCTATCGAGGAAAAGCCCGCAGAGCCGAAAAGTAATTACTGTGTGACGGGCCTGTATTTTTACGATCACCGGGTTGTGGAGTATGCAAAAAGTCTGAAGCCTTCTGCCCGCGGTGAGTTGGAGATTACAGATCTGAACCGCATTTATCTGGAAAATGGCAGTCTGAATGTAGAACTGCTCGGCCAGGGGTTTACCTGGCTTGATACGGGTACCCATGAAAGTCTTGTGGATGCGACCAACTATGTGAAGACTACAGAACAGCACCAGCATAGGAAGATCGCCTGCCTGGAGGAGATCGCCTACCTCAACGGGTGGATTTCAAAAGACGATGTTCTGGCAGTTTATGAGGCGCTTAAGAAAAACCAGTATGGACAGTATTTGAAAGATGTGCTGGACGGCAAGTATCTGGATGTACTGCGTTAAATAACAGTATCTGTGCAAAGGGAGAAAGATGGATTATGAAACAATATTTGATTACAGGCTGCGCCGGATTTATCGGTTCTAATTTTGTTCACTATATGCTGAAAAAATATGACGATATTCTGCTCGTCAACCTGGATAAATTGACATATGCAGGCAACCTGGAAAACCTGAAGGATGCAGAGGGTGATTCCAGGCATATTTTTGTGCAGGGTGATATCTGTGATAAAGAACTGGTGACATCTTTGTTCAAGAAATACGACTTTGATTATGTGGTCAATTTTGCGGCAGAGTCCCATGTTGACCGTTCCATTGCGGATCCTGAGATCTTCGTTCAGACCAATGTCATGGGCACAGTAAACTTGCTTCAGAGGGCAAAGGAAGCCTGGTATGATGCAGGGATGAAGACCTTTAGACCCGGAAAGAAGTACGTGCAGGTAAGCACAGATGAAGTATATGGTGCGCTGGGAGCAGAGGGGTATTTTACGGAGTCTACCCCGGTCAATCCTCACAGCCCCTATGCTTCTTCCAAAGCAAGTGCGGATCATTTTGTACAGGCTTATCATGATACATATGGAATGCCGGTCAATATTACACGCTGTTCCAATAACTACGGGCCTTACCAGTTTCCGGAGAAGCTGATTCCGCTGATGATCAACAATGCAGGGCATCACAGACGGCTTCCGGTGTACGGTGACGGAATGCAGATCCGCGACTGGCTGTATGTGGAGGATCACTGTAAGGCCATAGATATGGTTGCTGACCATGGGAAGAACGGCGAGGTGTACAATATCGGCGGCCATAATGAGCGCTCGAACATCTTTATTGTAAGGACTATCATTGGGCAGCTCCATGACAGGCTTAAAGACGATGGAATCAGCGAGGATTTAATTAAGCATGTGGAAGACAGGCTTGGCCATGACCGCCGTTACGGCATTGATCCTGCTAAAATCAAAAATGACTTGGGCTGGTATCCGGAAACGCCGTTTGAGAAGGGAATTGTCCTTACCATCGACTGGTATCTGGAGCATGAGGACTGGATGAACAGTGTGACTGACGGCAGTTATCAGAAGTATTATGAAGAAATGTATAGAGCCAGGGTAGAGAATTGAGAGTAACCGCCCGGTTTCAGATTGGAATATTATGCGGAAGGGGCAGCGGAGAATGAAAGTTTTTGTTACAGGGGTGAACGGTCAGTTGGGCCATGATGTTATGAATGAATTATACAGAAGAGGCCATGAGGGCGCCGGCGCCGATCTCGCAGAGGTCTGTGCAGATGCTGCGGAGGGTTCCGCTGCGGCTGCAATGCCGTATGTAAGCCTTGATATTACAGATAAAGATGCAGTCAGAAAAGTTATCACGGAGATGAGGCCGGATGCGGTTATCCACTGTGCAGCGTGGACGGCTGTAGATCTGGCAGAGGATGATGACAAGACAGAGAAGGTTCGGGCAGTCAATGCGGGGGGCACGCAAAATGTTGCCGATGCCTGCAGAGAGGCTGAATGTAAGATGCTCTATCTGTCCACGGACTATGTGTTCGACGGACAGGGGACAGAACCCTGGATGCCGGACTGCAGGGATTATCATCCACTGAATGTATATGGTCAGACCAAGGCAGAGGGCGAGCTGGCGGTCAGCAAGACGCTGGATCGGTATTTTATCGTCCGTATCGCATGGGTATTCGGTTTAAATGGCAAGAACTTCATCAAGACGATGATCAACGTGGGTAAAACACACGATGAAGTGCACGTGGTCAACGATCAGATCGGTACGCCGACTTATACTTTTGATCTGGCCCGGCTGCTTGTTGACATGTGTGAGACAGAAAAATATGGTTTTTACCATGCTACGAATGCAGAAGTCACAGATGAAAATGCAGGCTGCAAGACCGGCTATATCAGTTGGTACGACTTTTGCCTTGAGTGCTACAGGCAGTATGGCTTAACAACAAAGGTGATCCCGGTAACTACAGCGGAATATGGCCGAAGCAGGGCTGCGAGGCCTTTTAACAGCAGGCTGGACAAAAGGAAGCTAGAGGAGGCGGGATTTACGCCGCTCCCTGATTGGCAGGATGCGGTGAGCCGATATTTGAAAAAAGCACAGTTGTAAGGAGACAAAAAAGTGGGACAGATTACAGTTGAAAAGAATGTGGGCGGAATTCAGGGCCTGTGTGTCATTACGCCTGCCGTTCATGGCGACAGCCGCGGATATTTTATGGAGACTTACAGCCGACGTGATATGGAAGAAGCGGGGATCGATATCGTCTTCGTCCAGGACAATCAGTCCATGAGCACGAAGGGGGTTCTGCGGGGGCTTCATTTTCAGAAGCAGTATCCGCAGACCAAGCTGGTGAGAGTGATTAAGGGTGCTGTGTTTGACGCAGCCGTGGATTTGCGGAGGGATTCGGATACATATGGGAAATGGCACGGCATTGAATTGACGGAAGAAAATAGAAAACAACTCCTGATTCCGAAAGGTTTTGCACATGGTTTTCTTGTGCTGAGTGATACCGCAGAGTTCTGCTACAAATGCGATGATTTCTATCATCCGAATGACGAAGGCGGCCTGGCCTGGAATGATCCAAAGATCGGCATTGTGTGGCCGAAGGTTGAAGGGACTTATAAAGGGACGGCCAGCGCCGAGGGATATAGATTGGACGGCGTGGAATTGAAGCTAAGCGATAAGGATCAGGGCTGGCTTGGGATGGAGGATACGTTTAAGTTTATTGATTTGGTGTCGATAATATAGAATATGGAGTTATTGGAACAAACGATATGAATGAGGAGAAAATTTTAGTTACAAGGTCTTCGATGCCTGATTACGAAGAATATATTGAAGCCATAAAGCCATTGTGGGACAGTCGTTGGCTTACAAATATGGGACAGTACCATAAGGAGTTAGAGAGGCAGTTAAGGGAATACCTGGGCGTGCCCTTTGTATCCCTTATGGTGAATGGTCATATGGCTTTGGAACTGGCAATTCAGGCCTTTGATTTTCCAGAGGGGGCGGAGATAATTACCACACCTTTTACATTTATTTCCACCACGCATGCCATTGTCAGAAACCGCCTGCAGCCAGTATTTTGTGATGTAAAAATAAGCAATGGAACCATTGACGAGACAAAAATAGAGAGTCTGATCACCGAAAAAACAGCTGCGATTCTGCCGGTGCATGTATATGGAAATGTGTGCAATGTAGAGGAAATACAGCGGATTGCAGACAAGCATGGCTTAAAAGTAATCTATGATGCGGCCCACGCTTTTGGCGTTACGTACAAGGGGATGGGAATCGGAGGATATGGCGACGCTTCTGTATTTAGTTTTCATGCCACAAAGGTTTTTAATACCATAGAGGGCGGAGCTGTTACGTTTTCGGACCCCGGCTTGTATGATACGCTATATAATTTAAAAAATTTCGGGATTCGCGGTGAAGAAGTTGTAGTTTCCGCAGGCACAAATGCAAAAATGAATGAATTTGCTGCTATTATGGGGCTTTGTAATCTGAAATATATTGATGTCGTAATAGAAGAACGAAAAAAGCGTTTTGATTTATATAGGGCATTGCTTGGTCAAACGGAGGGAATCCGGTTTTTTGAGGATGACGCAGATGTCAGTAAAAACTATGCATATGTTCCGATCTTGCTTGAGGATCATTATCCAATGACAAGAGATGAGCTGCATCAGTGGTTCAGAGAACATAATATTTATGCAAGGAAATACTTTTTTCCGTTGACGTCGGATCAGGATTGTTTTAAAGGGAAATATAAAAAAATAGAATTAAATCATGCGAGAGATTTGTCCGGAAGGGTTCTTACGATTCCTTTTTATGCGGATATGGAAGAAAAAACAATAAAAGAAATTGTTTCATTAATGGAGTATAAACTATGAAAAAGTCATGGAATGGCAATGTAGAAGGAAATAGGGATCTTGCAGAAAGCAAGCTGTTAATTTTGGGAGCTAATCAAGAAACAACCCAGCTTGTAGAGTACGCAAATCATATGGGAATTAAAACATTAGTAACAAGTAATTGTCCCACAGATGATGCTAAAAAGTATGCATGGAAGAGTTTTGATGTTGATGGAATGGATGTGCCAGGAGTTATAGCCCTTGCTGAAAGGGAAAATGTGGATGGTGTCTTGGTCGGAGTGGCAGATGTTTTAGTCCCGTCATACTGTAAGGTTTGTGACGCGCTGGGCTTTCATTGCTATGCCACACAAGAGATTGTTGATGTTTTTTCTTACAAAGATGTTTTTAAGTCAACCTGTGAAAGGTATGGTATTCATGGTATTCCAGAATTTTATCTCGATGCAGGGATGAAGCAAAGTGATATAGAAAAGATTGAATATCCGGTCATGGTAAAGCCTGTAGACAGCTGCAGCGGAAAGGGAATGACGGTATGCTATGAGGAAAAAGACTTAGCTGCTGCCGTGGAGAAAGCACTTTCTGAATCCAGAAAAAAACGTTTTATTGTTGAAAAGTATATGCAGTGTGAAGATATGGGTATGTATTATACTTTTAAGGACGGCGTGTGCAGCGCTTCGTGTATTTATGACCGTTATACAACAGATGAGCAAAAGGGCCTGAGCCGGGTATGTTTGGGGGGGACTTATCCATCTAAACATATAAAAGAGTATTTTGAACGAATGCATGATAATGTATGCAGAATCTTTAAAGCCATTGGCATCAGAAATGGTGTATTAATGCTTTCTGCATTTTATGAGAATGGAGAATTTTATGTATATGATACAGGATTCCGACTTCAGGGGGAAGCTCCGCATCTTCTGATGAATGCAATCCATGGGTTTGATCAGAGAGAAATGCTGATTCGGTTTGCCTTAACAGGTACAGAAGGAGATATTGATTTGGCTGAATGTGACGATGCTTATTTTAGAGGAAAATGGGCAGCAACTCTTTGGTTTTTGCTTTCGAAGGGTAAAATCAAAAAAATCAGCGGCATGGAAGGTTTAGAGGACGATAGTAGAATTGTTTCAAATGTACAAAGATTGTATGAGGGAGATGAAGTTCTGCCAAACTGGATCGGAACAGAAAAACAAGTTTTGACACGATTATACATCGTATGCGAAACAAAGCAGGAATTGGCAAATGCATTAAATGAATATATGGACAAAGTATCAGCACTGGATGAAAATGGAAACGAGATGATCTTAAAAGGCTTTGATGTATCAAAGGCATTGATGTTGGGAAATTATGAGTGATAAAAAATTGTTGAATAAAGTTATAGTTATTTCGGGGGGAACAAAAGGTGTCGGAAGATCTGCTGCAGAAACATTTGCCCAAAGAGGTGCTAAAGTTGTAATCGGGGGGAGAGATAAAGCGGCAGCCTCCAAGGTTCTAAAGATGATTCACATTTATGAGAGTGAAGGAATGTTTGTTCATACAGATTTAGAGAACGTGGAAGATTGTAAGCGGTTATTTGACGAGGCGGCGGCCTGTTATGGACATATAGATGGATTTTTTAATTATGCAGGGGTGACTCCGGTTTCTCCTCTTGATTCATGTAATGAGGAAACATTTGATTATATTATGGATGTGAACTTTAAAGCGGCCTTTTTTTGCTGTCAGCAGGCTATAAAGTATATGAGAAAAAATAGTGGCGGATCCATTGTCTTAACCGGCTCGGCCCATGCATGGGGAGGAGAAAAAGACAGAGCGGCGTATGCATGTTCAAAGGGGGTTCTTTTGACTCTTATGGAACACATATCCCACAACTATGCGGCGGAAAGAATCCGGTGTAATTATTTGACTCTGGGCTGGACGCCGACGGAGGGTGAAGTTACGCTTCGAAATTCAATGGGTGAAAGTGAATCTGAGCTTAGAAAGAGGGCGGCGCACATTCTTCCTATGGGAAGAATGTGCGAACGTTCTGATTATATGGAGGCACTGGTTTATTTGATGTCTGATGAGTCAAAAATGATGACGGGAAGTAATTTTAGAATTACTGCAGGCGAATATATATAACGGTTATCCAATAAATAATTATAGATTTAGGAGTTGGCTCTAATGATCAACAAAAATGATATAAAAAGATGTCTAAAAAAATATATTAAGCAAGGAATAAATAGATTTGTAATATATCCATTTGGCGAAAATGGGATGAATGTAAAGAATATATTAAATGAGTATTATGATCTAATTCCCGCACTAATTGTTGACAATGAATATACAAAATTTAATCCTTCTATCATGGATTGTGAGGGATTGAAGGAAAAATATTCAAAAGACATGTATGTTATTTTAACAATAGAGGATAAAAAAACCAATGCGTTTATTTTGAAGCAGCTGCAGGAATTTGTACCGGAAGCGAATATTATTAATTTAAGAAATTTAGTAAGAGAAGCTGCCGGCTCAGACAATTTTCATTTGAGTAATTTTTATTTAAGTGACTTTCTGCCTGATGCTGTTCTTTCAGTTCAAACAGAAAAAGCAAAAAAGCATTTGACAAGAAAGATAAAAGTTAGATTTCTTATTCAAACATTAAATACATGGAATTCCATTAAGACCATATATATGGCGTTCCAGAATGATGATAGCTTTGATTTAATGATGATTGCGGGACATTACGCACTAGGAGGACGAATTAAGGAACTCGAAATTCCGCACATACCTTGGACGGACTATCATGTTGAGGAGGACTGCCCAGATATTTTAATATTATGCCATCCTTATGATTATGTAACCCAAATAGAAAATTGTAAAAAGTATTGTAAATTAGTAATTGTAGCTTCTATGCAGTTGATACGGTATCAATATGATATGGAAAGTTTCTTTAAAATGCAGGGACAGGCATATGGCAGATTTCAACCGGATTATTATCTGTTCGATTCATTATTATACAGAGAAATCATGCAATCCGATTATGCTTCAGAAAAAATTATTGAAATGGGAAATGCAAAATTTGACGGAATTTTTATGGCCTGTCAGGAGAAGAAATACATAAAAGGATGGGAAAAATTAAAAGGGAAAAAGGTGATTTTATGGACAACGGATCACGGTGTTAATGATTACATTGTTACTAAAGACCTGACATTTGATTTATATGCAAAAAAGATATTTCAATATATAAAGGAGCATGAAGAAGTAGGCTTTATTTTCAGACCGCATCCAACATTTATCAGCGAAATGTTGAGGAATGGTTTTTGGAGTACCAGTGATTTGGAACTGATAAAAGATTATTGTCATCGAAGTTCCAATATTGTTTTTGATAATGAACTTACTTATGACAATGCATTTTCCATAGCAGACGGCATTCTAACAGACGCTTTTTGCGGTATAACATGTTCTGCGCTGCCTACGCTTAAGCCTATTTGTTTGGCTTATAGATCTAAAACAGACTTGCCTTACCATGTTGAACTGGCAAACTGCTACTATTCTGCCTATTCAAGTGAAGATATTTTTTCTTTTTTTGAATTAGTTAAAAACGGACAGGATTATATGCTTGAAGTGAGGAAACAGGCTTCGAAAAAATATGTGAAACATTTTGACGGAAAGAATGGTCAAAGAATTAAAGAATTTATAAAAAATAAATTTTTAACACTATAATTAATAGAGGAAAGTAGAATAAGTGTATGGAACAGGCAGGAATTTTATATTGGATAACAGGCTTGTCGGGTGCTGGAAAGACAACAATAGGAAATAGGTTGTACTGTGAAATAAAAAAGAAAAATAAGAACGTAGTCTTATTGGATGGAGATGTGTTAAAGAAGATAGTCGCAGAGGATTTGGGGTATTCGGAGGAAGACCGGAGAAAAAGAGCTATTAAATATGCACTGTTATGTAAACTTTTAACAGATCAGGGGATGACTGTGATTTGCTGTACCATAGCAATGTTTGATGAGGTAAGGGAGTGGAATAGGAAGCATAACAAAGGATATGTAGAAGTCTTTTTAGATGTTGGATTAGAGATCTTAAAAAAACGCGATCAGAAGGAATTGTATTCAAAAGCTGAGAGGGGAGAATTGAAAAATCTGGCAGGAATAGATTTACATGTGGAATTTCCAAAGACACCGGATATTATATTGCAAAATGATGGGCGTTATACCATAAAAGAATGTGTTGATAAAATTTTATCCTATAATGTTACGTTTTCATCTGATTTTGAAAGAAATGTAGATTGTTGGAATGGATATTATGAAGGGGGGGGTAATTTTTTGACTTTCTTATCACGGAATTGGACTGTACAGGTGATCGGGTATTAAATGAATTCAAGAAGGTTATATAAGCGGCAGCCGCCGTTTTTATGTCAGAATATTGCATGGCTGACAAGCTTTTGCTATAATTACATTAGTGTATTTTGTGAATATAAGTAGGAGAAAATAAATGCTGGATATAAACACATATATAGATGAGAATTTTACAGAAAATCAGATAGACAAGGCAATTCAAGAAATGCGGGCATCGAATGTGCCTGTTTTTATATGGGGAGGGGCAAAACTTGCTAAAAAAATTAAACAGTATTTGGAGAGCAGGGGAATTGAAATAAGCGGATTTTTAATAAATCGGGAATTTTGGGATAGCAATATACATGAATGGAATGACACTCCCGTTTTTATGCTGGAAGAATATTTGCCTTCGCATAAGTGCAGTCTGGTAATAGGCTTTGCCGGATATTGCGAGGATCAGCTGGGGAGCCTGTCCGAATATGTATGCAGGGTATATGCACTGGATTTTATAGGAGCACTCTGTTTGACCGGATGCTGCGGCACTATTTCTTATGAGTTTTATCAAAAGAACCGTCAAAATTGGAATTGGCTGAATGAGCGGGTATATGACTGCAGATCGCGCGAAGCAGTTAGGGATTTTCTTTTCCAGAGAATGACCGGGGTGTATCAGAAAGAGGACAGCGAACCAAATGCCTATTTTGCAAAAGGTATTGTGGTTCCGCAGGAAGATGAGGTTTTTGTAAATTGCGGCGCGTATCATGGTGAGGAAGCTCTTCAATTCGTAGAATATTTGCATGAATATGGGATTACACGTTATCAAAAAATCTTTTGTATCGAAGCGGATCCAACGAATGCAAAACAGATGCGGACGGCATTAAAATCACTGAAAAATGTGGAAATTATTGCGGCAGGTGTGTGGGATCGGACAGGTACTCTTTGCATGTTTTCCGGTCAGGATAGCAGTTCAAGGATTATGGATGAAGGAGAGACAAAGAACCAGGTAAGAACGATAGATGATATTTTGGAGGGAGAAAAAGCAACCTATATTAAAATGGATATCGAAGGTTCTGAATTAAAAGCGCTGTGTGGGGCAGAGGAAACGATTCGGAAATATAAACCCAGGCTGGCAATTTGCATTTATCATAAACCGGAAGATATTGTTGAAATTCCAAAATACATAGATAGTTTGCGGAAGGATTATAAATTCTATATAAGAAATCACAGTCGGTACGGCATTCAGACGGTATTATATGCGGTTTAGAGAGGTGGGTATGAGATGGAACAGGATTATAGGAAACATTTAAAAGTGCCGATTCATGAGGATCGTGTACCATTACAGGAACTGCTGCCGCTTAGACAACCCTTGCGTATTCTGATTGATCCCTGTGACCTCTGCAACTTTCGCTGTCATTTCTGTTTTCAGAGTAAGATGGATTTTCATGGGGGCTCAATGAGTGAACAGACATTTGCCCGCATATTGGATCAGCTGCGTGATTTTGAAGAACCGATTAATGTAGTCCATTTGTTTGGGTTAGGGGAACCTTTGCTGAATAAAAAAGTTCCTGATTATGTGAGACTTCTCAAGGAAAGCAAGGTTGCGAGAGAGACAGCAATAACAACGAATGGAAGTTTATTGGCAGAGGATATTTCCAGGCGTTTAGTGGAGGCAGGGCTAGACAGACTGTCGGTTTCATTAAATGGAATAGATGATGTAAGTTTTCAAAAAAATGTAGGAACACATGTTGATTTTGAACAGGTTTACAAACAAATTCAATATTTTTATAAGATCCGAGGAGCCTGCCATCTGCATGTGAAGATAAACGGTGAGAGTTTTGATGAAGCCCAAAGAGCACAGTTTGTGTCACTATTTGAAGGCTGGACGGATTCAATTAATATAGATCATATTGTGGATGTGTGGCCAGGCTTGGAAATCACTGGTGGAGGCGGACAAATGTATGATTCGGAAGTATTTGATTGGAAAGCGTCTGCTGATGGCCGGAGAATTGTTTGCCCGCAGATGTTTTATGAGCTGTTGATTCACTGTGACGGATCGGTCAGCCCTTGTTGTGTGGATTATGGATATCAAATGGAGAACTTGGGAAATGTGTATGAATCAAATATTCAAGAGATTTGGAATGGTTCGAGGCTAAAGGGTCTGCGGGTGCAGGAACTTCGAGGTGAGAACAGCGGCTATACATTCTGTAGAAAGTGTACCTATCCGTCCTGTGGCTCGACTGTGGAAATAACCTCATGCAGGGATAAATTATTAAAAAAATATGAGGTATGAAATGAATGAGAAGTGCTATTGAATTAAAGTCTGTAAAATAAGATATCTGCGTAGGGAGGAGTACATGATGAATTTGCAAGAACGAATTACTTTAAAAAAAGCTGACAGAAAAGAATTGTATTGTTTGGAACCACCTTTTCCTTATACTAATTTTCTCATAGAAACATCGAATGCCTGTAACCATGCATGCATTTTTTGTGCCCACCAGAAGATGAAACGCCCCGTACAAATGATTAAACCGGCATTTGTACGAGATATTCTACAGCAGGCATATGATTTAGGAACCAGGGAAGTAGGGTTTTATGCGACAGGGGAGCCTTTTCTTGTAAAGGAATTGCCGGAATATATTCGGTGGGCAAAGGAAATGGGCTATTCTTATGTGTATCTGACATCGAATGGAGCTTTGGCGACTCCGGAAAAGATTCGGGCGGTGGTAGATGCCGGTATAGACAGTGTGAAGTTTTCAATCAATGCGCCGGAGCGGGAAATGTACGCATTTATTCATGGGCGTGATGATTTTAATGTTGTATGCGATCATCTAAAATACTTGAATGAATATCGCGAACAAACAGGAAAAGCCTATAAAATTTTCGTGACAGGTATTCTGACTCGTTATACACAAGGGATGAAAGATCAATATTTTGAAGTGTTTGAAGGGTTGGCTGATGAAATAGTCTTTAAAAATGTGTATAACCAGGGAGGTTACATGCCGGAGATCGAGACCCTTCTAAAATGTACAGATGATACAGAGCAGTACAGGCGGTGTAATTTGCCTTTTGATGCTGTATCGGTAACATGTGAAGGGTATTTATCGGTAGAGAACGCAGATTTTGAGAATATGCTCGTGGTGGCAGACTTAAACAAGGTTTCTCTTAAAGATGGCTGGTATGGTGAGAAAATGAAAAAGATACGTCAGGCATTTATAGAGGATAAGCTGGAAGGAACACTATGTGACGGCTGTGTGCATCACGAGTACCGGGAGGCGAAGCCTTTGACGCCCGAACTTGCGACGAAGAATGAGGATATTTTTTCGGACGAGCTGGTCAGAGAACGATTAAAAAAGGCGGGGTATCTGGCATGAAGCGGGTTTATATGAGTTTTAGTACAGATGTGCTGCACTATGGACATCTGGAAGTGATGAAGAAAGCGTCTCAGTATGGCGAGTTGATGATCGGTGTATTAACCGATGATGTAATTGCACAGTATAAAAGTCCTCCGCTTGTTTCCTGGGAGGACCGTTGTAAGCTTTTTGAAAATTTGGATTTTGTGGCACAGGTTGTAAAAAAAGATACGATTGGATATGAAAAGATCCTGCAGACATATCATCCGGATATTATAGTACATGGAGATGATTGGAAAAGCGGCATTAAGTCGGCAATTCGAACAGAATTACTGGAACTGTTAAAACAATATGGCGGTGAATTGATTGAATATCCTTACAATGAAGAGAACAGTGTGAATCTTGTGGAGACAATGTTTCACCGGGGGCAGTCTATGCCGGAAGTACGCCGGGGAATGCTTCGGAAGCTGTTGACATTAAAGCCGTATGTCCGGGTCATGGAAGCCCATGATGGTTTAACAGGACTGATTGTCGAAAATGCACAATGCACAGTCGGGCAGGAAACAAGAACGTATGATGCAATATGGGAATCTTCTTTGTGTGATTCGGCATCAAGAGGAAAGCCGGATATAGAGTTGATTGACTGGTCGAGTCGTATTACAAGAATTCAGGAAATTATGGAAGTGACGACCAAGCCAATTATGGTAGACGGTGACACAGGCGGGCAGATAGATCATTTTGTTTATATTGTGCAGACATTGGAACGGATTGGGGTATCGGCTGTCGTTATCGAGGACAAGACAGGAGCTAAGAGAAATTCCCTTTTTGGAACAGAAGTAGCACAGACACAGGATGAGCCGGAACATTTTGCGGACAAAATTCGGGCAGCAAAATCAGTGTTGACAACAAAAGAATTTATGATCATTGCCCGGATCGAGAGTTTGATCTTAAATAAGGGAGAAAACGATGCGCTGGCTCGGGCAGAATGCTATATTCGGGCAGGGGCTGATGGGATTATGATCCATTCAAAAAGCCGGGAACCGGATGAAGTATATGGTTTTTGTGAAAAATTCAGGCAAAAGTATCCGGACATTCCGCTTGTTCTGGTTCCGACAACGTACAATCACATTGTGGAGCAGGAGTTGGCAAATCATGGGGCGAATATTATCATTTATGCCAATCATTTATTGCGAAGTGCTTTTCCAGCCATGAAGCGGGCGGCTACAGAGATTTTACAGAATGGGTCATCGGAATGCGTGGATAATATTTGTATGCCGGTTAAAGAAGTTATTCGTTTTATTCCGGTAACGGAAAGATGAGGGAACTAACAATGAGAGAAAAGAAATTAGTTTATGTGCCGATGGCGGCAGACCTGGTTCATCCGGGCCATATCCATATTATTCAGGTTTCTGCCGAATTGGGAGAAGTGATGGTTGGTCTTTTTACGGATGAAGCAATTGCCTCTTATAAAAAACCACCGGCAATGCATTATGAGGATCGGAGGATCGTAATTGAGAATATCAAAGGGGTATCCCAGGTTGTTCCGCAGACAACAAGGGACTATGAGGACAATCTGAGAAAGTATCAGCCGGATTACATGGTTCACGGAACAGACTGGCAGAAAGGCCCCCTGGCAGATGTACGGGAAAAAGCGATTCGGATCATGGCGGAGTGGGGAGGAAAGATCGTGGAGCCGACATACACGGAAGGAATTTCTTCTTCGCAGATTAAACAACGCCTAAGAGGATAAAGTGGATGCAGACAGAGAAATTTATAGAAATCTTAGACTCAGATTTTTTTACTGGAGTGCCGGACTCTACGCTAAAGCCTTTGTATGATTATCTGTTGGAGCGGTATGGGGAAACAAAAAGGCATATGATTGCTGCAAACGAAGGAAATGCAGCGGCATTGGCGGCGGGCTATTATTTGTCAACCGGAAAATATCCTGTTGTATATATGCAAAACAGCGGTATTGGCAATATGATCAATCCAGCTGCCTCTCTGTTAAATGAAAGAGTGTGTAAAATCCCTGTTATATTTGTGGTAGGATGGCGGGGGGAACCGGGGACTGCGGATGAACCGCAGCATGCCTTTCAGGGCTTGGTTACGCAGACACTATTGCACGATGTGGAAATCCCAACATATGTCGTAGACAAGGAAACGCAGGAAGATGAATTGAGAACCCAAAGAGCAGAAGCAGGGAAATATCTGGCTAAAGGAAGAAGCGTTGCGTTTGTTATAAAAAAAGGGGGCTTGTCCTATCACGGGAAAAAGCCGGATTATGGAAATATCTTTTCATTAAACCGCGAATGGGTAATTGAACGCCTGACAGAGACAATAGCAGGGAACTTAGTGGTATCAACAACCGGAAAAATCAGTCGGGAATTATATGAAGTGCGTGAGAGAAAAAAGCAGGGCCATGAGAGGGATTTTCTTACAGTGGGAGCTATGGGACATTGTAGTTCGTTGGCGTTATCGGTAGCTTTACATAATCCTCAAAGGCAAGTATGGTGTCTTGACGGAGACGGAGCCATGCTGATGCATATGGGCGCATTAGCAGTTATCGGTAATCGAAAGCCGGAAAATCTGATTCATGTCGTGTTTAATAATGAGGCCCATGAGAGTGTGGGCGGGGCGCCGACAGTGGCCGGGACAGTAGATTTGCCAGGAGTTGCGCGGGCGTGCGGATATCCAAAGGTATTGACCGTATGTTCTGCGGAAGATCTGGGGGGATTTTTGGAAACAGCAGCGGAGAGAACGCTGACGTTTTGTGAGATACGGGTGGCAGCGGTTTCAAGAAAAGACTTAGGGAGGCCAAAAACAGGCGCCGTACAAATGAGGAAAGACTTTCAGGAATCGTTAAGCGGATGGTATGACAAAAAGCCTGTCACAAAAAATAAGGGAGTATGAAATGAATGAAAGATGCTATTGAATTTCCGGATACAGCCGCTTATAGTAAAAGGGATATTAAGAAGGTTCAAAACAGGCTGCTTGCAATGGCTGTTTGTGTTCGCGATATTTTAGAGAAACACCAGATACCTTACATGCTTACATATGGGACCCTGTTGGGGGCAGTAAGGCATAAAGGCTTCATTCCGTGGGACGATGACTTTGACCTGTTTCTTTTTGAAGATACCTATGAGGAAGCAATAGGATATCTGAGGGATGAACTGCCGGATTGGCTGATTGTTCATGATAAACAGAGCGATCCGATCTATTGGCCTTATTGGGCCAGAATACGCGATCTGAATTCGGAAGTGTATACGGATTGTTACAGTGACGACAGATTTTACAAGTATCAGGGATTGAGTCTTGACCTTTATAAACTAAAAGAATGCTTAAGCGGTGAAGGCCGGCAGCAGATTTATGAAGAAAATCTGCTGCATTATGAGACAAAAAGAGAGCTTGGGCTTTTAACAGAGGATGCCTGTAGAGATAAGACAGAGAAGATAAAAGAGCAGCTACAAAATGAAAAAAATAAAAAACACAGCAGCGATACTTCGGAAGAACGAGAATATTATTTTGTTGTGTACGGGCTGGATTCCCTGAAAAAAAAGGATGTGTTTCCTTTGAGGAGATATCTGTTCGAAGGGCATGAATTTTGGGGGCCGTATAACGCGGAGGGGATTTTATGCCCGTGTTACGGCAATTACTGGGAACTGCCGCCTTATGAGAAAAGGAAGCCACATGACACATATGTATTGTTTAAGTAACCGGAAATGGATTTGTATATCGGATGCAGGAAGAAAGTTTGTAAAATCAGATATCCATACAGGGAGGAATCAGAATCAAAATGGAGTATAGGTCTTTGGAGGAAGTGAAAGACAGGATCGACAGAAATCACGCCTGTATAAAGGAGCTGGAAAATCAGATTCCCTTGCAGGATGCAAGAGAAAAGAAGCTAAAGCTGTTATCTCTTATAGGCGTCATGTATTCTTGGTATGTGACAGGAATATATTCCAGTAACGATTTGGAACAGCAGATTGTAGATATGGGGAAAGAGATCAGGTTCCATTCTCTGTCAAGACCTCAAGACGATCATATCTTGATTGTTATGACTCAGGCTGGCGCCACTGGCGGTCATACGCTTCTGGTGCACAATTGGATCAAATGGGACAGAAAAAGAACTTACTCGATTGTTTTTACCGATATGAACGAGCAGTATGTTCCTGACTTTATAAAAAAGGCTGTGAAAATATCAGGTGGAGAGCTGGTTTTTTTATCTGGGACGGAGGATGAAAAAGCGCGGGAGCTTTTGGAGGTATCTCAAAAATTCAGCCGAATTCTTCTCTTTAACCATATGGAGGATATAATACCGATTTTAGCATACAGCAATAAAAATTGGAAGATACCGGTATATTTTTATAACCATGCGGATTGGAGATTTTCATTTGGGTTTTCTGTATCAGATGTTATTTTGAATTTGTTTCCGTTTGACATTGATAAGGCGGTACGTTACAGGGGGATACCTCTTTCTGATTGTGTCCATCTGCAGTTCCCGGGAATGGGAAAGATGGAAGAGAACAAAACAAAAAAACAGAAAAAAGAAGAGATTCGCCGGTGGATAAATAAAACGTATCACATTGCAGAAGACGAAAGTTTGATAGTATCTATGGGTTATGGATACCGTTATAAAAGCGTAATCGGGTATGACTTCAGCTCTTATGTAAAAGAAGTCATAGAACAGAGTGGCCGTCCATGCCGCTTTTTGATCATTGGGCCGGACAGAACGGAGAAAAAGTGGCTTTGCCTGGAACAGGATACGAAGGGAAGAGCCAGAGCGTTGGGCATATTACCGCGTGACGAGGTAGAACAGATTATTTCAGGTGCGGATCTATATGTTCTTTCCTTTCCGCAGGGGTCTTCGGGGAAATCAATAGCCGAACAAGCGGGAGTACCGTGTCTCTGGCCTAATATTGTGGGAAGAGGGATGGAGCGGTCAGACATTCGGTCGGCAGAGTCGGTGTCCGAATTGGTGGAAAAAACATTAGATGTTTTAAATGGGAACGGGGACAAATATCAAGTATCGCCGGATCTTTGGCGATGGAGTCAAACGGAATGGATGCAGAGATGGGAAGATATATTGGAACGGTTTAACTCTCACAGCATACATACCTTCCATCCTCAGAAACGTATGGAAGAACAAGAATATATTAATTGCCAGGTGCTGCAGGAAGAAGCCGCAAAGCAGGTTTGCAGGTATTTAATAGAAAATCCAGTGGATAAAAGACTGCAGGAAGAGGTGTTTCGGTTAGACCGAAAGTACGATATGGGGTTATTATATCTATATATCAATAGATTGGAAGAACATCTGAGTGAGTACATTCACCTTACGAATAAACATTTGTGTTTATATAAGACGGCAATTAAATGGCTGGAAATAAAGCAAAAGGATTTTCGTATTGATGAGTATCTACATAGCCGGGGATATCGGACAGCGGCTATATATGGCATGAGTTATATGGGTAAAAGTCTGGCAAAGGAATTGTCAGGAGGATTGGTAAGAGTTATCTATGGAATAGACAAAAGGGCAGAAAGTCTGGATTGTGAGATTAAGGTATTTTTACCTTCGGACAAATTAGAAAAAGTGGATGTGATTTTGAATACAACAACTGTTGCAAATTCGGAAATACTTGTGTCCCTGACCATGGATGATTCTGCGGAAATAATTTGTTTGGAAGATTTGTTTGGAGAGATCTCAAGAAAATATAGTTGTGAAGAATAAAATTAGGTGAAAGAGGTATGCTTGTTGTGGACAGGGTATTTTCAACGAGAGACTGCATTATTCATAAAGAAAATATTTATTATTATGCAGTAGAAGAAAACTGGCTTGTTAAGATGGATAAAACAATGAAAATGTTACATTATATGCCGATCCGCGAATATAACCAGATATTTATTGCGGATTGCTGTGCATGTGTGACGGATTCTCTGTACTTTTTATCTGTAGATGGAATGTGCTTATTGGAATATGAGTTAGAGAAAGGGACATGTCATAACTATCCTGTTGATTGCGGAAGAATGCAGGATGGAAATTTTATTACCGTTTTTTCAATAGGAAATAATTTGTATATATTTCCCAGATATGTAAAACAGGTGTTGATATTTGACTGCGATTCAAAAGAATTTTCCATATGGTGCTATCCCCAGCCATGGGCAGATATTACGTTTCAATCTGTCTGTCAGCAAAATGAAAAAGTATGGATGTTTTCAAATGACGGCGAGATTGTGTGTATTGATTTGAAAACATACCAGTGGGAATTTTTTGAAACGGATGTAGGTATTTCCAACATAGTACATACGGTGCTCTGGCAGGAATTAGTTTATATATTGCTTGTCGGAGGGGAAATATGTATTTGGGATACGGTGGAGAAAAAAGCGTGTTTTTGTGAAATACAAAAAGAGCAGCAGAGAAATAAACGTTATATAAGAATGGCATTTGTGGAACCAAATCGCTGTGTACTTTTGCCGGCTGTCGGAAAATACATAGAAATATATGATTTGGAAACGGGTCAATTGATTTCTGCGGAGGATATCACAGCCGGAAGAGAACGAATAGAGGGGAGGGAGCATTGGGCGGCATTTCGTGGATACTGTGAGGACTCAGAGTGGTATTATTTTATGAGTCATGCCTATAAAGAGCACTTAAAGATATCAAAAAAGACGGGTAGCCTGTCTTGGCACATCCCACGATATCCGTCAAAAGTGGACTGGGTGAGATATCGGATAGACTGCGGGGGAGCCCTCTTTTATGAGGAGCCAGAGTCATTGATGGATTTGCGTACTTATATCGAAGGTCTGCTGAAGGCGAGGTAGTGTATCAAAAAAGCAGGAGGAACAGTTGATGAAGAATGCATTAGGGCAGTTTGATGGAAAAGAGATATATGCTTGTGATTTTTTGGGAACAAGACTTGGAATTAAGAAAGGAAAATAGGCGGAGAAATGAAAGTTGTTGCGTTATATCTTCCACAGTTTCATAAAGTGCCGGAAAACGAAGCCTGGTGGGGAAAAGATTTTACAGATTGGGTATCTACAAAGAATGGAATTCCTTTATATCCGGGTCATTATCAGCCGCATATTCCGCTCGACAAGAATTATTATAATCTTTTAGAAAAGGATGCCATGAGATGGCAGGCTGAATTGATGCAGCGGTATCAGGTAGATGGATTATGTTTCTATCATTATTGGTTTAAAGAGGGGAAGCAGATGCTGGAGAAGCCGGCACAGAACTTGTTGAAATGGGACGACATAGATATGCCGTTTTGTTTTTGCTGGGCGAATATGTCATGGGCCAGGTCGTGGGCAAAGATGAAAGATGCGGACTTTTGGATCAATGAGGATGACATTCAGACGACTGAAGACGGTAAAGCGTTGTTGATTGAGCAGACTTATGGAGGGAAAGCGGATTGGGAAAAACATTTTAATTATCTGCTGCCCTTTTTTAAGGATCCCAGATATATTCGGGTGGATAACAAGCCTGTGATGTGGATTCACCGTACGGATTTGGTAGAGTGTCTGGCTGAAATGATAGAATATTGGAGATCGTTAGCAATAGAGAATGGACTGCAGGGAATCTATCTGATCGGTTCTTATTATCAGCCTGAAGATGCGGATATATTGGACGCTGCTGTTATTTATGAACCAGGGGAAATACTTCCGAAAGTTCCATATTCTAAAGTTGAGGGATCAGATGCCGCAATATACAGTTATGATACATACTGGAATACCAGTATTAAGCAGGATTATTCCGATAAGAAAACATACTATACGGGACTGGTGAACTATGACGATACGCCCCGGCAGGGCAATAATGGACATGTGATAAGCGGCACGCCCGGGCAATTTGAGAAATGGCTAAAAAGGCTTCTTAAGAAAAGTGAGGATAAAGGAAATGAATTGGTCTTTCTTAATGCATGGAATGAATGGGGGGAGGGAAATCACTTAGAGCCAGATGAAAAATACGGCTATCAGTATCTGGAGGCAATCAAAAAGGCAAAGCAGGAGTATAAAACAGTCAGAACAGAGGAATTTCGTGTAACCCCGTTATCGGACGAGCAGATACTGGAGTTAGATTATTATAGGAATGAATTAGAAAAGGCGCTGGTAAATGTAAGAATTTTGGATCTATTGATAAAACTGATGAATCGCGGGATACCGTTAGCGAAACATCCGGCATTTGAACATGTGTCGCGTGTAGCAGTCTATGGATATGGGATTGTTGGAAGATTATTAAATGTTTTGTTGGATATGAGCAATATTAAAGTCAGTTATTTTGTGGATAAGAATGCAGATCAACTGGACGAAGAAGTTGCGATCATTCCATTGACGGACAATATGCCGGAGACGGACTTGATAATAGTGTCTGTGCCGAATTATTATCATGAGGTAGTGGATCAATTTCATAAGCACGGCATATCAAATTACATTTTAGTAGATGAGATTGTGAGCGGATTAGAAAGGCTGTTTCCCTATGATTAGTGTTGCACATAAGTTAAAAGACGCCTGCCGTCACCATAATATATATATCTACGGAGCGGGAACATATGGGAGGACTCTTTATGCTTTCCTGAAAGAACAGAATATCGGTCATATTGAAAAATTTATTGTGAGCCGTGCAGATCAACAAAGTGTTGTTCTGGGGAAAGAAGTCATTGCACTGGAAAAATACGTTGTGCAGAGAGCCGTTGCCAGAGTGCCGGACAAAGAAGATATAATTATTGTCGCCGTGTCAGAGTTGTATAGTGCGGAGGTAGTCTGGGAACTTGAAAATAAGAAGTTGTATCATTATATAACACTCACCGAAAAGGAATGGGATGTTATTAAGGACGAGACTTTATTTAGCTGCATTGTTCCGCAAAAAAATATTGCTGTTTTAATGTATCATAGAATTATAGACTCTAATTATAATTTTTGGAAACTGAATGTTTCTCCCAGAACTTTTGAGGAACATATCAGGTATATCAGTCAAAATTATAAAGTTTTGAGATTAGAAGAGGAATGGAGCAATATAGTTGAAGCGGATCAGAAGTATGTTGTGGTTACGTTTGATGACGGCTACGCAGATAATTACAGGTATGCACTGCCGATCTTAGAAAAGTACCATGTTCCCGCAACAATCTTTGTAAGCACAGATCTGATTGACACGGATGAAATGTATTGGTGGGATGAACTGGAAAAGATATTTTTGATCGATAAGTATAGGGGTGAATTTGTATTTGGCGGTGTTTCCTATAAGATTTCGGATGCAAATGACAGCAGGGATGTATGTGTCAGGATCAGGAATCTTATAAAAGATATGGATCCGGCAGAACGAAGGGGCAATTTGGCAGATCTCCGCTCTCTGCTGGGATTAGAGCAGCCGGAAACATCCGAACTCAGATGCGTGAATACGCCGGAGTTAGAAAGAATGGCCAGGTCTCCGTATGTAACGATTGGAGGTCATACAAAATCACATTTGTCCATGGGTAGTTTTCATTCAGAGAACTTACTTCGTTTGGAGATAGAGGAATCATTAGGTATCCTGGAAGAAAAAACAGGGAAAAAGATAAAGGTGTTTGCTTATCCATATGGAGGGCCTAAGGACAGGTGCGATTTGGCAGATAAAATGATAGCTGACTGTGGAATAAAGAAGTCCATGCTGGTCAGGAATGGAAATATCAGTGTCGACGACGGGACATATAACCTTCCCCGCCATATGGTCTTCGAAGGCGAGGACATGGAAAAGAAAATCAGAAAAATATGGGGGTTGTACGGATAATGAAAGAAAAGGTGATTTTATTTGGGGCCGGGAACTTGTTTGCAAAGCGCAGGGAACTGGTGGAGAGGAAAAATGAAGTCATATGTATTTTGGATAACCATGCAGAGAAGATAAATTCTTCATCTGCCAGAATATGTCTGCCGGATGAATTACTTCGTCTGCCGGAAGTACCTGTCATTATAATGTCGGATTATTTTGTGCCGATGGCTCTTCAGGTGAGTAAAATAATTGGAGAGAGTGAATGCAGTAAAAGAATAAGGATCGGAAAGGTCTATTATCCGGTAGAGGAAGAAGAAAAAATACTGGCAGATGAAATCTTGCAGATAATTGTTGAATCAGATCAAGTATATTGCGTATTGGATAACGATTTCCGGGTGTTATTGGATGAGAAGACTTATTATATAATGGATATATACCGTGCAGTATCACGTAAAAGGGATATATTGCTTGACAAATTACTTTCAATGAAAACGAAACCCATTGATGCTTATTTTGGAAGAAAAAGGGGGAAACCGGTAGACAGATATTATATTGAGAAATTTCTTGATGAGCATAAGCGGTTTATTTCTGGAAGATGCCTTGAAATTGCTGAGGATACTTATACAAAACAGTTTGGGGAGGATCGTGTAACGGATTCGGTCATGCTTCATGTTGAAGGATGGGGAAACAATGTAGTAAAGGGCAATCTGGAAACAGGAGAGGGAATCGAGAAAGAGTTCTGTGACACAATGATTGTTACGCAGACATTGATGTTTATATATAATGTGGAGTCTGCTGTAAAACATATTTTTATGGGACTGAAAAAGGGAGGCTCTGCTCTTATTACAGTATCCGGCATATCGCAGATTGCACGATATGATGATAATAACTGGGGAATGTTCCATTCATTTTATATGAGCGGTCTGAAAAGATTGTTTTATCCTGTATTTGGGAAAGAAAATGTTGAGATCGTCCATTATGGAAATGTTAAAACGGCTATGGCATTCTTATATGGAGCCGCATGTGAGGAATTACGGGAAGAAGATTTTTGTGCGAGCGATATGGATTATCCTGTGATATATGGTATTCATGCAAAAAAAGGATTATAAATAGATTCTTGTATTTTTGATTGATGGAAGATACAGGATGATGAACAAGAAGGAGGACAGTTTGAGGATTGTTGTTTTTGGCCTGGGTGAAATATACAGTAAGGTAAAGCATTATTTTTGTAAAAGTAAAGCAGAGATTGTTGCCTTAGTTGACAATAGCCAGGCGCTTTTGGGGACTCTGGTGGATGGGCATGCCGTAGACGATCCGCAGAATATCCGGCGTTATCAATATGATTTTATAGTAATTACGAGTCAGGCTGCTGTGGAAATGCGCAGTCAGTTAATCAAACTGGGGGTTCAACCGGATAAGATTATTCATTTTCTGGATTACATTGGAAACATTTCAATAGAAGTGCCTGTCTGCAGAACGGATGTCTTGTCTGAGAGTGTGTTGATATTGTCAAATAATTTTGGGTATCATGGCGGTCCCGTCACAAGCGTAATTCTATCGCATGTATTGAAACAAAAAGGGTATAAGGTTACGATTGCGGTTCCAGATGCAGAAGAGGCGTTTTTAGAGGAAATTTCTTTAAAAGAAGGGATAGAAGTACTCGTTGTGGAAAATCTTGATTCTTTGAGTAGAGAAAATCTGGAGTGGACAAACGAGTATACTTATATTTTAGCAAATACAATTGTAATGGCAAGATGTGCGATTAAGCTTGCAGGAAAGAGAAAGGTGTATTTGTGGCTGCATGAAAGCATAGACGTCTATAGCAGCTATGAATACTGGCAGGATGAGATTGCAGAAGGAATTGAGAATGAGAACCTGACTATTGGCGCTGTCAGTGATGTGGCAAAGCGCAATTTTTTAACAACCTACCATACGGAAAAGCAAATAGAGGTGCTGCCATATGGCATTGATGACAGATATAAAGAGACAGATTCTTTTTTGGAAAAGGGAATTACAACATTTGCGCTGATTGCGCCGCATATTTCTTTGAAGGGTATAGACGTATTGCTTGATGCATTATGTTTTATTTCAGAAGAAACAAGGAAGCAATGTAGATTTTTATTTGCCGGGAAATCATTTGGTGATGAATATGGGAAAAGAATTAGAAACCGTATTGATAAAAACATTAATTGTGAATATCTCGGGGAGTTGTCACGAAAAAGGCTATTTGAATTATATTCCGAAACAGATGTTGTAATCATCCCATCTCGCCGTGATTCATTGCCGCTGGTTGCAACAGAAGCGATGATGATGAAAAGACCATGTATTATTTCGGATACGATAGGCACAGCGAAGTATATAAGGCAAAAGTATAATGGCCTGGTTTTTGAAAATGAAAACAGAGAAGAACTGGCAAAAACGATTTGTTGGTGTTTAGAGAACCAGAGCACGTTGAAGGAAATTGCAGAACATGCAAGACAAACTTATGAGACATGGTTTACTGCCACGAGGTTTGCCGATAGAGTTATGGATGTTTTGAAAAGGCTAATGTGAGAGAGCTGCTGCAATAATTAGACCAGAGAGAGGATATGATCATATGAAAAATTCGACGTACCGTTCGTCGGGAGTCTGTGCCCAAGAACGTAAAAAATGCTCAGGGGATGACGCAGGCAGACGTGAAGATAAAAAAAGCGTCAGCGGAATAGAAAGAGAAAATATATCTGACGAAAAACAGACGAATCTGGACAGACCGCAGACAATAGGTGAAAAGATCTATACGTATTTGCTCAGTAATTAACTTAACTTTTTTACTTGTAAAACTGGTGTAAAGGTTGATTATATTGAACGGAGGTGACTGCAGCATCATGTGTTCGATGAGGAATGTATATGATATCCGATATGAAAAAAATTTAATATATGTCCGGTCTTCCGATCAAAACGCTTTGCTGCAGGATATTCCAGGCGGGGTATATCAGGATACCGTGATCATTGTCTATTTGTATTACCAGGACACGCTCTCTGTATATTGGCCTTACATTGACGGGATCCCGGAAGAGATCGACGTATGTCTGATTTCCTCCAGAGAGGAGGTTCTTGGAGAGACCAGAAAGCATATGGAGGCAGCAGGCAGAGGAGGCATCCGGTATATTTTGAAAGAGAACCAGGGGCGGGATGTGAGTGCCCTTTTGGTTGCCGGGGCAGATCTTATAAAAGATTACAAGTATGTCTGTTTTCTGCATGATAAAAAGGAGCATTATGCAGAATGGAAAAAGGATACAGAACTATGGATTGAAAATCTGTGGGGAAATATGATCGGAAGTGCGGGATATATCCGGCATATTCTGGGTTTGTTTTTGAAGCATCCCACATTAGGAGTACTCGCACCGCCGGAGCCGGTGGGGGATCATTTTCGCACATGGTATGGGTATGGATGGCATGATTCTTTTGAAATTACAGAGGAACTTGTAAGAAAGTTTGACTTGAATACAGATATAAGGAAAGAGAAACCTCCGATTACAATAGGAACAGTTCTTTGGTTCAAACGGGACGCTTTGCAGAAATTATTTCACTATGGCTGGAAATACTCGGATTTTAATGATGAGGGCTTGAAAAGTCCCCGCTACCTGAGTTATGGAATTGAATGTTTCTTCCCTTATGTGGCGCAGGATGCAGGATATGACACAGGGACTGTGATGACGGAAGCCTATGCTGCAAGGCAGATCAATTATCTGCAGCATGCGGCGAATCTGCTTTTAAAAGAGGCTGAAGTGTTTTTCCCGGTGACCACTTTGGCTGCACTGGATTGTTATAAAAGGAACAAGGGGCGCGTTATTGAATTCGCGAAAAGAAATAAGGAAGTGTATCTGTATGGTGCAGGGAAAATCGGGCAGCTTTGCTTGTCTATGCTGCGAAAGGAAAATATTCAGCCGGCCGGATTTATTGTCAGCAAAAGTGACGGGAATTCCGTAGTGGAATGTCTCCCTGTCACAGAGCTGGACAGGCTGGAATGTCTGCAGAGAAAAGCGGTAATTATCACTGTTTATAAGTTGACGGCGCAGCGTGCAATTGCCGAAATGCTTGAAGAGCGTGGATGCCGGAATTACATAATAATGTGGGAAGAGGATCATTGGGGTTAAATATATGCGCAGATTATTCATATATCTTACGTACGACAGACAAAATATTATAGATGATTATATCGGCTATTTCCTCCGGAGCGTGCGTCCCATCGCCGGGACTGTCGCTGTTGTCTGCAATATGCCCCGGATAGAAAAAGGGCTCTATAATCTGACAGACCATGCGGATCATATTTTCTACCGGGAAAATGTAGGGCTGGATGCCGGCGGGTTTAAGGATGCGCTGTGTAATTTGATAGGCTGGGACGAACTAAGACGGTATGATGAGCTTATTCTGGCAAATGATTCTTTTTACGGCCCCTTTGATGATATCACCGGGATCTTTGCAGAGATGGAATCCAGACATCTGGATTTCTGGGGCTTAATGCAGCGCGGGGCAGGCGCCTATGGAGTGACGGGGAGGGATCCGGAGCACATCTTGTCTTTTTTTTATGTTTTTCAGGCTCCGATGCTTCATAGCAGGGAATTTCAGAGCTATTGGGAGGACATGCCGTATTACAGCGACTATATGACCGTGGTGAAGCAGTATGAGCGGCAGCTTACAAAATATTTTTCTGACCTTGGATATACCTGGGGGACATATGCGGATACGCAGCCGAATGAAACGGAGAACCTGCGGAATCAGTTTTTTCAGTGCGACTATCTGTCCTATGAGATGATCAGAAAACGGAATTTCCCGTTTTTAAAGCGAAAGCAGCTGACATACAATACGCTGTATTATCAGACACAGGAAAATTTATTTTCAAGTATTGACTATATAGACAAGTATACGGATTATGATGTGGAACTAATCTGGAAGAATCTGATCCGGACGCAAAACCACACGGAACTGCAGAGAAGCCTGGGACTTCAATACGTTCTGGGAGGCAGAGGAGAAAAGCACCGTACTCATGTAATACTTTGTGTCAGGGCGCGGTGGATGAATGCGGCAGAAGAAGTATGTGAATATTTGGGAAGGATTAAGGGAGCCTGTGATATTTTGATTGCTGCGGATCAGGCAGATATTATGGTATACTATCAGAAACAGGGATTTACAGTCACAATGTCCGTGCAGTCTGATGCTGAGATCCTGCAGATGATAAATACGGAAAAATATCAGTATATCTGTCTGCTCCATGATACGGATCTGTCTTCTGACCAGCTGCCGGGGTGTACAGGCAAATCCTATTTTTTTAATGTGTGGGAGAATCTGGCCAGGGATGCGGCGTATGTTGAGGAAGTAGTAAGTCTGTTAGACACAAAGCCTTATCTGGGAATGCTGATGCATCCGGCGCCGATCTTCAGTATGTGGCTGGGGAAACTTGGACTCGGCTGGGAGAACCGGTATGAGGAGGTAAAGGGCTGGATTGGGAAGCTTGGGCTGCAGGCCGTAACGGACGAAGAAATCCCGCCGGTGCATATCACCGGTAATTTTTGGATTCGGGCGTCTGTGATTGATTCTTTCAGGGAAAGAGTAGATATACAGTCTGAAGGGGATGTTGTACCGCAGGACATCTATCCGTATCTTTGGAGTTATATTGTTCAGGACAGCGGACATCTGACAGGAATCATTGAAAGTACCTTTTATGCTTCTATGAATGAGACAAACTATCATTATTATCTGAAGACACTGATGGGATGGCTTGTGGAAAAGTATGGCCTGTATTCCAACCTGCTGGAATATAAAGAGCTCATCTCTGTTTCGATGGCGGCAGAAAGGTGCAGGCAGAAGTATAAAAAGTGGTATGTATATGGGACAGGAGAAGTGGCAAAGCGATGCATTGAATGTATAAGGGATACTGCCGCGTTTGTGATCTCAGACGGGCAGAAGAAGATGGATGCCTTTTATGGAAAACCCGTGATCTGGCTGTCTGAATTGAAGCAGGACGAAGAATTTGGATTGATTCTGTGTCTCAGTAAGGAGAACCAGGACAGAGTCGCTGAATTATTAGAAGAGCGGGGCATTCACAATTATTACACCATTTATTAAAATGTAAGGATAAAGGGGGAAAAGCAATTGAATATTGCTGTTATATTCGCCGGCGGTTCGGGGAAGAGGATGAATTCGAAAGACAGGCCGAAGCAATTCCTGCTGATCCACGGGAAACCGATTATCGTACATACGATTGAAGTTTTCCAGTATCATAAAGAGATAGATGCGGTTATTGTTGCGTGTCTTGAGGATTGGATCCCATATATGGAAGAGATGCAGTACAGATACAGGCTGGATAAAATCAGGAAGATCGTTCCGGGAGGGAACACAGGGCAGTTATCCATCTATAACGGAGTCAAAGCAGCGGCAGAGCTGTATGGGACGGACGGGCACGTAGTTCTGGTGCATGACGGTGTCCGCCCGCTGATCAATGACCGGATCATCAGCGAGAACATTGCTGCTGTGAAGGAGTATGGGTCGGCGGTTACATGCGCGCCCGCCCAAGAGACATTTGTGCTGACGGATGACGAGAATAACATCAGTGAAGTGGCAGACAGGAAACATTCCCGTCTTGCCAAGGCGCCCCAGAGCTTTTGGCTTAAGGAACTATTAGAAGCGCAGGAGCAGGCAGTGAGAGACGGCCATACGGACATGATTGATTCCTGTACTCTGATGCGGGCATATGGAAAGAATATGCATGTCGTAGAGTGCTCCTCTGAAAATATTAAAATTACAACGCCGGATGATTTCTACATGTTCCGGGCGCTGTATGATGCGAGAGAAAACCAGCAGTTAGAGTAATGCGGAGTGCGGCCAGGCAGTATGGGATGCGGAGAGGATCGGGCAGTACGGAGTGCGAAGGCTTTGAAGAGAGGAGATAGGGCGGGATGCAGGAGAAAGAGCGGATCATACAGGAAGATATGGAATATATCGCAAAAAGGGTGGATCGCATACGGCTTGCGGGCAGTACGGTGTTGGTCTCCGGAGCCACAGGACTGATCGGAAAGTATCTTGTACGGTTTCTTGTACAGCATTGCGGGTGCAGGGTTCTGGCAGTTGTCCGTGACAGTAAGAAGGCGCGCCGTGCCTGGGAAGATTTGGGCAGCAGGGTAAGGTATATCTGCTCGGATATTACAGAATTAGGTGAAGAGGATCTGGCGGGTGAAAGGGCGGATTATATGATCCATGCGGCAAGTGTTACTTCAAGCAGGGACTTTTCGGCGCATCCGGTGAAGGTTATCTATACATCGACAGAGGGAACCAGAAGGATGCTGGAGATTGCCAGGAAGCACTCAGTAAAAGGCTTTGTGTATCTTTCTACGATGGAAGTGTACGGCGCGCCCAAGACGGATGAGAAGATCGGGGAGTTCCACGGGACGGATCTGGATACGATGGCGGTGCGTTCTTCCTACCCGGAGGGCAAGCGGCTGTGTGAGAGTATGTGTGCCGCGTATTTTTCAGAATTCCAGGTGCCTGTCCGGGTACTCCGGCTGACACAGACATTCGGGCCGGGAGTAGAATATCATGATTCCCGTGTATTTGCCGAGTTTGCCAGATGTGTGACAGAAGGAAAGGATATTGTGCTGCATACGGCGGGAGAAACCAGAAGGAGTTACCTGTATCTGGCGGACGCCTGTACGGCGATCTTGACTGTACTGACAAAAGGGGCCGACGGAGAGGCGTATAATGGGGCCAATGAATCTACTTACTGCAGCATCAGGGAGATGGCCGAATTAGTTGCAGCGGGGTGTGCAGAGGGGAAGATCTGCGTACATGTGGAACCGGATAAAGAACGGCAGAAGGAGCTGGGGTATGCACCGGTACTGAAGATGAACCTGGATACGGCGAAGCTTAGGAGGCTGGGATGGAGACCGGAAACGGATCTTCTTACCATGTATAAGAGAATGATTATTTCTATGAGAAATTGTGGTGAATAAAATGAAGTCTGTTTTTTTAGAAAAGTTATCAGAACATTTCAAAAAATATCAATATATCTTGATCTATGGGGCCGGAGGGGTGGCAGGGGATCTATTGTGCCTCTTAGACCCATATCTGCACGGGCGCCAGATTGGCATTGCGGTGTCCGACAGAAAAGGGAATCCGGATTCTCTGCGTGGGTATCCCGTCAAAGAGATAACGGAATATTGCAATGTCCGGGAGGACTCTTACGTGATCATATCAGTAATGCCAAGATATGAAATGCAGATAAAAGAGTATTTGGAAAAGAAAGGATTTCAGGCATACTGTACAGTTTCCATGCTGATGGAGCAGATGTACAAGGAGATCTGGGAGTTTCCGGTATCAGAAGATAAAATTGTGTTATCACATCGTGACGGATACGGCTTCGGCGGGAATCCCAAATATATTGCATTAGAGCTACTGAAGGGGAGGTCGGGGGTAAAAGAAGAACGTCCTTTGGATCTGGTGTGGCTTACGAATGATTGCCGTGCACAGTTCCCGAAAGGAATACGCACGGTTCAGTACGGTTCCTACGAGCATTATTATGAGCTTGGTACCGCGAAGATCTGGATAGACAATCAGCATAAAAGTTATCTTACCAGAAAAAGGGGCGGACAGTTTTATATGCAGACCTGGCATGGCGGGGGTCCCTTAAAGAAGATCGAATTTGATGCGGAAGGGCTTCCGGTTTCCTATCTGGATCTTTGCGAGATGAATTCAGGGATGGAAGATGTCATGGTATCCCCGACAAGCTTCAACAGCCGTTTGTATCGGAGCGCCTTTCATTATCAGGGAGAGATTTTGGAGTGTGGGTATCCCAGGAACGATATTTTCTGGAAAGCAGGGGAGAGAAGAAGAAAGATCGAGGAACTGTACCGGGTAGGGCCGGAAGAGAGGATTGTACTTTTTGCGCCTACTTACCGGGAAGCTTCAGGAACAGAAGAAATTCAGGGTTCCGGTAAAGATGTCTGCATGATGAAGGAGGAAATCCTCAGGATGGAAGAGATTGGGCAGGCCTTAGAAGAAAGATTTGGGAAGAGATTCCGGCATTTTATAAGATTCCATCCTTATGAGAAGAATCCTGAAAGGAGATATTCCTGGTGCGATGAATGGATCAATGTGACGGCCTATGAGGATGTCCAGGAATTACTGGCTGTTGCGGATATCCTGATCACGGACTATTCGTCCATTATGTGGGATTTTTCCCTTCAGAAGAAGCCTGTTTTTTTGTTCCATCCGGATCTGGACAAGTATCAAAAAGAGCGGGGCTACTATCTTCCTTTCGGACAGATGCCATATATAGAAGCATTCAGTAATGAAGAACTGTGCAGGAAGATCAGAGAGTTTGATGAAGAGAGCTATAAAAAAGAATTAGGCGGATTTTTGGAACAATATGGTTCTTATGATGAGGGAAGAGCCTCGGCGGCTGTGGTACAACAGCTCATAAAATGGTTGGACAGGATAGTAAAACCTGAAGAGGATTAAGCCGGAGAGATCGGAGGCTCTATGATCTGAAGGATCCGTCGCCTGCGGAGGCCGTGATAAAAAAGAAAGTAGGAGGTGCAGCATATGATGAAAATATTACATATGACGCCGCCGGAGATTCATAACGGTGTATACCGCTATATTTTCAACCATATACCGTATATTGATCAGTCCAAGTATGAGTTTTCATTTCTAACGAGATCGGCGGACAGTCTCAGGGCAACTAAGGAATATGAGAGTTTTAGGTTCCCGGTGTATCAGCTGAATAGTGTCCAGAGAGATGGAAGAGAAGCATTTGCAAGGGAGATCAGGAGTATTCTGGAGGAGGGCTTCGATGTGCTCCATCTGCATACAAGTGCCTGGCGCGGATTCTTAATAGAAGAGATCGCGATGCAGATGAAGGTTCCGAAGGTCATTGTCCATTCCCATAATTCGGGGCTTGATTTTGTAGATCCGGCAGAACGGGAGAAGCTATGGAGAGACCATATGGATTACAAAGCCCGGTTTTCTATGGAATACGCGACGGATCTGTGCGCCTGTTCCCGGGTGGCGGCAGACTGGCTCTTTTCCCCGGATATTCCAAGGGATCGGATCCGTATCCTTCCCAATGCTATAGATACACGGCGGTTTCGTTATAGTCGGGAGATGAGGGAAGTGATCCGCGGCCGGCTTGGAATCAAGGATCGGATCGTGGTCGGCAATGTAGGGAGGTATAGCTATCAGAAGAATCAGGAATTTCTGGTTAGGTGTTTTGCCACAGCACATGAAAAGGATCAAAGGTTATATCTGATCCTGATCGGGCAGGGAGAAAAGATATCGGAAGTGAGAAAGCTTGTCGGTGAGCTGGGAATGCAGGAACATGTGATGTGTTATGACTGGCGGGAGGATATTCCGGACTTGCTGCAGGCAATGGATGTGTTCTGCCTTCCCTCTATATTTGAAGGGCTTCCGATCTCTGTGATAGAGGCTCAGGCTGTCGGCCTTAGGTGCCTGGTATCAGATTCTGTGACGGAGGAGACAGATATCACCGGCCTGGTGAAGTTCCTGCCTCTTAAAGAGAGGATCTGGACAGAAGCGCTTAAGAAAGCAGACGTAGAGGCGGATAGAACGGCCAGGGCCAGGAAAGAAGACGGCCAAGGCAGGATAGACAGAAGCTTTTGGCAGACCGGGTATCATATTGAGGCATCCTGCGGGAAACTGATGGATCTGTATGAATCGTGAAGCTGCAAGGATTGCAGACTGCTTGCAATCTGCAGTCAATCGAAATATAATAATGTAGAAATAGAGAGGAAATGATAATATATGAACAAAGGACTAATACTGGCCGCAGGGCTTGACCCGGGTTTTCAGATGGATATTCCAAAACAGTTTGTGATTGTAGATAATCGTCCGGTGATTGTATATACACTACAGGCCTTTCAGAGACACCCGGAGATCGACGAGATCGTTGTCTCCTGTCTGCCTGGCTGGCAGGAGATGGTGCGGGCCTATGCGAAGCAGTTTAATATAACAAAGCTGTCGGCCATCGTGGAAGGCGGTCCGGACGGTCAGGAATCCAGCCGCCGGGGTGTGGAATGGCTGGCGCAGAACGGAGAGCCGGATGATGTGATCGTCGTGCATGACGCGATCCGTCCCCTGGTGACGGAGGATCTGATCACAGACAGTATCTGCACCTGCAGGAAAAAGGGCATGGGAGTGGCAGCTGTGCGCTCAGTGGACACGATCATGCTCAGTGATGACGGGCTCAGCGGAAAGGAAAGTATTGTCAAACAAAAGGTCCGGCGGATCCAGACGCCTCAGTCGTACCGCCTGGGATATTTGAAAAAAATGCATGCGGAGGCTCTGGAAAAAGGAGTGCTTTACTGCATGGACAATAACAGTATGATCGCCAGACTGGGGGAGACTGTGTACTTTTCCAGGGGATCGGATCTAAATATTAAGATCAATGCCGTTGAGGATGTGGAGATGTTCAAGGCATTATATCATATGAAGTAGTGAGGTATGATTCATGCAGAATATTGCTTTAATTATTGCAGGCGGCTACGGGCAGCGGATGGGACAGGACATTCCGAAGCAGTTTTTAAATGTACAGGACAAACCGGTGATCCTGTATACGATGGAAGCTTTTCAGAAACATCCTTGTATTGATGGGATTGTTGTGGTATGCGTAGAGGGCTGGGAGAAGATCTTAAATGCCTATTGCAGACAGTATGACATTACCAAACTGGAAAAGATCGTGCCGGGTGGAGGCAATGGGCAGGAGTCGATCCGAAAGGGTGTGCAGGATATCGCATCCCGCCATGAGAAGGAGGATCTGATACTGGTGCATGACGCGATCCGTCCGCTGGTGTCGGAGGAGATCATCTCGGATTGTATCCGGGTGGCCGCACAATTCGGCAACGCAGTGTCGGTTGTGCCGTGCAACACGGCCATGCTGTGTACAGAAGACGGGATCACCTCATCCGGACAGATATCCAGAGATAACCTGAAGGTTACCCAAACACCCCAGTGTGCTTCCGTAGGGACGCTTTTGAAGGCTCATGAGGATGCACAGAAGAAAGGGATCACCAATTCAGTGTCTACCTGTACGCTCTTTACGGAGTTAGGGTATCGTCTGTATTTTTCTCTGGGTTCTGAAAAAAATATTAAGCTGACTTCCATCGATGACCTGGAGATTTTTGAGGCGCTGCTGGAGGCGAAAAAGATGGAAGGTATGAAGTAGCAGGGAGGGTCATATATGAGCCGGACAATGAGAAAGAAATTATTTTCTATGGTTGATCTGCAGGATGAGACGTGCCGGACAATCAAGGAGATTCTGGTAAAAGGAGCCGGCGGCGGACAGATGCAGAAGCTGACAGGGCTTTTGGCTGACGCCCAGGAGAGCGCCATCCGTATAGGAAATACAGTGGAATCCCTGTGCGGGGAAGGGACAGATACGGTCAATGAACTGGAGGATTATTGCGAGACGCTGTATCAGTTGTCTCTTACTGCTGACGATTCAACCATGCAGGCGGAACTTTTGAAACGGATGAAAGGGCACCTTTCCCGGATTCGGCATGATCTGGAAAAAGATATGCCGGATAAGCAGGAGGTTGTATTTCTTCCGTACAAAGCAGCCATGTGGGATTCGCTGGAGAGTGTCTGGATGGCGGCGAAGGAGGATGAGAATGCGGATGTCTATGTCATCCCTATTCCATACTATGACCGGAATCCGGACGGGTCGTTCCGGGAAGAGCACTATGAGGGAGAACTTTTCCCCGATTATGTAGAGATTACCCATTACGATGCCTATGACTTTAAGCTGCGGCAGCCGGATCTTGTATTTATCCATAACCCTTTTGACGACGGAAATTACACAACCAGTGTCCATCCTTTCTTTTACTCAAAAAATATAAAAACTTTTACAGAAAAATTGGTATATATTCCTTATTATGTGTGGGACGGAAAAAGTGTTGCAGAGCATGTAACGATGGTTAAGGTTTTGCTTTACGCCGATTATGTGGTTGTGCAGAATGAAAAGGAAAAAGAAGAATATATCCGCCAGTTTGAGGAGATTTTCCCGGGGTTTGACCTTGCAAAAAAGCTTCTGCCCCTAGGTTCTCCCAAAATAGACAAAGTGCGTTCTATGAACAGGCAGAGCCGGGATATACCGGAGGAATGGAAGAAAAAGGCAGAGGGGAAAAAGGTGATTTTTTATAACACCAGTGTAAACAGCCTGCTGAACGGAGGCGCTCCGTATTTAGAGAAGATCCATGACGTAATTCAATATATTGGGGAGCAGGAAGAAGTGATACTTTTGTGGCGTCCCCATCCTTTGATGGAGGCTACACTTTTGTCCTCACATCCACAGTTATATAAAAGATACATGGAGATAAAAGATCAGTTTATTCAGGAGGATAAAGGAATCTTTGACGATACACCTGATATGTATCCGGCCATCGGGTTAAGCGACGCATATTACGGGGATTGGAGTTCGGTGGTCTGGCTGTATAAGGAGACAGGGAAACCGGTGATGATACAGCATATTGAGAGCGGTTAATATAAGCCATGTTAAAGAAAAATAGATAAAAAGCATTTGGAAGAGGAGAGGCAGAAGCAGGAATGAGTGATCAGATGGAAAGAACAGGGCCAGGCTGTCTGGAGGCGGCCGGGAAAGTCTATATTGTGGGCGCGGCTTCCCGTGGAAAAGCCGTAAAAGGTTACCTGGATTTTCTATATCCTGAGTTATCGGTAGAGGCTTTTCTTGTGGATACGCTGACAGGAAATGATGCTTCTGTGGATGGGGTCCCCGTTCGGGAGCTGTCAGATCAATTTCCCCTGAATCCGGCATTTCCGGTTTTGATTGCCACAAAGGGGATCTATCATGCACGGATTGAGGAGACTCTGAGAAAGCTGGGTTCCAAAAGGATTCTTCCGGTCAGTGCAGAGATGGACAGTGACTTTCGCAATGCCTACGTGCAGAAAGTATACAGACAGGAGGGGAGAGAGTTTGTAAAGATTTATGAGTTTTCCTCCGGGGCGGCTGCTCTGCCGCCGGGAGATGAGAAAGAAAGGTCCTTGCGGGGCTGCATCTATATGGCAAAATCCATTTATGACCGTCCTCTTTCTGCCCCTTATGAAAGTCCGTCCTATGAAAAGGCGATTCAGGTAGGGGCGGCTCTTACAGATCAACGGTTGAAGCCGGGGATCCTGACGGATGACACCGGAGAGAATATATCGGCAAGAAACCGGCAGTTTTGTGAGCTTACCGGTCTTTACTGGATCTGGAAGCATGCAAAGGAGGACGTGATAGGGCTGTCCCATTACCGGAGGCATTTTCTTCTGCCGCCGGATTGGCTTGACATTATGGAAAAGAACCACATAGATATGATCCTTCCGGTGCCGGCGTATATTGCTCCGAGCATCGGAGAAAATTACCGGGAGAGGCATGACCCGTCGGACTGGGATTTTCTTCTTTCTTATTTACAAAAATATGATCCTGAGGCCTATGTGTGGGCGCAGAAGGTATTTGCAGGCAATCTGTATTTTACCTGCAATATGTTTATTATGCACCGGGAGATCCTGGATCGGCTGTGCGGATGGCTGTTCCCGATCCTGGAGGCTGTGGCGGATCACGGCGGGGAGAAAGAGGATCCTTACGGGAACCGCTATCCGGGGTTTGTGTCGGAGCGGTTGATGACGCTGTATTTTTATATGTGCCAAAAAAAGTACAGGATCGTTTATGCGGATAAGAACTTTTTAATTTAAGGAAAGGAAACCGGATATATGGGGATCTACGAACAGGAAATCAAGCGGATCTGCAGAGAACCACTTCCCTGGGAACAGCTGGAGGGGAGAACCATTCTTATTTCAGGTGCAACAGGGGGGATCGGGAAATGTCTGACAGATCTATTCATGTACAGGAAGATGGAAATGGGACAGAAGTTCAGGATCGTTGCGTTAAGCCGGAGGAAGGCGGTGGCGAGAGAGCGTTTTGCTGATTATTGGAAGGAGGAGGGATTTCAGTACATGTCCTGTGATATTAATCAGAAGATCCCGGAATGCGGGGAGACCGGATATATCATCCATGCAGCCAGCAATACGCATCCTCTTCAATATGCGCGGGATCCTGTCGGAACGATTACGGCAAATGTGCTGGGTACCAGAGAACTTCTGGAATATGGGGTATCCCATGGCATCAAACGTTTTTGCTTTCTGTCGTCAGTGGAGATCTATGGGGAAAATCGCGGAGATGTGAGAAGCTTTGACGAAAGCTATCTGGGATATATTGACTGTAATACGGTGCGGGCCGGATACCCTGAGAGTAAAAGACTGGGTGAGGCGCTGTGCAATGCGTACGGGCAGGCATATGGGGTGGGGTTTGTGATCCCCCGGCTCAGCCGGATCTATGGACCTACGTCATTGCCGGATGATTCCAAGGCGGCGGCACAGTTTATCAGGAGGGCGGCAGAGGGCAGGGATATTGTGCTGAAGAGCGAGGGCAGGCAGGAATATTCGTATACATTTGTCACGGATGCAGCAATGGGGGTGCTGTATACAATGTTGCGCGGAGCATCAGGCAAGGCGTACAATATCGCGGATGCGGCTTCTGATGTGAAGCTTGGAGAGATGGCTGAAGAATTGGCAGGGCTGGCAGGGACAAAGGTCGTCTATGAGCTGCCGGAGGAAGAGGAGCGAAGGGGATATTCCATGCACCAGAGATCTCTTTTGGATGCCTCGGCGTTAAGGGCTCTGGGGTGGACGGCCCATGTGCATTTGGCCGAGGGCCTTAAGTGCTGCGTGGAAGCGGTAAAAAATAATGTTTAAGGCGAAGATGTGTTAAAGAGTACAGTATATATCTACACATAGATATATACTGTACTCTTTTATGCCGCCTAGATTTTCATCGGATACTGCCGGTCAAAGCACGCCCTGCACAGGGAAAGCCCCGGCGCAATGGAGGAGAGATCCTCCACCCTCAGATATCCCAGCGAGTCTGCCCCGATGATCTGCCGGATCTCCTCCGAAGAGTGTGAGGCCGCCAGAAGCTGCCGGTTGGACGGAACGTCTGTGCCAAAGTAGCAGGGGTACAGAAACGGCGGGGAGCTGATCCGAACGTGTACCTTGCGTGCGCCGGCCTGCTTGAGCAGGCGGATCAGGTTGGCGATAGTAGTGCCGCGGACGATAGAGTCGTCAACCAGCACAATATTTTTGCCGTTTACCGTGTTTCCAAGGACACTGAGCTTCAGCCGCACACTGGATTCCCGTTCCTTCTGCGTGGGCTTGATAAAGGTTCTCCCTATATAGCTGTTTTTGTAAAATGCCAGCTGGAAGGGAAGGCCCGCTTCTTCTGCGTATCCTTGTGCAGCCGTGATGCCGGAGTCGGGGACGCCTGTGACCAGGTCTGCCTCTGCGGGGTAGGCCTTTGCAAGGGCCGCCCCGGCTTTTTTCCGGGATTCGTAGACAGAGACTCCGTCCAGGGTGCTGTCTAATCGTGCAAAATAAATGTATTCAAAGATGCAGTGTGCCTGTTTCTGCTGACAGAGGTCAAGGTTGGACGTAATTCCCCCGCGGGACACCGTGACGATCTCCCCGGGGCGTATGTCCCGCAGAAAGCTTGCACCCACCGAGGTCAGAGCACAACTCTCTGATGCAATCATATAGGTATCTCCCCGCTTCCCCAGGCAAAGAGGCTTGATTCCCAGAGGATCCCGGACTCCGATCAGCTTGCGCGGGCTTGCGATTACAAGCCCGTAGGCGCCTTGCAGTACAGAAGCTGTCAGCCGGATCGCGTCTTCCACGGTCTCTGTCTGTGTCCTTGCCCGTGCAATCTCATAAGCGATAATTTCCGAATCAGTGGTTGTCTGGAAGATCGCCCCGGTTCTGGCGAGGTCTTCCCTGAGCTCCTCTGTGTTGACCAGGTTGCCGTTGTGCGCCAGCGCCAGTGTCCCCTTCATATAGTTGAGCGCAAGGGGCTGGGCATTGTTCTGTGTAGCCGCGCCTGTGGTGGAATAACGTACATGTCCGATTCCCAGGTTCCCTTTCAGTTCCTTCAGCGTCTTTTCCTTAAAGACTTCATGAACCAGCCCCAGCCCTTTGTGGATCTTCGTATTACCTTTTGGCCCGCTGGTGTCAAATACAGCAATACCGCAGGATTCCTGCCCGCGGTGCTGGAGGGCGGACAGACCGTAATAGATAGATCCTGCCACATCCGACCCGTGAGGATCAAAGATTCCGAACACTCCGCATGCTTCTTTGATCCGGCCGGTATCCGGGTATTCCCCGGCGGAAGGGCCGCCGGGGGTGTTGAGTACATGTCTCATATGTGCCTCCGTTTACAGAGAAAATAAAAGCTCATCATAGGTAGGATAAGGAAGGAGACCGTCCGGGATCAGAGCCTCGGCAGCGTTTACGGTAAGGCGGAGCTCCTCCATCCTGGCAAGAATATTTGTGCGGCAGAACTGAGCCGCCTGCTGCATATCGCCGGTTTCCTCCGCCGTTTCAGCCAGAGAAAGAAGCTGCGCCGTTCCGTCTGTGACAGATGCATAGACCTCTGTCAGCCTGGTTACCAGAGCTTCCTCCGCTTCCGTGGCAAGCGTCGGAAGGAAGGATTTTTTCATCCCGGCATTCCTGGCGGTTTCACCGGCATAGGCGTTGAGGGCAGGAAGGAAATCCTTTGTCAGCATCTCTGCCATGGTCCGCGCTTCGATCAGGATTGTTTTTACATAGTTCTCCAGGAGGATCTCGTAGCGGGAGAAGATCTCGTCCTTTGTGAAGATATGATGCCTGGTAAACAGATCTACATTTTTATCTGCGATAAACTGGGGCAGGCAGTCGGGTGTAGATACCAGATTGTAAAGTCCGCGGTTTTTCGCTTCCTTTATCCATTCCTCCGAGTATCCGTTTCCGTTGAAAATAATTTTTTTGTGCTTGCGGATGGCGCGTTTAATCAGTTCATGTACGGCTTTTTCCATATCTTCCGGTTTCGTTCCCTCCAGTTCTTTGTAGAACTGTGCCAGAGCCTCCGCCACAGCCGTGTTGAGCACTATGTTCGGAGTAGAGACGGAAGCAGCGGAGCCCAGCATACGGAACTCGAATTTATTTCCGGTAAATGCAAAAGGTGATGTACGGTTCCGGTCGGTGTTGTCCTTTACAAAGTGAGGCAGTACATGGGCGCCGGTGTCAAGCTGTACTTTTTCCTGTTTTCCGAAATAAGTATCATTTTCAATCGATTCCAGGACAGCGGTCAGCTCGTCCCCCAGGAAAACAGATACGATGGCCGGCGGAGCTTCATTGCCGCCGAGGCGGTGGTCATTGCCGGCGCTGGCGGCGGATACACGCATCATGTCCGCATAGTCGTCCACGGCTTTGACGACAGCCATCAGAAATACCAGGAACTGAATATTCTGCGCGGGAGTACGTCCGGGGTTCAGAAGGTTGACTCCGTCATTGGTAATGAGGGACCAGTTATTGTGCTTGCCGCTTCCGTTGATGCCTTCAAACGGTTTCTCATGGAGAAGACAGATCAGGTTGTGTTTTTCCGCTACCTTTTTCATGATCTCCATAGTGAGCTGGTTGTGATCCACGGCAATGTTGGCGGTATCGAAGACCGGCGCAAGCTCATGCTGTGCAGGCGCCACTTCGTTATGCTTTGTTTTGGCGGGGATGCCAAGCTTCCACAATTCCACGTCCAGGTCATGCATATAGGCAGAAACCCTTGGTTTTAAAGTACCGAAATAGTGATCCTCCATCTCCTGTCCCTTCGGTGCGGATGCCCCGAATAGGGTTCTTCCGCAGAAAATCAGGTCCTTTCGTCTGTTATACAGATCTTTATCTACAAGAAAATATTCCTGCTCCGGTCCTATGGTGGTTGAAACACGGGTGACCGTCTCATTTCCCAGAAGACGCAGCATTTTCACAGCCTGTTCACTCAGCGTTTCCATAGAGCGCAGCAGCGGCGTCTTTTTGTCCAGGGCTTCGCCGCTGTAGGAGCAGAAGGCCGTCGGGATATATAGAGTGCCGTCCTTGATAAAGGCAGGGGACGTAGGATCCCATGCGGTGTACCCCCGGGCTTCGAAGGTGGCCCTTAAGCCTCCGGACGGGAAGCTGGACGCATCCGGTTCTCCTTTTACCAGCTCCTTGCCGGAAAAGTCCATGATGACCTCGCCGTCCCCGGACGGGGAGATAAAACTGTCATGCTTCTCGGCGGTGAAACCGGTCATGGGCTGGAACCAGTGGGTGTAGTGGGTCGCTCCGTTTTCCACTGCCCATTCCTTCATGGCCACCGCCACGGAATTTGCCACGTCAAGCTCTAAGTGGGTGCCGTTCTCGATGGTCTTGCGGAGCGCCTTATACATATCCTTGGGCAGCTTTTTCCGCATGACCTTGTTGCTGAATATCATACTTCCATATAATTCCGGGATTTCTTTGTTCATTTTGGATCTCCTTTCTGGGAACAGGCGCATGGACGGACAGAGTCCGTCTGCCCTGTTGAGGCATTATTTTTCGAAAATAAAAAAGGCGCCCTGGAAAAATCCAAAGCGCCATTGCTTACGGTCAGTAGTATACTCCGATTTTAAAAAATGTCAAGAGGGAGATTGATGAATATTTCACGCTGATAAGAATAAAAATAAAGGCTGATAAAAGTAAATAGAAAAATACTTGACGAAACAATAAAAAAACGTAAAATAAATTTATAAAATTTAATTGGAAGTTAAAATCTATGTGGAGATTTTAAGGTGAAAAATATTTAAGAAGGAGACTTTGTTCATGGCAGAAAGTCAAAATATTGAATGGAAAGAATCGTGGCGAGATGATTATTTGAAATGGATATGCGGATTTGCTAATGCACAGGGGGGCAGAATTTATATTGGTGTAGACGATGCAGGAAGGATTGTTGGTGTGCAGAATGGGAAAAGGCTCCTAGAAGAAATACCTAATAAAATTCAAACAAATCTAGGATTTCTCGCAGATGTGAATTTGCTTTCAAAAAATGGTTTGGATTATATTGAAATTATTGTAAGTCCTAGTAGTTATCCAGTAAGTTATAAGGGAGAGTATCATTTTCGGAGTGGCAGCACCAAACAAATACTGCGAGGTACGGCCTTAACGGAATTTATATCCTCAAAAACTGGCATACGTTGGGAAGATTCCGTAATTGAAGGAGTAGCTGTAGAAGATTTAGATAAAGAAAGCTTTGACATTTTCCGACGGGAAGCGGTTCGGAGTAAACGTATGACAAAAGATGATTTAAATATGAGTAATGCAGAACTCTTAGACAGTCTGGATTTGTTAAAGGATGGAAAACTTACCAGAGCTGCCGTGCTTTTGTTTCATCGAAATCCACAAAAATGGATGTTTGGAACTTATACAAAAATTGGGAAATTTGGAAAAGGTTCTGATTTGCAGTATCAGGATGAAGTAATAGGATCGTTATTTATGCAGGCCGAGCGCGTAATTGAATTAATCTATTTGAAATATTTAAAAGCACCTGTCACTTACGACAATTTAACTAGAGTAGAAACATATCCTTTTCCAAAAGATGCAGTGCGGGAGGCGCTTTATAATGCACTTGTACATTCTCGTTGGAGTACCGGAATACCTATACAGATCCGCATTGAAGATGATGCAATGTATATTAGTAATGAATGCGTATTTCCCTCCGATTGGACAATGGAAACCTTGTTACAAAGGCATCAATCCCGACCATATAATCCTAAAATTGCGAGGACGTTTTTCAGGGCAGGCTACATTGAAAGCTGGGGAAGAGGGATCCAAAAAATCTTTGAAGTGTGTAACGAATATGGAACTTTACAGCCAGAGTATGTGGTACATTCAGAAGATATTATGATAAAACTATCTGCCATTTCAATATCTAATAAGAAAACTTTAAAGCTGGATTTCAAAGCTGGGAATACAGCTTTGAAAGTAAAAATTGTGGAATATTTGCGAAATCAACCAACAGCGACACAAAGGGAGCTGCAGGAAGTTCTAAACGAAACGAGGACACATATACAAAAAAATGTGAAAGAATTGGTAAATGAGGGGAAAATAGAACGTAAAGGCGGAAAACGATTTGGCTATTGGGAAATCAAAAAATAACATTTTTCCAAAGCTGTTCTAATTTTCTGTTTCAGCTTTAGAACAGCTTTGGGATTGCCTCATGTCCATTTCCCACTTGACAAAAGAACCCGGAGGGTACATAATACTAACGATAAAACGCTGACAAAGGGGTCAGAAATCCGAAGAAGGATTTCTGGCTCCTTTTCTTTTATTTTTATATCACAGGAAGCAGGTGGAATTATGAGGGCATATCTGATACTGGAGGACGGGACGGTGTTTCCCGGATATTGTGCGGGCTCTGAAAAAAGCGTGATCAGCGAGATCGTGTTCAACACCTCCATGACGGGGTATCTGGAAGTGTTGACGGATCCTTCCTATGCAGGCCAGACGGTAGCCATGACTTACCCGCTGATCGGCAATTACGGTATTACGCCGGATATGGAGTCAGAAAGAGCCTGGCCCAGGGGTTATATTGTGAAGGAGCTTGCGAAGCACCCCAGTAATTACCGGTGCGAGGGTACGGTTGAGGAATTCCTGAAGGCGCAGAATATTACAGGCATCACGGGAGTCGACACACGCGCGCTTACAAAGCATCTCCGCAAAAAGGGGACGATGAACGGTATGATCACTGCCAGTGCGGATTATGATTTAGAAAAGATTCTGCCAATGATCAGAGCTTACAAGGTTGGAGAGGTTGTCTCTCAGGTGACCTGCAGCGAAAAATATGTATTGCCGGGAGCCAAGGGCGGATGCAGGGTTGCCCTAATGGATTACGGGGCAAAGAGAAGTATTGCCCATTCCCTGAACCGCCGGGGATGTGAAGTGGCTGTTTATCCCGCGGATACGCCGGCAGATGAGGTGCTCAGATCCAGCCCCGACGGCATCATGCTCTCCAACGGACCGGGGGATCCCAAGGCCTGCACGAAGATCATCCGGGAAGTCAGGAAGCTGTATGACAGCGATATCCCGATCTTTGCCATCTGTCTGGGACACCAGCTTATGGCGCTGGCCAGCGGAGCCGATACCCGCAGGCTGAAATACGGGCACAGGGGAGGCAACCATCCTGTGAAGGATCTGGCCGACGGGCGGGTGTATATATCCTCCCAGAATCACGGTTACGCGGTAGATGCCGCCGCCATGGATCCGGCGGTGGCAAAGGAAGCATTTGTCAATGTGAACGACGGAACCAACGAAGGGTTTGTGTACACAGGAAAGAAAATATTTACGGTGCAGTTTCACCCGGAGGCAAGCCCGGGACCTCAGGATACCGGATATCTGTTTGACCGTTTTATAGAGATGATGAAAGGAGCATAAGTATGCCAAAGGACAGAGCAATCAAAAAGGTACTGGTGATCGGTTCGGGGCCCATCGTGATCGGCCAGGCGGCAGAGTTTGATTACGCGGGTACCCAGGCGTGCCGTGCCCTGAAAGAAGAGGGGATAGAGGTCGTGCTGCTGAACTCCAACCCGGCCACCATTATGACAGACGGGGATATTGCAGATCATGTCTATATTGAGCCGCTGACTGTGGAGATTGCAGAACAGCTGATTATAGAGGAGCAGCCGGACAGCCTTCTTCCGACCCTGGGCGGCCAGGCGGCTTTAAACCTTGCGGTGGAGCTGGAAGAAAAAGGGGTTTTAAAAAGGCATCATGTACGTCTGATCGGCACGACGGCGGAGACGATCAAAAAGGCGGAGGACCGGCTGGAATTTAAAAAGACGATGGAGGAGATCGGGGAACCCTGCGCGCCGTCTGCGGTGGTTGAGTCTGTGGCGGAGGGGGTTGCATTTGCAGAGAGGATCGGCTACCCGGTGGTACTGCGCCCGGCGTATACCCTTGGAGGGAGCGGGGGCGGGATTGCCGGCGACCGGTCAAGGCTTGAGAAGGTTCTTGAAAACGGGCTGCGGCTCTCCCGTGTGGGGCAGGTTCTGGTAGAGCGCTGTATCGCAGGCTGGAAGGAGATCGAGTATGAAGTGATGCGGGACGGCAAAGGAAACTGTATCACCGTCTGCAATATGGAAAATATGGATCCGGTAGGAATTCATACCGGAGACAGTATCGTAGCAGCCCCGTCCCAGACGTTGGGCGACCGGGAGTACCAGATGCTCAGGACTTCGGCGCTCCATATCATCAGTGAATTAAAGATTACGGGGGGCTGCAACGTACAGTTTGCCCTGAACCCGGATTCCTGTGAATATTGCGTCATTGAAGTGAATCCCCGTGTCAGCCGTTCCTCGGCGCTGGCTTCCAAGGCAACCGGTTATCCTATCGCAAGAGTGGCGGCAAGGATCGCCCTGGGCTATACATTAGACGAGATCAAAAATGCGGTGACAGGGAAGACCAGCGCCTGCTTTGAGCCGGTGCTGGACTATTGCGTGGTGAAGCTTCCGAGGCTTCCCTTTGACAAATTTATTGACGCCAGGCATACACTGACGACGCAGATGAAAGCCACCGGGGAGGTTATGAGCATCTGTGACAGCTTCGAGGGGGCGTTGATGAAAGCGCTGCGATCCCTGGAGCAGCATGTGGACAGCCTGGTGTCCCGGGATTATTCCGGGCTTTCCGGGGAGGAGCTTCTGGATGCGCTGCGGATCACCGACGACAGGCGTCTGTGGCGGATCGCGGAGGCAATCCGCCGCGGGGTCTCTTATGAAGAGATTCACAGCCGGACCCGGATCGACCGGTGGTTTATTGACAAGCTTGCGCGTCTGGTGGGGATGGAGAAGGTTCTTAAGGAGAAAAAGCTGGACGGCGCCGTGCTCAGAGAGGCGAAACGCCTGGAATTCCCGGATCGTGTCATCGCAGAGCTTGCAGGAACCACAGAGGAAATGGTTCACAGGATGCGGCGGGCATATGGCATCACCGCAGCCTACAAGATGGTAGATACGTGCGCGGCAGAATTTGACGCTAAGACGCCTTATTATTATTCCGTATTCGGCGGGGAGAATGAAGTGGAACGGACAAGGGGGAGAAGGAAGATCCTGATCCTTGGCTCCGGGCCGATCCGGATCGGCCAGGGGATCGAGTTTGACTACTGTAGTGTGCACTGCGCCTGGGCCTTTCAAAAGGAAGGGTATGAGACGATTATCGTCAATAATAACCCGGAGACAGTCAGCACGGATTTTGACATTGCCGACAAGCTGTATTTTGAACCGCTGACACCGGAGGATGTAGAGAGTATCATAGATCTGGAGAAGCCGGACGGAGCAGTGGTACAGTTTGGAGGGCAGACAGCGATCGGTCTTACCGAAGCACTTATGAACATGGGAGTTCCGATCCTTGGTACGGCGGCGGAGGATGTTGACGCCGCCGAGGACAGGGAACGGTTCGACGAGATCCTGAGCCGATGCCGGATCCCCCGGCCCAAAGGAGAGACCGTATACACGGCAGAGGAGGCAAAGACAGCAGCGGCCCGGCTCGGCTATCCGGTGCTGATAAGGCCTTCTTACGTCCTGGGCGGTCAGGGTATGCAGATTGCCGTTAAGGATCACGATATTGACGAATTTATGGAGATTATTAACCGGACGGTGCAGGAGCACCCGATTCTGGTAGATAAATATTTGCAGGGGAAGGAGATAGAGGTGGATGCAGTGTGCGACGGGAAAGAGATCCTCATTCCAGGCATCATGGAGCATATTGAGCGCGCAGGCATCCATTCCGGCGACAGCGTGTCCGTCTACCCGGCCAGAAGCATTTCCGAAAAGGTAAAGAGAGAGATTGAAGAGTATACCGGGCAGCTTGCCAGGTCTCTGCATGTGATCGGCCTGATCAATATACAGTTTATCGTATATCAGGAGAAGGTCTATGTGATCGAGGTCAATCCGAGATCCAGCCGGACGGTACCCTATATCAGCAAGGTGACGGGGATCCCCATTGTAGAGCTGGCGGCAAAGGTTATTGCCGGAGGCAGTCTTCGTGGGCTTGGCTATACACCCGGCCTGCAGCCGGAGGCAGGTTATATTGCCGTAAAGATGCCGGTCTTTTCCTTTGAGAAGATCCGCGGGGCAGAGATCAGCCTCGGCCCCGAGATGAAATCTACAGGGGAATGTCTGGGAGTCGGCCGGACCTTTGAGGAGGCGCTGTATAAAGCATTTATCGGCGCAGGTGTGAGACTTCCCCGGTATAAAAATATGATTATGTCCGTAAGGAAGAATGACAAGGAGGAGGCTGTAAAGATCGGGCGCAGGTTTCGCAGGATCGGGTATAAGATCTACGCTACAAAGGGTACGGCAGAGGCGCTTCAGGCAGCCGGCGTGGAGGCAGAAGAGGTGAACAAGGTGGAGCAGGGCTCTCCGAATCTGCTGGATCTGATCCTGGGGCATGAGATTGACCTTGTGATCGACACACCCCATCAGGGCGCGGAGCACGCAAAAGACGGTTTTATCATCCGCCGCAATGCCATTGAGACAGGGGTAAATGTACTGACAGCCATTGATACGGCCGAAGCGCTGGTCTCAAGTCTTGAACATATAGATCAGAGGAGGCTGACACTGATAGATCTTGCAGGGATGGACAGAGCCTCAGACGCCGGGCAGGGAGACAGAAGCTATAAGGATAAGGAGAACAGGTTATGAGTAAAAATACAGAGAACAAGAATCAGGGATTATACAGACCGCAGTTCGAGCATGATAATTGCGGGATCGGCGCTGTCGTCAACAGTAAAGGAATCAGGAGCCATGATACGGTGGAACATGCGCTGAAGATTGTAGAGAACCTGGAGCACCGTGCAGGGAAGGATGCAGAAGGGCAGACCGGGGACGGTGTGGGGATCCTTCTCCAGATTTCTCACCGTTTTTTCAAGAAAGCATGCGCGGCCATCGGGATCACCCTGGGGGAAGAGAGAGAATATGGGATTGCCCAGTTATTTTTCCCGCAGGAGGAGCTGCAGAGGAATCAGGCGAAGAAAATGTTTGAGATCATTGTGGAGAAGGAAGGGCTTAAGCTCCTGGGATTCCGGGAAGTCCCGGTGTGCCCGGGCGTCCTGGGGCAGAAGGCCAGGCAGTGTATGCCCCATATTGTGCAGGCGTTTATCGAGAAGCCCCGGCACACAGAAAAGGGGCTTGATTTTGACCGGAAGCTGTATATTGCCCGCAGAGTATTTGAGCAGAGCAATGATAATACCTATGTAGTGTCCATGTCCAGCCGTACCATTGTGTATAAGGGAATGTTCCTGGTGGGGCAGCTTGGAACCTTTTTTGAGGATCTTAAAGACAGGGATTATGAGTCGGCCATTGCCATGGTGCATTCGCGGTTCAGCACCAACACCAACCCAAGCTGGGAACGCGCTCACCCAAACCGGTTTATCGTGCACAACGGGGAGATCAATACCATCCGGGGGAACGCGGACAAGATGCTGGCAAGGGAGGAGACCATGGAGTCCGGCCATCTGAAGGGCCAGCTGCACAAAGTATTGCCGGTGGTGGATACCAACGGCTCCGACTCGGCGATGCTTGACAATACGCTGGAATTTCTTGTGATGAGCGGAATGGAGCTTCCGCTTGCGATGATGATTACCGTTCCGGAGCCGTGGAGCAATAACCGGACGCTGACACAGGACGAACGGGATTTTTATCAGTATTACGCGACGATGATGGAGCCGTGGGACGGACCGGCGTCCATTGTATTTTCCGACGGAGATAAGGTAGGAGCCGTGCTGGACCGCAACGGGCTTCGCCCCTCCAGATATTATGTGCTGAAAAACGGGGATCTGATCCTGTCCTCGGAGGTAGGGGTTCTTCCGGTTCCGGAGAAAGAGATCGTCTTAAAAGAGCGTCTTCACCCCGGGAAAATGCTTTTGGTAGATACGATACAGGGAAAGATCTTCCAGGATGAAGAACTGAAAGCTGCTTATACATGCCGGCAGCCTTACGGGGAATGGCTGGACCGTAATCTTGTGGAGCTGAAGGAGCTGAAGATTCCTAACATGCGTGTGGAGGAATATGAGCCGGACAGGAGAAGACAGCTGGAGAAGGCTTTCGGCTATACTTACGAGGAATACAGGAATTCCATTCGGAATATGGCGCTGAACGGCGGAGAATCCATAGCGGCTATGGGAGCGGACATTCCGCTTGCGGTTCTCTCAGAAAAGAAGCGCCCATTGTTTGATTACTTCAAGCAGTTGTTCGCACAGGTGACCAATCCGCCCATCGATGCTATCCGGGAGGAAATTGTGACAAGCACTACGGTATATGTCGGGAAGAAGGGCAATCTTCTGGAGGAAAAGGCGGAAAACTGCCAGGTACTGAAAATCAATAACCCGATCCTGACGAACACGGATATGCTGAAGATCAGACAGATGGAGAGAGACGGTTTCCGTGTTGCGGTGGTGCCGATCATTTATTATAAGAGTACAAGGCTTGAGCGTGCCATTGACCGGCTGTTCGTGGAGGTGGACAAAGCCTATAAGGACGGAGCCAATATACTGATCCTTTCTGACCGGGGCGTGGATGAGAATCACATGCCCATTCCGTCTCTTCTGGCTGTGTCCGCGGTGCATCAACATCTGGTAAACACAAAAAAGCAGACCTCGCTGGCGCTGATTCTGGAATCCGGGGAGCCGAGAGAGGTGCATCATTTCGCGGCGCTGCTCGGTTATGGCGCCTGTGCGGTGAATCCGTATCTGGCGTTGGATGCCATCCATGAGCTGATCGATGAAGGGATGCTTAACAAAGATTACTATGCGGCGGTGGAAGACTACAATGGGGCTGTCCTCCACGGGATCGTGAAGATCGCGTCCAAGATGGGGATTTCCACCATACAGTCCTACCAGGGAGCCAAGATCTTTGAGGCTGTCGGTCTCTCCCGGGATGTGACGGACCAGTATTTCTCCGGCACGGTGAGCAGAGTGGGCGGTATTACCATGGAAGATATCGCGTCACAGGTGGAAGATTATCATTCCAGAGCTTTTGATCCGCTGGGGCTTACCGTAGATTTAAACCTTGACAGTATGGGAAAACATAAGCGCAGAAGCGGCGGCGAGGAACACCGCTACAATCCGGAGACCATTCACCTGCTGCAGCAGTCTGCGTGGACAGGAGATTATGAGCTGTTCAAGCAGTATACCAATAAGGTGGATGAAGAACGAAGCGGCAATCTGAGGAACCTGATGGAGTTTCGGTATCCGGATGAGGCTGTCCCCATCGAAGAAGTGGAGGCTGTGGACGCCATCGTCAGAAGATTTAAGACAGGGGCTATGTCCTACGGTTCCATCTCACAGGAGGCCCATGAGACGCTGGCAGCCGCCATGAACCGTCTCCACGGCAAGTCCAATACCGGCGAGGGAGGCGAGAGTGAAGAGCGCCTGGACTCTGCGGGCAGCGGCAATGACCGCTGCTCCGCCATCAAACAGGTGGCATCCGGACGTTTTGGAGTTACAAGCAGATATCTGGTCAGCGCAAAGGAGATTCAGATTAAGATGGCCCAGGGCGCAAAACCGGGGGAGGGCGGACATCTGCCCGCAAGGAAGGTATATCCGTGGATCGCCAGGACAAGGCACTCTACACCGGGCGTCAGCCTGATCTCACCGCCGCCGCACCATGATATTTATTCCATCGAGGATCTGGCACAGCTGATCTATGACCTGAAAAATGCCAATCAATATGCGGACATCTCTGTAAAACTGGTTTCAGAGGCCGGGGTGGGGACTGTGGCCGCAGGCGTGGCCAAGGCCGGGGCACAGACGATCCTGATCTCGGGATACGACGGAGGAACCGGGGCGGCGCCGGAGAGCTCTATCCACAACGCGGGACTCCCCTGGGAGCTGGGTCTTGCCGAGACTCATCAGACACTGCTTGCAAACGGGCTCAGGAACCGTGTCCGTATTGAGACCGACGGCAAACTGATGAGCGGGCGGGATGTTGCTGTAGCGGCGCTTCTCGGCGCGGAGGAATTCGGGTTTGCCACTGCCCCGCTGGTAACGATGGGGTGTGTGATGATGCGGGTCTGCAACCTGGATACCTGTCCGGTAGGAGTGGCCACACAGAACCCTGAGCTTCGCAGGCGGTTTAAAGGAAAACCGGAATACGTGGAGAACTTTATGCGGTTTATCGCGCAGGAGCTTCGGGAGTATATGGCCAGGCTGGGCGTGCGTACCGTAGATGAGATGGTAGGGAGAAGTGATCTGCTGAGGATGAAAGAGGACGCTGCTTCCCCCATGGCCGGGAAAATGGATCTGTCGGAGATCCTTTACCGGCCCCTTGGCAAAGAAAACCAGAATGTAATCTTTGACCCGCTGAAGAAATATGATTTTCAGCTTTCCCGGACGCTGGATATGAGGGTGCTTCTTAAGAAGCTTAGAACTGCGGTCACAAACGGCACGCCTGCATCCGTAGAACTGCAGGTGGGAAATACGGACAGGGCGCTGGGGACGATTCTTGGGGCAGAGATCACAAGATGCCACAAGGACGGGCTTACGGAGGATACCATAAAGGTGGTGTGTACCGGCGCCGGCGGACAGAGCTTCGGCGCATTTATCCCTGCCGGTCTGACTTTGACTCTGTGCGGGGATACCAATGATTATTATGGAAAAGGCCTTTCCGGCGGAAAGATGGTCGTCTATCCGCCGAAGGAGCGCGGCTATCGGGCGGAGGAGAATATCATTGCAGGAAATGTAGCCTTATATGGAGCCACCAGTGGGAAAGCATTTATCAACGGTGTGGCAGGAGAGCGTTTTGCCGTCCGCAATTCCGGGGCGTATGCCGTGGTGGAAGGCGTCGGCGAGCACGGCTGCGAATATATGACCGGCGGCAGAGTCGTAGTGCTTGGAAAGACGGGCAAAAATTTTGCGGCGGGCATGAGCGGCGGGATTGCCTATGTGCTGGATGAGGACAGCCATCTGTACCGGAATCTGAACAAAGACATGATTTCTATTGAAGGGCTGGAGAACAAATACGATATACAGGAGCTGAAGTCGCTGATCGAGGAGCATGTGCAGGCGACAGGATCAGAGCGCGGCAAGCGGATTCTGGATGATTTTGAACAATATCTTCCCAAGTTCAAGAAGATCATCCCGTATGATTATAAGAAGATGACGGCGCTTGCCGCCAGGCTGGAGGAGAAGGGCATGAGCGCCCGGCAGGCACAGATGGAGGCCTTCTACGAAAGCTTTCAGAAAGAGACAAAGGGGGTATGACCATGGGAAAAGCAACAGGATTTATAGATTATGAGAGAAAAACCGCGAAGGTAGAGGAGCCGTTGGAGCGAATCCGCCATTTTCGGGAGTTCCGTACCCCTCTTCCGTTGAAAGAGCAGCAGAAGCAGGGAGCGCGATGTATGGAGTGCGGAGTTCCTTTCTGCCAGAACGGCGGCATGCTTGCGGGGATGGCATCCGGCTGTCCGCTTTGCAATCTGGTGCCGGAGACCAATGACCTGGTTTACAGCGGCAACTGGAGGCAGGCCTACGAGCGCCTGGCCAGTACCCATTGTTTCCCGGAATTTACATGCAGGGTCTGCCCGGCTCTGTGCGAGGCGGCCTGTACCTGCAACCTGGACGGCGAGCCGGTGGCCACGAAGGAGAACGAGAGGGCAATCATTGAGCATGCTTACGAGGAGGGATGGGTGACGCCGCAGCCGCCGAAGATCCGTACCGGGAAGAAGGTGGCGGTGATCGGCAGCGGCCCGGCAGGGCTTGCAGCGGCCCAGCAGCTCTGCCGGCGCGGGCACCAGGTCACGGTGTATGAGCGCTCGGACCGGATCGGCGGACTGCTCCGCTACGGGATCCCCAATATGAAGCTGGATAAGCAGGTGATTGACCGTCGGATTCGTCTGATGGAGGCGGAGGGCGTCGTGTTCCGAACCAATACAGACGCAGGCCGGGATCTTTCCCCCGGGGAGTTGAGGAAGCAGTTCGACCGGATCATACTGGCCTGCGGGGCGTCCCGCCCCCGGGATATTGACGCGCCGGGCCGGGATGCGGGGAATATTTTCTTTGCGGTAGACTTTCTTGCTTCCGTGACAAAGAGCCTGTTGGACTCCGGTCTTGAAGATCAGTCCTATGTACAGGCAAAAGGGAAGCATGTGCTGGTGATCGGCGGCGGAGATACGGGAAATGACTGCGTCGGGACGGCCATCCGTCTGGGCGCACGGTCTGTCACGCAGCTGGAGATGATGCCAAAGCCTCCCGAAAAAAGGGCGGAGACGAATCCATGGCCTCAGTGGCCGAAGGTTCTGAAGACGGATTACGGACAGGAGGAAGCAATTGCCCTGTACGGACATGATCCACGCATCTACCGCACGACAGTCAAAGAGTTTCGGAAGGATAAAAACGGAAATGTAAAAAAAGTAATCACGGTAATGTTGAAAACCGAAAGAGACGAATCATCCGGCAGAGTCCGGATGGTACCGGTGGAAGGAAGCGAAAAGGTAATTGAGGCGGAGCTGGTGCTTATTGCGGCAGGATTTTTAGGGGTGCAGCAGTATGTGGCAGATGCATTTAAGATAGACCTGAATGAGAGGACGAACGTAAAGACAGGGGAAAATGGATATGAGACAAGTGTGCCCGGCGTCTTTACTGCCGGGGATATGCACCGGGGACAATCACTGGTAGTCTGGGCAATCGAGGAGGGGCGGCAGGCGGCGAAAGCTGTGGATAACTCTCTGATGGGGTATACGAACCTGTGACAGAAGTCAGATAAATACCTGTATAGAGGATTTGTTCATTTGTTGACGAATGGAAGGACAACCTGTATAATTTATAGAAATGATTCCATTATCGGACTTACGGTGTCTATGAAAAGTCAAATAAGCAGATCTCAGATGAAAAATGAAAATACAGGGAGGGAAATGAAAATGAAATATGTGGTTTTAGGGGGTGTTGCTGCGGGGACAAAAGCCGCGGCGAAACTCAAAAGGTGTGACCGGAACGCGCAGGTAAAAGTCTTTACCAAGGGCACGGACATCTCATATGCCGGCTGCGGACTTCCGTATTATATCGGGGGAGATATCGGTACAAGAGAAGAATTGATTGTAAATTTCCCTGCCAAATACGCAGGGCTTACAGGGGCCGAGGTATTTACAGGCTGTGAGGCAACGGGGGTGGACGAAAAGAACCGGCAGGTGACATTTTGTCGTATTGGCGGAGAGACCTTCACAGAAACGTATGACAAACTTATCATTGCCACGGGCGCAGAGCCGTTCGTGCCGCCGGTAGAAGGTACAAAGCTTCCGGGGGTGTTCTGTGTCCGCACGCCGGACGACGCCGTGGCGGTCCGGGCGTACATAGAGAAGGAGAATTGCAGAAAAGCAGTGGTGTGCGGAGCCGGGTTTATCGGCCTGGAGGTAGCAGAGAACCTGATGGCACAGGGGCTGCATGTGACGGTGATCGATGCGGCGCCCCAGATCATGCCCAATGCATTTGACGAGGAGATGGCATCCTATGCAAAGCGTCAGATTAAGGCGGCAGGGATGCGCGTGCTTACGTCCACAAGCCTTGCAGGTATCTTGGGGGATCAGCGTGCAGAGAGTGTGGCGACGGACAATGGCAGCCTTTTGGCAGACGTGGTGATCCTGGCCATCGGGGTTCGCCCGTGTACGGGATTCCTGGCGGATTCTGGGATTGAGATGATGAAAGGTACCATTATAGTAAATGAGAAGCTTGAGACCAATCTTCCGGATATTTATGCGGTGGGGGACTGTGCTGTCGTGAAACATGCAGTTACAGGAGCCATGCAGTGGTCGGCAATGGGTTCCACGGCCAATCTTGCGGCGAGGGCTCTGGCGAAGGGGCTTTACGGACAGGGAAGAGGCTACGGCGGATGCCTCGGCACAGGGGTTGTGCGGATTCTGCCGACTTTGAACGGGGGCAGGACAGGGCTTACAGAGATGCAGGCGAAGGCAGCAGGATACGATGCGGTATCTGTTGTCTGCATTCTGGATGACAAGGCGCACTACTATCCGGGAGCGTCGTCATTTATTATGAAGCTGACGGCAGACAGAGAGAGCCGCAGACTTCTCGGCATTCAGGTGCTGGGGGCAGGCGCGGTAGATAAGATAGTGGATATTGCAGTTGCCGGAATCTCCCAGGGAATGAAAATAGATGATTTCGACACTATGGACTTTGCGTATGCGCCGCCGTTTTCGACGGCCATCCACCCGTTTGTGACAGCCTGCTATATTCTGGAAAATAAGCTGGATAAAGTTCTGGAGAGCATGAGCCCGGCAGAGTATGCGGCCGGGGCGGCCAAAGGCTATACAGTACTGGATGTACAGCCGGCTCCGGCGCTTCAAAATGCGCGCTGGATCGATCTGACGACGGTGGACGGGCCGTTAGAAGGAATTGAGAAGGATGCAAGGCTTCTGCTTGTCTGTGCGAAAGGAAAGAGGGGCTATTTCCTCCAGAACCGCCTGAAAGCCTTCGGATACACCAATACCCTTGTATTGGAGGGCGGCGCAATGTTCAACGAGGTTCGTGTGCCCCGTGACGGGAAGAAGCTTTCGGCAGAAGAGATTAAGAGAGTGAAAGGGCTCGGATGTCTTCAGGATAAGAGATATGATGATGTATTCAATGTACGTGTCATCACGCGGAACGGAAAGATCACGGCCGAAGAGCAGAAAAAGATTGCCAAGGCAGCCGAGAAGTTCGGATCCGGGGAAGTTACAATGACGACCAGACTTACGCTGGAGATCCAGGGAGTTTTGTATGACAATATCGAGCCGCTCAGGGCATTTCTGGAGGAGGCAGGTCTCGAGACCGGAGGAACCGGGTCGAAGGTGCGGCCCGTGGTGTCCTGCAAGGGGACAACCTGCCAGTATGGGCTGATTGATACTTTTTCTCTGTCGGAGCGCCTGCATGATCTATTCTATACAGGATATCATGGAGTATCGCTTCCTCACAAATTCAAGATTGCGGTGGGCGGATGTCCGAATAACTGTGTAAAACCGGATCTTAACGACCTTGGGATCATCGGCCAGCGTCTGCCTGAGATTGACTTGTCAAAATGCCGCGGGTGTAAAGTATGCCAGGTGGAGAAGGCGTGCCCGATCCATGTGGCTCAGATGGAGGACGGTAAGATCAGGATCCCGGAGGATACCTGCAATCATTGCGGACGCTGTATATCCAGCTGCCCGTTCGGCGCGCTGGGTGAGGCAGCTGTCGGGTATAAGGTATATATCGGCGGAAGATGGGGCAAGAAGGTGGCGGAGGGCCGCCCGCTTGATAAGATCTTTACCTCGGAGGAGGAAGTTGTGGAGCTTGTGGAGCGTGCGATACTTTTCTTCCGTGACGAGGGGATCTCAGGGGAACGTTTTGCGGATACGATCGCACGTCTGGGATTTGAATATGCACAGGATAAACTTCTGAACAGCAGGATCGACAAGAGTAAAATACTGGAAAAGACGGTTGTCGGCGGAGCGACCTGCTAATGTACATATAATCAGAATATTGCGCTGCAAAGGATGAAGAGCCGCAGATGCGGATGTATATAAACATTCGCGTCGGCGGCTTTGACTTCGCCCCTGATTGTTGACAATTCAGGAGGTTGAAGGGTATACTAAAAAAGGAAAATATTGAAGAAAATATTTCGGTGAGGGCGATAGATGGAAAAGATAAAATACATGAAGCATGTCGGTATTTATGTCAGAGATTTTCAGGGAATGATAGACTTTTACAAGGAGGCTCTGGGATTTCTGGAACTGACGCGCTATGAGGATTCTGGAGATCACATCGGCAGGATCTTGAAAAGGAAGGGCGCCAAAGTGCTGATCTGTAAACTGCTGACGCCTTTTGGGAAGGAAAAGGGGCAGGGAGATATGCTGGAGCTGGTCTGTGTTCCTGATAATGAGGAGAAATGTGTGGACGGCGCCCTGTTTGCACCCGGAATGGCTCATATCGGGCTTGGGGTGGCACATATCCACGATGTGTACCGGAATGTGCAGGAGCACGGCGGACAGCCGGTCTGTGATCCGATGCAAGTGCAGGAGAATGGGAATTATATGGCCTTCTGCCGGGATATAGAAGGAAATTATCTGGAATTGATCGAAAATACATAAGGAGATTCGAGTATGGAATATCGCAGATTTGGAAAGACAGATCTCTGGCTGTCAGGACTTGGATTCGGAATGAACCGGTTTCCGCCGGAGATGCTGACGGAAGAAGGGATGCAGCAGGCGGTCAGGATGGTGACCTATGCAGTGGACAGGGGTGTCAATTACATAGATGTTGCCAGGAATTATTCGAATAAGAAGGCATTCCCGATCCTTAAGAGGGCACTGGAGGAGATTGGGGGCAGGAAAGAGGTTTATGTCTCTGTTAAAATGATGCTGAACCATACGGACAGAACGAAGCAGGGCGCCGTCCAGGATATCAGAGAGCAGCTGCGCGCCCTGAATATACAAACTGCGGATCTTTGTTTTGCCCAGGCTGTGAAATCCTATGAGGAGTATCAGGAGATCATGAAGCCCGGAGGTATTTATGAAGGATTTCTGGAGGCTAAGAAGGAGGGGCTGATCCGCCATATCTGCCTGTCTTCTCACGCAACCGTAGAGGAGACGATGCAGATTATGGAGGAGGAAAAGTTTGAGGGCTACACGATTACATATCATTTGCTGAATTGTGTGCAGATGCGCCCTGTATTGGAGAAGGCGCGCAAGTTGGGAGCCGGTATTTTGACTATGAATTCTCTGGCGGGAGGATTGCTTCCTCAGAATCCGCAGTTGTTTCAGAAACTCACAGAGAATACAGACGAGATCTGTCAGATGGCGCTCCAGTATATCTACTCTCAGCCGGCAGTGACTAGTGTCTTGTCCGGTATGCAGACATTGGAGGAGATGAAGTGCAACATAAGGGCAATTGAACAGATGGAGGAGTACCGGCCGGAGTATACCGATTATTTCGAGAAGGAATTGTACCAGAAAAATGGGCTGTGTACAGGCTGTGATTACTGTAAAGGCTGCCCGCGCGGGATTCCCGTCAAGAGTCTGATGTATAGTTATAATGTGCTGCAATGGGATAACAGCAGATATGCAGGCCAGTATCGGCGGGATGACAAAAGTCTGCTGGATAATATACGCCTGACACAGGAAATGATGCATTATGGGGTGGAGTTCCCTCTGGAAGGAGAGAATCCGTGCATTTCCTGCCGAAGCTGCGAGAGGAAATGTACCCAGTCGCTGCCTATTGTGGACAGGATCCGGGATGTTTATGAGAGGATATCCGGCAGAGTGACAGAAAAGGGCCGGTGGAAAGAGAAACTGGAAGAGATCAAGGCTGCAAAATACCGAAAGGTCGTCTTTTATCCAAACTGTGCAACGACCAGAAAGTTTTTGAAGGATTATCAGGATTGGTTTGGAGAACCTGAGTTTCAGAGCTATATCATAGACAGGAATGAAAAGCTGTGGGGGAATATGGAGATAGGCGAAAGGATTGCGGCAGAGGTATCGGGTCCCGAACGGATCGGGGAGATCAACCCGGATGTAATCATCCTTACCCACTATATGCTGTCAGATGTTTTGTATCATAATGTGGAGCAGTATGAGGAGAGCGGTATAGAGATTAAGTGGATATACGGGACAGAAGATGTGCCTGTCGTCTATCTGGGAGGTTAAGGGTAAGAAAATGAGTACAAAAATGAGAGTCGCAGATTTTATAGAGGGATTTTTGGCAGAAAATGGGATCGCTCATGTCTTTACAGTAGTCGGGGGCGGAGCTATGCATTTAAATGATGCATTCGGCCATTCGGACAGGATTAAGTGTATCTACAATCATCATGAGCAGGCGGCGTCTATTGCGGCGGAGGCCTATTACCGGGTAGATAACAGGATGGCGGCGGTCTGTGTTACTTCGGGGCCGGGAGCCACCAATGCCGTCACCGGAGTGGCAGGGGCGTGGGTGGACTCGATTCCTATGCTGGTAATTTCCGGGCAGACAAAGACAGAGCTGACAGTCAGGCACTCTGGCCTTCGTCTGCGCACACTGGGGAATCAGGAGATTGACATTATTCCGATGGTAGAGCATATTACAAAATACAGTGTTATGCTCGAAGACGCGCAAGACATAAGATATACGCTGGAAAAAGCACTGTTTCTGGCACTTCATGGAAGACCGGGGCCATGCTGGCTGGACATTCCGGTGGATATCCAGGGGAAAATGATAGATGTGGATTCCCTGCAGGGGTTTGATCCTTGCAGCGAAGGTTATCAGATGCAGTATGAGGCAGCTGATGAGGATATCGCATTTATTATGGAAAAGATCAGAGGTGCAGAACGTCCGGTTATCTATGCCGGAAGCGCGATTCGAACCTCCGGGAGCTATAAAAAGTTTGCAGAGCTGGTACAGTTATTAGATATTCCGGTGGTAACCTGCTGGAACAGCATTGATGAGATGGAGACAGATGCACCCTGTTATGTGGGACGGGGCGGACTTATGGGAGACAGAGCCGGGAATTTTGCGGTTCAGAACAGTGATCTTGTCTTGTCCCTGGGATCCCGCCTGAACATCTATCAGGTGGGGTATGATATACGTACCTGGGCCCGGGAGAGTTATTGTATTGCGGTGGACATAGATCCGGAAGAGTTGAAGAAGCCTACCATCCGGGTAGATAAAGCTGTTTGTGCAGATGTAGGAAGTGTGATTGACAAAATGTCTGAGGCCGTAAAAAAAGGAGCCTGTACAGGAACTGCCCAAAGAGGTACAAAGTGGCTTAAGACTTGTACTGCATGGAAAAAGAGGTATCCGGTCGTCTGTAAAGAACACTATTGTTCGGAGCAGGAGCATGTGAATGTATATGCTTTTATGGACTGTCTCAGCAGAAAGCTGCGTTCGGGTGCCGTTACTGTTGTGGCCAACGGCTCGGCCAGCGTGGTGGGGAGTCAGGCATACTATATCCGCAGGGGGCAGAGGTTTCTTATGAACTGCGCTCTGTCTTCTATGGGGTATGACCTGCCGGCGGCAATCGGCGCATGTGTGGCTTTAGGAGGCCGGGAGACTGTCTGTATTGCAGGAGACGGAAGTCTGCAGATGAATCTGCAGGAGCTTCAGACAATCCGTACGAATCAGCTGCCGGTGAAGCTTTTTGTGATCAACAACAGAGGATATCAGCAGATCAGGCTGACACAGAAAAATATATTCGGCAATGGATTTGTAGGCGTAGGAGAGGAGAGCGGGGATCTGGGCTTCCCGTCCTGCGAGGGGCTTGCCTCTGTCTATGGTTTTCCTTTTTACCGGTGCAGCCGCAGCGAGGAGATGGAGGATATCATAGATACGGTTCTGCAGGCGGAAGGATCGGCTTTCTGTGAAGTGGTTGTCACCAAAGGACAGGCGTTTGAGCCGAAATCTGCCGCCAGAAAACTGGAGGACGGCAGGATGGTGTCTCCGCCTCTTGAGGATATGGCGCCCTTTCTTTCCAGGGAAGAGCTGCGGGAAAATATGATCATAGAATGTGTCAAAGAAGAATAGGTGAGGCAGAGGAATGTTCTGGGAAAATCGTGTGATAAGGGAAGATCTGGAAGAGATCTATGAACGTAATATCAATTGGGAAAGATTGAGAGACAAGACAATTTTTATCACAGGTGCATATGGGATGCTTACCTCCTATCTTGTGTTCTTGTGTATTTATCTGAATGAGATGCATCATTACAATATCAGGCTGATCCTGGCTGTCCGCAGTGAAGAGAAAGCCAGAAGACGGTTCGGCCGTTTTTTGGAAAAGGAATATATAGAACTTTATCTGAAAGATATCAACGAACCGATCTTTGTGGAGGGACATATAGATTATGTGATCCACGGCGCCAGCCTGGCAAGCACGCAATATTACGGCAGTATGCCGGTTGATGTGATATTGCCGAATATATCCGGTACTATTTCGCTTCTTAAGCTTTCAGAGGAGCATAAGGCAGAAGGATTCCTGTTGTTCAGCAGCGGTGAAGTCTATGGGAAAGTAGACCGTTCTGTCTCGGTAATTACAGAGGAGACACTGGGGACTGCCGATACGCTGAATCTGAGAAATTGCTATTGTGAGAGCAAAAGGATGGCGGAAATGCTGTGCTGCGCCTGGTTTCATCAGAAGAAGGTACCTGTAAAGATTGCGAGGATCTGCCATACCTACGGGCCGACGATGGACATTGACGGTGATGCCAGAGTGTTTTCATCCTTTGCCGGCGACATTATTAATAACCGAAATATTGTTATGAAAAGTGACGGTTCGGCAATGAGACCATTCTGCTACCTTGCGGACGCTGCTGCTGCTTTTTTTCAGATATTACTGGACGGAAGCGCCGGGGAGGCCTATAATCTCTGCAATTCCGGGGAGTATCTCAGCATCCGCCAGCTTGCAGATCTGTTGACCGGCCTGTATCCCGAAAAGAAACTGAAAGTGGAGATGAAGATACCGGAGGGGAATAGCGAAGTTCCGAAGAAGGAAGAAAGTGAGGGAAAGATCAGTGACGAGAAGTTAAAGTCACTTGGATGGGTCTGTAAGTATGATACGCGGGAGGGATTCTATCGGACCATAGAGAGCCTGCTGCAGGAAAGAGAAACGATTGCTGTGTAGAGGAGAAAAGAGATGACGATTACTGAGATCAGAAATGAATATAAAAACGGACAGACGGATGTGAAAGAGTACCGGATGAAATTGTTCAAAAAGTTTGAGGAGCTGCTGGAATATAAAGATCTGCTCAACGATTCTCATGTCTGTCAGGTTGCGGTTACAGGAGATGATGTGGTTTTTACCATGGATAATCAAAATGCGAAGGGTGAACCGTATAAGATTCATATGGCCCTCTACCAGGATGACTGGGGAGCAGTTCCGGCGGCCATGCTAAGTACGGCGGACGGATATGAGCCGGAGGAGCTGAGGATGGTAAATACCTTATTTAGTTATTTCGGGGAGGAGAAGGGGGTGTGCCTGGACATCGGGGCGAATCTGGGCTGGTATACACTAAATGTATGTAAGCAGTACCCGGCGTTGACTTCCTATGCATTTGAGCCTATCCCTCAAACTTATGAGAAATTAAAAAGAAATATAGAGCTTAATGGTCTGGAAAATTGCAGATGCTTAAACCTTGGCCTGTCAAACGAGAATAAGACCATTACTTTTTTTTATGATCTGCAGGTTTCAGGCGCATCATCCATGGTGGATCTGAGGGAAGCAGGAACTACAGAGAAGGTGGAGTGTCAGATCAGGCGTCTGGATGAATTTGTTGAAGAAGAAAAGCTTGGGCGGATTGATTTTATTAAGTGTGATGTGGAAGGCTCTGAATTGTTTGTGTATGAAGGAGGGCTGAAAAGTATTGAGAAATACAAGCCTGTAGTTTTTTCAGAGATACTGCGGAAGTGGTCTGCCAAGTACAACTATCATCCCAATGACATTATTCAGTTGTTTGAGAAGATCGGATACCAGTGCTATGTGATCACAGGAGACAATAAGTTAAAGCGGTTTGGCTATGTGGACGAAGAAACAATAGAGACCAACTATTTCTTCCTTTGCCCCGAGGTACACGGGGAGATGATCAGGGATCTGTGTATCCCGGAATAGATAAGCATATAAATGTTGATACATGAGAGGGACAAATTATGGAGACAATTCATATCAGCTCGAGACTATATGATTATACAGTAGATATTATTGACAATTTCAGAGAAAAGCTGCAGAGCTTCGGTCCGGCCGCTGCCTATGTGGCAGATAAAAGAGTATATGATCTGTACCGGGATGCGTTCCAGTCTGTGGAGCCGGAGAAGATCTATTTTGTAGAGGCGGCGGAGCATCAGAAAAATATGGAGACAGTTCTGGATCTGATCTCCTTCTGGCAGAGGCTGGGAGTCAGGAAGGAATGGAAGGCAGTATGCATCGGGGGAGGGATCACTCAGGATGTGACAACGATTGCAAGCAATCTGTTTCTCCGCAACATAGAGTGGTATTTTTTTCCAACAACGCTGCTGTCTATGTGTGACTCCTGCATCGGGGGAAAGTGCGGCATCAATCTGGGTGCATACAAGAACCAGATCGGTGTGTTCTATCCTCCCAGGAAAATTTTTATTGATGCAGGGTTTCTTAAGACGCTCTCAGAGGATGATTATATCAATGGATGGGGCGAACTTCTTAAATTCTCTCTGACAGATGACGAAGCCTTTTATCAGGAGGTAAAAGCTGAGACAGACTATATCCCCTGTAAGCGGATTGCCGGGTATATACACAAAGGGCTGATGGTGAAAAAGAGGATCATTGAGAAAGATGAATTTGAATCTGATTTAAGGCGGGTGCTGAATTACGGGCACACGTTCGGCCACGCGCTGGAAAGCTATACGAAGAATGAGATTCCCCACGGCAAAGGAGTGATCTGGGGAATTGATGTGGTGAATTATATTGCCTGGAGAGAGGGCTTGATCTCACGGGAGATCTATGAGGATGTCCACGATTTGATCTGGCGTGCATTCCTGAAGGAGAGGATAGAAGTTCAAGATCCCAGGGCATTATTTGAGATCATCCGCACGGATAAAAAGGTGAGGGGAGATGTGCTGAATTTCGCTATGCCGGATTCTGTCGGCCATCTGATTGTATACCCTATGAAGATTGACCAGACATTGGAAGATATGTTTTTAGCATATATTGAGGAAACAAATGAACACGATAACCATTGATTGCGGTGCCAGCTTTTTAAAAGGTGCACGGATCCAAAACGGAAAAATAGAGAAGCGGATGCAGCTTCGGGCTCCCAGGGTGCATGGGGAAGAGGATATAAGAAACCCGGTCCAGGTCCGGGCGCTGGTGCCTCTGGTGTCTCAGATGATTCTGGACCTGGCCGGGAGTGAGGCAGAGGTAAGACTGTGTATTTCTAATGAAATGCACGGATTTCTGCTTGCCTGTGAAGACGGAAAGCCTTACACGGATTATATATCCTGGCAGAAGGAATACAGTGCAAAGGAAATAGAAGGATATACTTCTGTAGATGAATTAAGGCGAAGAGACCTGGCAGGGGATATCCGATATACAGGGATGCCGCTTCGGGCCGGGCTTCCAAGCAGCAACCTGCTGTATCTGCAGCGAATCGGCTGTCTGGACAATGTGCATCCGCAATTGCATTTTTATACACTGGGAGATTATATTCTAAGGGCAGTGTCCGGGAAGGAGCCGATATGCCATCCGACCAATGCAGCGGCTACAGGCCTGTATGATCTGCGCAGTCATATATGGAACCACAGGCTGATAAAGGCGGCAGGAGGGGCGGGGATCCGATTCCCGCAGATTGGAGAGAGGCAGATTACCTTTTTCTTAGGTTCCTTAAAAGTGAATGCGCTTCCGGCAATTGGAGACCAACAGGCGGCTCTGCTTGGAGCAGGGCTTACGGATGAAAGAACGATTTCTTTCAATCTTGGGACAGGGGCGCAGGTCAGTAAGATGGTATCGGAGGTTGTATTTTCAGATCAATATCAGATAAGGCCGTATTTTGGCGAGGCCTATCTAAAGACAATTCCATATCTTCCTTCGGGGAGGGCATTGAATGTTTATATTCGATTTCTGAGGGATATTTTGTGCCGGTTTCAGGCAGATGTGCCGGAGGAGGATATCTGGAGGATATTGCTTGAGGCGGAGCAGCAGGCAGAAGAGACAGGCCTGTCCTGTGACCTTAGCTTTTACGAAAATGCCGCGACAGATTTCCGGCAGGGGAGTATTTCTCATATTGAGGAATATTCTCTGACATTGGGAAACCTGATGCGCGCCGTGTTCTGTCAGATGGGCGAGAATTTCATACAGGCCGCAGATATTGTGGAAGAGGATATCTCCATGATCGACAGGGTTATTTTTTCCGGAGGAGTAGCCCGTAAAATAGCAAGAGTCAGAGATTATATATTAGACCATTATAAGAGTGGTGTCCGGACACAGACCGCATTGGACGAAACGTTTACAGGACTGTACATTTACGGGCAGAGAGAGGGGGAAAGCAGATGAATCAAAAGATACAATTACTGGACTGTACACTCCGGGACGGGGCTTATATTGTAGATTCTCAGTTCGGGGCTCCGGCCATCAAGGGTATCTTAAAGAAAATGCAGGATGCAAATGTGGACATCATTGAGTGCGGGTGGCTGAAAAATGATCCGCACAGGGATGGATCGACCTTTTATCATATCCCGGATGACCTGAAGCCGTATCTGCTGGAGAAGGATAGGAGGAGCATCTATACAGTAATGATAGACTGGGACAGGTATGATCTGGATGCGCTTCCGCCATGTGACGGCGAGACGGTAGATGCAGTCCGGATTGTATTTCCCCATGGCAGATACAAAGAAGGCATCGCGGTGGGGAACGCTGTCAAAGAAAAAGGGTATCAGGTATTTTATCAGGCGGCGAACACGCTGGCCTACAGCGACGAGGATCTTAGGAGCCTGGCCAGGGAGATCAACCAGATACATCCCGTGAGCCTGTCGGTGGTAGATACCTTCGGCGCCATGTACGAGGAGGATCTGGAGAGGATCGCAGATATCCTGGATGCAAATCTGGATGAAGGAATCCGGCTCGGTTTTCATTCACATAATAATCAACAGCTGTCCTTTGCATTAACGATTCGTTTTGTGAAAATGTTCCGGAACAGGGAGAGAGGCATCATTGTGGATGCAAGCCTTAACGGAATGGGTCGCGGCGCCGGAAATGCGCCGACAGAACTGATTGTGAATTATCTGAATCAACATGGATGCTGCTATGATATGGATGCCGTTATGGACGCCATAGACATTTACATGGAATATTTTAAAGAGAATTATGAGTGGGGATATTCGACACCTTACTTTATTGCGGGTATGTATTGCTGCCATGTAAATAACATTGCCTATCTGTTGGCGAATCACCGGACAAGTGCAAAGGATATGAGAAATATCATTGAGTCACTGTCGCCGGAGGACAGAAGAAAATACGACTACGGACTTCTGGAGGAAAAATATATAGAGAACCAGGATAAGCTTGTAGATGATGAAGAGACCGTCAGATTTTTAAAAAAGGCGTTCAAAGGCAGGACTGTATTGCTGGTGGCGCCTGGAAAAAGTGTGATAGAGGAGCAGGAAAAGATACTGGAATACATCCGGACGGAAAAACCGGTGGTTATAGCTGTAAATGCACTGCTCAGGGAATACAGATATGATTATATGTTCGCGGCTAATTCGGCGAGATATGATTATGCCAGGGAATCACGGCAGGAGCAGTTTGGACAGACAAAGAAGATTGTATTGTCCAATATTAAGACAAAGCCTTTAGAGAATGAATATATCGTCAGCTTTAACCGCGCAATAAAAAGAGGATGGGAGCATTTTGACAATGCAGTGATCTGCTGTCTGAGGCTGCTTGATAAATTAGAGGTAGAGCATGCCGTAATTGCAGGGTTTGACGGATTTAAAACAAAATATAACGAGAGCTATGCCGATGCTTCTTTGCCGGCAATCAATCCGGGGAAACAATGGGATGAGCTGAATGAAGAAATAAAAAGTATGTTTGCAGATGTGAAACAGACGGCAAAAGTATTGCGCCGCATAGAAGTATTGACGGAAAGCTACTTTACCGGAGATGTTGTAGGAGGGAAGATAAATGCTTAAGAATATGTATCAGGATGACAGAAAAATATTAAAGGACTGCCTGCCTCTTGCATTGCCCTTGTGTGTCAGCATTGAGCCCACGAATTTGTGTAATTTTAAGTGTGTGATGTGCTATCATGGGAATAACGAGCTTGCCGAAGAAGCAAAGCCTTTAAAAAATATGGATGACCAGGTCTTCCAAAAGGTCCTGGAGGATCTGGAAAGTTGGACACGCAGCGCCGGAGAGAAGATAAAGCTGTTGAAGTTATATTCTCTGGGAGAACCGCTGGTCAATCCGCGGCTGTGTGATATGGTGAAAGCAGTGAAGGACAGAGAGATCGCAGAGAAGATTGAGATTACGACCAATGGTTCTCTGCTGACAGAGGAGATTTCAGAAAAACTGGTAGAGTACGGCCTGGATGTTATTCGGTTCTCCATCTATGGTATTGAGGAGGAGAGGAACAGATACATCACAAAGTCGGATTTTACACCGGCGGATATCAGGGAGAAGGTACGTTTCTTATATGAGTGCAGGGAGAAGGCCGGCGTGAAGGCTCCTAAGATATTTGCGAAAATGCTCAACGAAGACGAAGAGACAAATCAGAAGTTTCTGCAAATGTATGAGGATATCACAGATGTAGTAGGAATAGACGAGGTCTTTAATGTGGATGTGGGTGAAGGAAACGATGTATTTGAAAATTATTATGGCGCTGAATCGGAACAGAAGCACCAGGGTTCCTTAAATTCAAATATTTTTAATGAAAGGCGTTCCTGCAGGTATCCGTTCACACATATGACAATCCGGAATGACGGCACAGTTATTGCCTGTTGTGCTGACTGGCTCAAGGAGCTGCGATCCGGTAATGTAATGGAACACAGCCTGAAAGAAATATGGGAATCCAGGACATTATATGATCTGCGTATGAAAATGCTGAGTACAAAGGGAGAGTGCTTTAAGGCTTGCAGAACATGTGAAATTCCTTACAGGGATCTCCCCGAGGACTCTATCGACGGAGTAGATGGAACACGGTTCAGTTACGGAAATGAATATTGATTAAGGGATATGTGGGCTTGCCGTTGATTAGCGGCAGGCTCTTTTTGTGTATTTCAATGCATGTAAGAGCCTGCCGGAGCTTTTGGGTTTCTAATTTATGGAAAAACAAAAAAAGTCTTGACGAATGTTTTTGTTCGTAATATAATCAAATACGTTAACTGACTTTAACGCTTTGAAGCGTAAAACATTCACGCGTCGAAGTGAAAAAGTAAACGACAGAAGGAGGAGACGTAAAAATGAAAAGGAAACTATTATCTGTAATTATGGCATCTGCATTGGTTCTCTCGCTTGCAGCATGTGGAAGCTCAGGCGGCAGCAAAGAATCTGAGGATAAAGGGGGAGGAGAATCCGGGAAAAGTTATACGATAGGGATCTGCCAGCTTGTACAGCATGATGCACTGGATGCGGCGACAGAGGGCTTCAGGGATGCCCTCACCGAACTGTGCGGCGAGGGCAATGTGACATTTGACGAGCAGAATGCGCAGGGGGAACATAATATGTGTGCAACGATTGTGAACCAGTTTGTGTCCGACAATGTGGATCTTATCCTGGCAAATGCGACGGATCCGCTGACAACTGCGGCTACTGCTACGGCTGATATCCCGATTATCGGAACATCTGTCACAGACTACGCGACCGCGCTGCAGATTGAGGACTGGACAGGGGCAACCGGACTGAATGTATCCGGAACCAGTGACCTTGCTCCGATTGACGAACAGGCGGCTATGTTGAAAGAACTTCTTCCAGAGGTAAAAAAGGCGGGGATCCTGTACTGTTCGGCAGAGCCGAATTCCAAGTATCAGGCAGAACTGTTTAAAAAGGAACTGGAGAAGGACAATATTGAATGTAAGGAATATACGGCTGCCGATTCCAACGAGATTCAGTCGGTTGTGACAAGTGCAGTTTCGGAGGTAGAGGCTGTCTATATCCCGACAGATAATACTATGGCTTCCAACACAGAGATCATCAAGAATATATGTGTGCCGGCAAAGATTCCGGTGATCGCAGGAGAGCAGGGAATCTGTACAGGGTGCGGTGTTGCCACACTGTCTATCAGTTACTATGACATCGGATACAAGGCAGGGGAGATGGCTTACGATGTGCTGGCAAACGGTGCGGATATCTCGGCAATGGATATCGAGTTTGCACCGGAAGTGACCAAGATGTACAATAAGGAAATCTGTGATGCGCTCAATATCACCGTGCCGGACGATTATGAGCCAATTGAAGCAGAGGAATAGCAGTTTATATTGTAGTAGAAAGGAATCGAAAAAATGATGGCTTATTTTGCTGCATTAGATCCGATGACGCTGGTGCGTGCATTGCCCGGCAACGTGGCGCAGGGTCTGATATGGGGGATTATGGCGTTGGGGGTTTATCTCACTTACCGTATCCTGGATTTTCCGGATCTGACGGTGGACGGCTCCTTGGCTTTGGGAGGCGCTGTAGCGGTTACGCTGATACAAGGAGGCATGCATCCTGCATTGTCACTTATTTTTGCAGCGCTTGCGGGGATGCTCGCAGGGATGATAACGGGGCTCCTTCATACAACGCTGGGCATTCCGGGGATTCTGGCAAGTATCCTGACACAGATATCCCTGTATTCTGTTAACTTAAGGATTATGGGGAAGGCCAATCAAAGTATCGGTATCGGTCAGAAAGGCCTGGTGGCATCATTAAGATTTGTGTCTGCAGATGACAGCTATGTGTTCTTTCTCAGGCTGCTTATTATCTGCCTGGCGCTGGTGGCGGCTGTTTACTGGATGTTCGGAACTGAGATCGGGTCTGCGATCCGCGCAACCGGGTGTAATGAGCAGATGGCGCGTGCACAGGGGATCAATACAAATGTTGCCAAAGTAATCGCACTTATGATCTCCAACGGTCTGGTGGGACTTTGCGGTGGAATCTACGCACAGTATCAGGGGTCGGCGGATGTCAATTCCGGGCGCGGCGCTATTGTGATCGGCCTTGCCGCAGTGATCATCAGCGAGGTTCTCTTTGCCAGATTGTGTGCGGGCAGGAAGACAGCTTTTGCGTACACACTTTCAGCAGTATTTGTCGGGGCAATTCTTTATTACATTGCATATACACTTGTACTCTGGCTGAAGATGCCATCAGACTATATGAAGCTGTTTTCTGCAATTGTTGTGACGATTTTCCTGGCAATACCGTATCTAAGGGAACATTATTCTGTGAAGCGGAGGAGGAGTTGAGAGATGGCATACATGTTAGAGATACAGGATCTCCACAAGACCTTCAATAAAGGTACGATCAATGAGAAGGCTGCGCTGAACGGCGTGAACCTTAAGCTCAGACAAGGGGACTTTGTGACGATTATCGGCGGAAACGGAGCCGGGAAATCCACTGCGCTGAATGCGATCGCAGGCGTCTGGCCGGTAGACCAGGGAAGTATTGTTGTTGACGGGAAGGATATTACAGCGCTTCCCGAGCATAAGAGGGCTTCCTGTCTTGGACGTGTCTTTCAGGATCCTATGACCGGGACGGCGGCTACTATGTCCATTGAGGATAATATGGCAATTGCCGCAAGGCGCGGGCAGAGACGCGGGCTTAGCTGGGGGATTACCAGAAAAGAGCGGGAATGGTTTAAAGAGCAGCTGGGAGAGCTGGGACTCGGTCTGGAGGAGAGGCTCAGCAGTAAGGTCGGGCTGTTGTCCGGCGGTCAGCGGCAGGCTATTACCCTGCTTATGGCGGCGCTCAAAGAGCCAAGGCTTCTTCTTTTGGATGAGCACACGGCAGCGCTTGATCCTAAGACAGCAGCTACCGTGCTTGCCCTGTCTGATAAGATTATTAAAGAACATCATCTGACGGCAATGATGGTGACTCACAATATGAAGGATGCATTGATGCATGGCAACCGGCTGATCATGATGCATGAAGGCAGGGTGATATACGATGCGGACGAAGAAGAAAAGAAGAATCTGAAGGTAGCCGATCTTTTGAAGAAGTTCGAGGAGGCAAGCGGGAATGAGTTTGACAATGATCGGATGATGCTTACGAAATAATAGCAGCTGCCTCTTGCAATCCGGCACAAAAAATGTTACGTTAATTATGTTTTTAATGAATATAATACGAGGTGTGAAGGATGAATGAGATGAGACCGATCAAAGAAGGTAAAGTACGTGAAATCTATGATAACGGCGACAGCCTGATCATGGTGGCGACAGACCGCATCAGCTGCTTTGACGTGATCTTGAAAAATGAGATTACAAAAAAGGGGACTGTGCTCACGCAGATGTCCAGATTCTGGTTTGATATGACAGAGGACATTCTGCCGAATCATATGATTTCCGTAGATGTAAAGGATATGCCGGAGTATTTTCAGCAGGAGCGTTTTGACGGCAGCAGCATGATGTGCCGCAAGCTTCATATGCTGCCGGTAGAGTGCATTGTGCGCGGGTATATTACAGGAAGCGGCTGGGCAAGTTACCAGAAGACCGGGAAAGTATGCGGGATTCGGCTGCCTGAAGGCTTAAAGGAGTCTGATAAGCTGCCGGAGCCGATCTATACGCCGTCCACCAAGGCGGAGATCGGAGACCATGATGAAAATATCTCTTTTGAGCAGAGTATAGATCATCTGGAGAAGCATTTCCCGGGCAAGGGAAGAGAATATGCAGAGAAGCTCCGTGATTACACGATTGCATTGTATACAAAGTGTGCAAAATACGCTCTGGGCAAAGGAATTATTATTGCAGATACCAAGTTTGAATTTGGACTGGATGAAGAGGGGAATATTGTGGTCGGAGATGAGATGCTCACACCTGACAGTTCCCGCTTCTGGCCGGTAGAAGGCTATGAGGCAGGCCATGGGCAGCCGTCCTTCGACAAGCAGTTTGCCCGCGACTGGCTGAAGGCTAATCCAGACAATGACTGGACGCTGCCTCAGGAGATCGTAGATAAGACGATCGGGAAGTATCTGCAGGGGTATGAGATGCTGACCGGTGAGACGTTGGCATAAAAGGCGGGATACACGGCGGCGCCCACGGAATCCGCGGGTGTTGACGGAGAAAAGATACAATAAAAACGGAAGATGCCGAATGGACAGCCATTTGCATCTCCCGTTTTTTTTGTATATAGATCTTATGACTTGTGTTTCATAAGATCATCCAGTACATGTGCAGGAGCCGTTTTAGATGCCTGCTGGTTCTCGGCAGCCGCCTCTTTTAATTCGGAACGCAGGACAGGAACTTCTTTTGGTGCGTCAATCGCAAGCTTTACCCAGTCAGGTCCTGTATCTACGACTGTCAGAGTAATGTTATCATTTATAGAAAGGGACTGGCCCTTCCGGCGCTGAAGTATGAGCATAGTGCTAGTCCTCCTTCTCTATTTTAAAATCGCCCAGTGCATGCCGGAATGTGTATTTCGGATGCTCCAGAATGATTTGTTTTGCCTGACGGTTCATGGCGTTGATAACAAGCGGAGCTTTCAGGTTGATTGTAGAGTCAGCCATAGTATCCCGGATAACACTGACTGCATAGTAGACAAGATCCTCGTCAGAATTGGCATTCAGTTCATCCATGTCACGCTTTGACAACTCGGGAGCATAATCAGGACATACGCCGAACGGATTCATAAGGATAAAGGAGAGTTCCTCTTCCTCCAGGCTCTGAAGAGAAATCAGAGAATCATCGTCCGCCTGGAATGGCAGGGGAAGGTATTTTGTGTAATTCTCAAATCCAATGAGACCGCCGGGAATATAGATGACTTCATCCTCTTCGTAAGCTACAGGGCCAAAATATTTTGCGTTTATATTCAATGTATGATACCTCCTTGTATAATAAAAGTAAGGGTTTTTTTAAACCCTTACATCTATTGGTTCGTAATTCGGATCTGCACTTGGCGGAACATAGATCGGCCCGCCAATATATTCAATCAGTATATCCGGATGCTGTGTGATGGACATCTCAATATTGCCCGGAATAAATTCAAAATTGCCATTTGCAATCTTCAGATCAAAATTTAATTTATCCATCTCATAATTAATGGTCAGATCCGGAGCCTGATAGTCAATATTTACGGGTTCGTTTGGAATAAATCCTAATTCAAAGTCCCCGGTAGGTGCAGCACTCCTCTGTGCAAAAATGTTGGAAAGCACATCATCACCTAATTTTGCATTTACCATAAGATGGCCTTCCTGTGCAAACTGTGCGGTTGCACTGTAAGCAGCCTCAGATCCTTTTTGTGCTGTCTGCCTGACACTTCTCGCGGTTGTGGGCACAACAGAATTTCTGGCTTCGAAGGAATCCAGATTTAATTTTACCGGGCGGCTTTTAATAGAAAGCCCGCCTTTATTTCTGCTGATTTCCAGTTCGGCTTTCGAGCTGTGATGCTCCAGTCTTGCTCTGTTAACCTTTATCGTGTACTGAATGGGGACAGTAGTTATTTTAATGAGCTGTTCCATATGATTTCCCTCCTTTATAAAATTCTATGGTCAACACATTTAATTCATAAAGTCTATAAATGACGGTGATAAAATATTAGTACCAACTTTAAGTGCGGCATTGTATGCATACTGTGCCCATGAAAAATCGGTAATTGCACCGGCCATGTCAACATTTACAACGTTATCGAGCTGTGTGGACAGACGTATATCTGATGATTCCAGACGTTCCTTGGTGGCGGTAAGGAACTCTGTCTGTGTTCCGAGTACGGTTACCTGCTCGAGGACCTTATTGCGCCCGCCTTCAAAAACATTCAGAAGTTCTGTATATTTTTCTTCGTCGAATGGTTCAGCCTCCAGTGAATCTGCGATCTGGCCGGCAAGGACAACCATATTCTTGGTAATTCCGTTATTATCCTGGCCGTAGCCTATCATATTAATACCCGGAAGGCTGGTGTTGAAAGCGCTGGAAGGCTCCACTGTACCATTACTATCAATTGAAAGGCCGAATCCAAGATCCACATATACAGTTTCCTTGGAAAATCCTTCTAATTTGGCAATGTCCGCCGGATCCGTAGAATTTACATCTACACCCCTGAAAAACAAGGTCTGCTCACCAGCAGCATTTTTCCCCAGAGAGAAAGGAGGCTCTTTGCTGTCACTGCCTGCAAAAACATAATTATCTTCATATGTGGCATTCAGGCTGAGAACCATGCTCTTCTGTGCACCCCGCCATGCATCGGCGTAGGTTTTCCGTGTCTCGATAGATTTGTTTGTTCCATTTAATGCTTCAAGACCATAGCGTTTCGTGAGCGTCAGTGCAGTATCACTGATCTGCATAGCCGCATCTTCCTGTGCGTCCTGGAAAGATTGTGCATCCTTTACTGTACTGAGGTAATCCTTATTGCGCATGTACTTTCTCTCTAAAGTAGCAGCGCGAAGTGCACTTGCAGGATCCTCTGCCGTAGAATTAAAATTGCGGCCGGTCATAACCTTGGTTCTTGCCAGATCCAGGTTGGAAAGGGAAGTGGCAAGATTTGATTTATAATTTCTTAAAATGGCATTCGTTGTTATTCTCATGTTATATTACCTCCTCTTATCGTCCGACTACGCCAGTTCTGTTGATCAGAGTGTCAAGTGCTTCGTCGAGAGTAGTCATAAGCCTTGCGGCAGCCGTATAGGATTGATTATAGTGCATAAGGTTCATACCCTCTTCGTCTAATTGTACTCCGGATACAGCATCCCTGGAGTTTGAAGTTTGATTAAGCACGGATATCTGATTTGTAAGAGTCGTCTGGGCAGATTTCGTATCCACGCCAAGCGTGCTCTCAATGTTGGCAAAGCAACTGTAAAAGCTTCCTTTAAAAAACTGGAAACCATTATGTTCAAATGACTGGTCGGCCTTTAAGGCATCAATCATGCGAAGCAGATTATCATTTCCGCCGGAAGGAATCTTGCCGTCTGCACCCGGAGTGATGGAGGTAGTCAGACCATAATTCCCATTGATCCAGTCGGCAGCAATTTTAATATTGGATGCAGTAAAAGTGGTGCTGCCGTCCGTAGTTTCGAATAAAGGCGCATCTTCGAAAAGAATATCATTCGTGCCCGGATCACGCTGTACTGTCCCGTCAGGATTCAGAAGAGGCTTCTTATTGAGGTCGTTGAATACCTTGGCGAACTTATCTACCAGGGCATCAAGTGATTTCTCATAATAGCCGAGACCTTTGAAGTCGCTGCCGTCAAAATCGCCCTGTTTATTTATAAAATCCAGTGTGCCTTTTAAGGTGCCGTTTCCTAAAATGTTTGTGACATTGAAGCCGAGGTTTCCTTTTGCATCATATAATGTCAGCTTTGCTTTGTCGGCACCGACATCTGCATTGAAATATCCATGTAAAGCGTCAGATACAAGAGTGTGCCTCTGGCCGTTGGTATCGACAAAATACACATCCATGACTTCCACGGATACTCCAGGGCCGATCTCCTTATCCCAGTATTTTACGTCGATCGGAAGATAACTTGCCAGTTCATCTACAAGCTTGTTGCGCTCATCCTGAAGTTCCAGTGCAGGATTGCCTACGACCTGGCTGTTTTTGATGCTGGTATTAAGGTTGGCAATGTTTTCCAGTACTTTGTTGAGGTCCGCAACATCTGTTGTCTCAAAACCCTGACCTACATCCTCACGGATGTCCTGGAGCCTTGTGGCATTTTCATGGAACAGATTTAAAAGAATCTGCATGTTGGCGCGAACCAT
>CANSCI010000001.1 GCA_947645355.1 uncultured Dorea sp. | reverse complement strand
ACGACTTGGCAAACAGCCCATAGGCTGTGCGCCTAGTGTCGCAGGAGCTTCCTTCAAACCCATTCGCATAGGTTCATTTCTCAGTTTGCTCCGGGTCAGAAAAACTACTAGCTTTTCTTATCCCTTTACTGTTTTAAGGTTGCTTCAGATCATCGCTGATCCAAAGCCGTTCTCTGAATTTTTCTCTATTTAAGAAATTTTCAGGGTTGTTGTCTATTATTTAATTATCAAGGTTCTTTGCTGCTGTCTCTCGCGACAGCTTTAACAGAATATCATATGTTTTTGGGGTTGTCAACAATTTTTTCAACATTTTTTCAACAAATTTTTCAACAAATATTTGTAGGCATTTTAATCAGAGATGGATTTTTCAAATTTTATATAGTATAATTATTCTATATAGAAATGTTCTAACAGGAATTGAGGTGCTATATTTGGAAACGAAGGGTGGATTTTATATTACACAAATTAAACAACTTCAAGACAGGATTTTTGAGCGGCTGCTGCTTGAAAATGGTATTGAAATAAGTGGCGGGCAGGGACGAATATTATTTATTTTATGGAAAACAGATAATCTTACGATAAGCGAAATAAGTGAAAAAACTTCTCTTGCAAAAAATACTGTATCTGTTGTAATAAATGGAATGGTAAATAAAGGAATTGTGGAAAGAAATATTAACCCTCACAATCGCCGGCAAACGATTGTATCACTCACCGAGTATGCAAAATCCTTACAGGAAAAATATGAAACAGTATCTCAACAGATGAATGTATTATTTTATCAAGGTTTTTCGGAAGAAGAGCAAAGACAATTTGAACGCTATCTTGCTCGAATACTTGAAACCTTGATTGAAAATCTACATACAAACTAATAATTTTTATAAGGAGGATAATTTCCAATGAAAACAAGAGAACATATTATTGAATTTATGAAAAAACAAAAAGTGTCGTTTATTGCTTCCGTAGATGAAGAAGGTTTCCCCAATATAAAAGCAATGTTTATACCACGCAAGATTGAGGGAAATTGTTTTTATTTTTCAACGAACACATCCTCTATGCGCTCACAACAGTTTATAAAAAATCCAAAGGCAAGTATTTATTTTTACAGCAAGGGACGCTTCAAATATGAAGGCATTATGCTGACTGGTACAATGGAAGTCCTGCAGGACGATAAAACAAAGCAAGAAATCTGGTGTACCGGGGATACCATGTTTTATAAGAAAGGGGTAACTGACCCAGATTACTGTGTATTAAAATTTACTGCAATAAAAGGAAGATATTATTGCGATTTGAAAACGGAAAGTTTTGATATTGAAGACTTAAAATGATAGTAAAAAAACAAAAGGGGCTGACGCCGATATTTGACCGTCAGCCCCTTTTATAATTCTCATTCTGCAAGATGAATATTATATTTTAGATCTCCCCTGTTTCGTTCTTTTCGCCCGATATACTAAGATACTCCACATGCCGATCAAAGAAATCTCCAGCATAATAAGCCATAATTCCCAGGACTGGGAATCTCCTGTATCCACCACCTTCCTGCCGCCCGAATTTTTTCCTCCTGTTTGTTTTTCCCCTCCGCCGGGGCTGCCCGGAGGAACTTGTCTTTCTATTGTATTAACAAAAAGCGCTTCTGTATTCTGGTCTTTTACAATATTACCTGTATCTCCAGCGGCATGAACCGTCCCGCCGGGCAGAGGATCCTGCTCCGCAACTCTGTACTGCGTTCCTTCCGGCACACCCAGGATCGTAATGCTGTCGTCATGGTGAAGGGGGACCGTCCCGCCGCTCTGAACAAACCCAGACTTATCTGTCCCATAGAAATAATACTCCCCAGGCAGTTCCTTTCCGTCCGCGTCTGTCAATGTTATAAGGAAATTAAAATGATGCAGGTAATCTTCCTCCTGCAGATTTTCCCCTTCCACTAATTTCTTAAGCGTTAATTGCCCGGTCTTTGTGTCCACTGTTGTCCGGTCTGTCACCACAATTACATTCTCCAGGCTGAACAAAGATGTAATATCCAAATCTCCAAGATCCGTTTTATTCGCATATGTCATGGAATTCCCATACATATCTCCTGTCAGTGCAGCATAATTCTGCTGCACGCGGGCACGCAGGAAACCTGTATCTGCAACAAAGACCGGATAGAGGCTCCTGCCTCCGTCCTGATCATGCAGGCCATAATCCACTATAGCATTCATGCCGTAGTGCAGATTCATCTTCCTTTTAACCTTTGTCCCTTCCAGATGCACATCCTTCCAGCCATCCAGTGCAAAGCTTCCGCTCTCCTGACTCTGGGCAAATGCTGTAATATCCCGCAAGGTAATATCCACCTCTTCATCGGCAGCATATTGGCTCAAAGTCTGTGCAAGCTTACCTACGCCGGCCATAACGGTCACCCCATCCTCCGCCGTACCTGCGTCGGCATAAATCGAAGATGTGCCCACAATAACCGGAACCACCGTATCATTAACTTCATGGCCTGCGGGTGCGCTGATCTCCTTAAGATAATACCTGCTGTTTCCCTGATCTGCCCAGCCGATCTGGGCATAGCCTGCCCTTCCTCCCGCGTCCGGGGAGAAGATCAGCACCCCGTCTCTGTTATCAAGATGCGCTGTCACCCCGGAAGCAACCGGGGAGCCCTGGCAGTCTTGATTAACATACAGGCCAAACTCTGTCCCGTTGATCCCCCGGCCATCCTGATCCACCTTCCAGACACGCAGCTCCCGGCGCTCATTCGGAATATGTATCAAGGAACGGAAATTCTGGACAAACTGATCCATATTCAGAAATCGAAAACCATTTCCACTCCCGCCGTTCACTGACAGGGCAAAGACCTCATCCACTGCCTCGCGCACCGCAGCATCAAGATCCTTTCCACCCTTCATCTTATCCTCCAGATAATCTCCAAGTGCTTTGTACTTTGCACTTCCGGACAGATTCCTACTGATCCCCAGCGCATCCAGGGATTCCGGTTCAACCACTGCATAGATAACTCTCATATCACCTTCCGACCCATTAATACGGTATCGGTCCGCACCTCCCGGAAGATCCCTCAGCATTCCTTCCAGACGTTCTGTATTGCGATTCCACTCAAGATACCAGTGAGGAGTGGCTGCACTATCATCCGCACATTGATGGAACACTGCCGTCAGAGCCGCCTTTCTCCATGCTATGACATCCCTGTTCTCCGGCTGCACAGCATGCAGCCCATTCGAGTTACTGCCGTATAAGGCCCTCCACTTCTTAACCTCCTTCTCATACAACAGCGGGATCGCTACCACAAGCCCGTCACTCTGACTATCCTTCGATACTACTTCTTTGCTCGGTTCGATCTCCGTACTGTCTACATTAAATGCGCCATAGGTAAGATCACCGGTGCCGCTGATAGTATTGGAAAAGCTGGCATAAGCGCCGGTAATCCAACGGTTGACCACCGTCAGCATTGTAGTGGCCGGATGATATTGAAGCACGATATCCGTCGGCAATCTGCGATATCCCGGCGGAGCTTTCGTCTCCCGCAAAATATAATATTGAACCTTCTGGTCTGCATAGCGGTCTGAAAAATTAAACGGCTGCCTCTGCCCGTTTTTCTCTTCCTCCTCAAAACGCGCATTTCCGTCTGTATCACTGATTAACGTAGCAAGCCTGCTGCCCTGTGCTGTGTATACGGCATCATTTCCGTCTCCGGTTTTCTTTGCCGCATAGAGATCAAATTCCACATTTGCGATCGGGCGTCCGTTCTGATCCACCTTTTTAATCTCCTGGAACAACCGCGGCTGGAGGTTAAAACGCAATGCAATACTGGAGTCGTAATTCCCCCTCTCCAGATAGAACATACGAAGCGTATGGTCACTATTGCTTGCAAATGTATTGCCGTTCCATGCCCGGCCATCCGCCTCACCCACCTCATCATAAAGCTTCTTAATCGTTGTGTGGGTTACCATATTGGCCGGATCCGCCGGATTGTCCGGAATCCCTTTTGCATCAAAGGCCCGTCCGATATAAACATCCCCCGAAGCAAAGTCGATAGTCCCATAAATCTCACTGTGCACACCGCCCAAATCCAGTACAAGTACATCGTCAATAAATACCCATACATCATCATCCCCGGAAAATTCAAATGTCATTGGCTTGCTCGCTTCACCTGTAATGATTTTCCCATTTTCAGGCTGGCGAAACTGGATATCCACAGTCATGCCAAGATGATGATTCATAGTATTCCCTGAGCAGGCAACCTCACTGCTCATTTTGCCGTCCTTATATCCGTCAAACACTTCTGTCCCTTTATTAAACGGGAAAAAGTTCCCCACACTCTTCTGTGCATCTGTCCGTATTGTCGCCGGGGCATCATACAGTTTAAAATATCCTGCACTGTCCCCATCCGGGTCCTGGACAAACTCGGCAAAATTCTCCCGCATATCATAATAATAGTATCCGTCTTTGTCCATCTGAAACAATCCGGTAACATTTTCATAGCTCTTTTTCGCCTTATGAACAGTTTTAGGGTTGAACAAGTAGTCCAAAGATTCTGCGGCGGCAGTCGGATCCTTCCCCCAGCGCTTTATCAGATTGTCACTCAGGTTTTGAATATTGTCACTTTTATATCCGTGCCCACTGGGCGTATTATGGTCGCTGGTGGGACTCCCCGCCAGCATACAATCCCCAATCAAAGTCCAATCCCGGTAATTACTGCTTCCTTCGGCTGCTCCCGTCAGTTGTTTGCGCGCAAGCTTAGTATTGATCACCGGATAATCATCCACAAGCTTTGATTCTACGATATTTTCCATCCCTGCATATTTCTTCCCATACGCGGTAGTCTCACCTCCGCCTTTATTCCAAAGCCCCGCATGGATAACGCCGTCTCCGAAGATCAGCAGATGCCCTTCATTAATATTTTTCCACCAATCCAGATCACCGGAAAGAGCAACCGGGATCGGCGTAAATCCGTCCACATTATCAGGGCTTTGGCTCGGACGGATATGCGCGTCATTTTTAGTCAGGATATCCCCTGTGGGAGCGGACGGATACTCCCCCTTTCCATCATCTCTCACCCAATAGTCAAATAAATTCACCGTCGCCCCTTCCGGATCCACAACCCGGTCGGCAACAATATGGTCCTCTATCGCATGGAAAGAAACCGTAAGCTTTATTTCTACCCACCAGAGATCTTTTTTCTCCAATTCACCGGTAATCATATATTCCTTTTCATATGAAAGATCGCCCAGGGCTCCTGTATTCCATGACACTATATTCAGCCAGCCCCAGCGGTAATAATATTGGCCGTTCTCTGAAGGGCCTTCCCTGTCATAGGAAAACCCATAGTCCGCATCCTGTGCAGCATCCAGAAAGCACCCTCCATAGATCTGCCCGGGCAGGACATTTTTCAGATAGTCCAGCCTTTGACTTTCCGGAACCTCTGTCTCTGTAAGAATGTTTAGCACCCATTCGCCGTCCTCGTCCGACGTAATTGTCGTCCCGCCGCGCTCCACATATTCCCACTCATTAAATGCCTTTTTAGGCAGTGCATATACCGATATTCCCTCCTCTTCTATTGCCCTGTTTTCTGAAGAGACGCCCTCATCCGGTATATCTTCCGGCACCTGATCTCCGGATGCCTCCCCCTGATCCTCAGCCGTTTTCTCTCCTTCCGATTCCTGTAAACCGGCGGAAACATCTTTATTTTCTTCCAGCCCCTGAGCTTTTCCGGTCAGATCCATACCCGAAAACATAGCGCAGAACATGACAAAGCAAAACATAAGGCCTGCTACCCTCTGTTTCATCCTGATCCCTCCAAATATCTGAAATATAGAGCCTTGAAAGCTCTTTTCGCTTAATATATCTGTAAGTAAATTTTTTATATTTACAGAACATTATACTACAACTATAAAAACATTACAATCAGGACATATTTGTTTTATTACTATAAATGAAAGAAAATAAAAAGATTTTCCAGAAAATATAACGTATAAACACAAAGCCTCCGGGACCGAAGCTCCGAAGGCTTTTCCTGCACTTAGATCAGATTAAGAGCCTGATTCACAGACTTCACTCCGATAATTTGAATGCCGTCGATTTTTCCCACTGTTTTTACGGACACCTCTGGAATCACACAAGTATGGAACCCCAGCTTTTTGGCCTCCGCAACCCTCTGTTCCGGCATAGTGACCGCTCTGACCTCCCCGCTTAATCCCACTTCACCGAACAAGATCATATCCTCTGCCGCCGGTTTGTTTTTATAACTGGATGCTACAGCCATTACAACACCCAGGTCAACTGCCGGTTCATTCATGCGGATCCCTCCTGCAATATTTACATAGGCATCATAATTGGAAAGGGGCAAACCCACCCGTTTTTCAAGAACCGCCATCAAAAGATTCACACGGTTGTAATCAATCCCGGCTGCCGTTCTCCTGGGCATACCGAAATTACTCCGGCAGACCAGGGCCTGAATCTCCATAAGCATAGGCCTTGTCCCTTCCATCGCACATGCCACAACAGAACCGGAAGCATTTTCCGGCTTTCCGCTGAGCATGAATTCCGATGGATTCTCCACTTCCACAAGCCCTTCTTTTCTCATCTCAAACACACCGATCTCGTTGGTAGACCCAAAACGGTTCTTCACACCTCTTAGGATACGGTAAGATGCATGCCGGTCCCCCTCAAAATAGAGGACTGTATCTACCATATGCTCCAGAACTCTCGGCCCTGCCACAGTTCCTTCCTTCGTCACATGGCCGACAATAAATATGGCAATATTCATCCCCTTTGCCATCTGCATCAGGATATTCGTAGATTCCCTCACCTGGGAAACACTCCCGGGCGCAGAACCGATTTCTTCATTATACATTGTCTGGATAGAATCAATGACTACCACTTCCGGCCTCTGTCTCTCAATCACCCCGCGGATCAACTCCAGGTTGGTCTCACACAAAAGATATAGATTTTCTGAAAACTCCCCCATCCGGTTAGCTCTTAATTTAATCTGTTTCAGAGATTCCTCTCCGGAAATGTACAAAAGCTTCTTATCCATTGCCGAAAGCCTCTGACAGACCTGCAGGAGCAATGTAGATTTTCCGATTCCCGGGTCACCGCCCACAAGCACCAGTGAACCGGGGACGATCCCCCCTCCAAGCACCCGGTCAAGCTCGGCCAGCTGCGTCTTTATCCTTTCATCCTCATGGGTAGACACACTGGACAAGGTTACCGCCTGAATGTCCTTTGGCTCTCTGGCGCCGGATGATTTGCCGGCCGCTGTCACCTTTTCCTCTGCAAATGTATTCCATTCTTTACACATGGGGCACTGCCCCAGCCATTTACTCTCCTCATGTCCGCAATTCTGACAGAAAAAGACGCTTTTTTTTGCTTTTGCCATTGTATAGGTCTCCTTATTTCCCGTGAAGACAATAAAAGAATATACCACACTCTTTTCGTGATATATTCTTTTATGTCTCTTTCCTGTTATTTTTTACTTTTCGTCCGCTACTTTTTTATTACTTTTACTGCAATCGAACGATCCGGCTCCAACTCGGCACTTACGCTCAGCTTGCCGCTTAAATTTGTCTTCATATCCCCGGCCTTTACATCATCCATATATACCGCATATTCACTGGATGCTTCCAGCTCCAGCGTAAACTGTGCATCCTTCATCCCGGACACCTGGAAGGCCACCTGCCCTTCCGTTGCTTTAAAGTTCTCAACTGAGGTTCCCGGAACAGATTCATATACAAACATTCCGTTTTTCTCCAGCTTCGTGATCTCCGAAAATGTTTTCACCTTATATAAATCTCCCTGGAATTCAAAGCCGTCCTTCTTCGTCTTGCTTCCTAACGTGTAATCTCCGAAACTAAGCGTTCCGTCCGCCTCAGCTCTCAAAAGCTCTTTCACAGCTGCCATCGGTCTGTCCTCCTAAATGTTCTTCTTTTGTACCCCTATTATATATCAAATCCGGATCATTTTGTAGCTTTTGGAATAAATTTAATATCTTTTTTAGACATTCCCACTACAACCTGAGAGTCCCGTTTTATCTCGCCGGAAAGAACCGCCTCCGCCAGTTTATCTTCCAGCTGGTTCTGCATTGCCCTCCGGAGCGGACGCGCGCCGTACTTCTGATCAGTGCCGGTCTCTACAATATGGTCTTTCACAGAATCCCGGATCGTAAGCTGTACGCCAAGCTGTTCCCTGGCACGCTTCACAAGGTCGCGGCACATCAGGCCTATGATCTTTTTCATCTCTGCCTTGCCAAGCGGATGGAATACAATAATCTCATCAATTCGATTCAAAAATTCCGGGCGGAAAATCAGCTTGATCTCCCGCATTACATTACTCTTAATGCGTTTGTAATCTCCCTGCGCATCCTCCTTTGCATTGAACCCTAATTTCTTCGGGTCGATAATTGCCTGAGCCCCTGCATTGGACGTCATAATAATCACAGTATTGCGAAAATCTACCTTCCGCCCCTGGGAATCCGTAATATGTCCGTCATCCAACACCTGTAAAAGGATATTAAATACATCCGGATGAGCCTTTTCAATCTCATCAAACAAGATCACCGAATAGGGATGTCTCCTCACTTGTTCGCTCAACTGGCCTCCATCATCATGCCCTACATAGCCCGGCGGAGAACCGATCATCTTCGCCACACTGTGCTTCTCCATATATTCTGACATATCAACACGAATCATAGATTCTTCATTGCCAAACAAAGCCTCCGCCAGTGCTTTCGATAATTCTGTCTTCCCGACTCCCGTCGGGCCAAGGAACAGGAAAGATCCGATGGGCCTCTTGGGATCCTTAAGCCCCACCCGCCCGCGTCTTACAGCCCGCGCAACTGCTGCGACCGCCTCGTCCTGCCCGATTACTCTCTTATGAAGGGTATTCTCAAGCCTCTGAAGCCTGGCTCCTTCTGATTCCTTCAGCCTCTGCACAGGCACCTTGGTCCATTCAGAGACGACAGCTGCGATATCTGCCTCCGCTACAGCTACCATTTTCCCGGCAATTTTCTTACGGAACCGGCGGCGCACCTGCTCCAGCTTCTTTTCCGCCGCTTCCTTTTCTTGATTCCGCAGAGAAGCCTCTGCCATATCTCCCATCCGGATCGCTTCCTCAACATCTATACGAAGCCTCGCAATCAGTTCTTCCAGTTCATAGATGCTCTCCGGCACCTTAAATCCCCTCAGGCTGGCCTTCGAGCAAGCCTCATCCATTACATCAATTGCCTTATCCGGCAGAAAACGGTCACTGATATAGCGCTCAGACAAGCGCACTGCCGCCTCAAGAGCTTCCTCCTCAATCTGGACATGGTGATGCTCCTCATATCTTCTCTTAAGCCCCTGCAGAATCTCAAGGCACTGCCCTCTGTCCGGCTCCTCCACGGTCACCGGCTGGAATCTCCTCTCCAGAGCCGCATCCTTTTCAATATACTTTCGATATTCCGCTATTGTTGTGGCGCCGATCAGCTGAAGTTCTCCCCTTGCAAGAGATGGCTTCAGTATATTGGAAGCGTCAATTGCACCTTCCGCGCCCCCTGCGCCTATGATTGTGTGAACCTCATCCAGGAAAAGAATAATATTTCCCGCGCCCGTCACCTCACGGATCAGACGCTTCATCCGCTCTTCAAATTCTCCCCGGTACTTGGACCCCGCAACCATCCCGGCAAGATCCATAGTCAGAATCCTCTTATCCTTCATACTGTCAGGCACCACCCCTTCAGCAATCTGCTGGGCAAGCCCTTCAATAACGGCTGTTTTCCCGACCCCCGGCTCGCCTACAAGACAAGGATTATTTTTGGTACGCCTGCTCAGGATCTGCATCAGACGCGCAATTTCCTCTTTCCTCCCTATGACAGGATCCAGTTTTCCCTCCAGCGCCCGTGCAGTGAGATCCGTTCCGTACTGCTCCAGAACTGCCTCTTTTTTTCTCCCATGGTCAGAAGAACTTAACTCCTCCTGATACTCTTTCGGATCTGCCCCAATCACGATCAGGATATCCTGCATAATTTTCTGCAGATTTATATTCAATGTCAGAAGAATCCGCGCCGCGACACAGTCCACATCCCGGATCAGCGCCAGCAGCAGATGCTCCGTCCCTATATCCGCCGAGTGGAATCTTACTGCCTCTGTCTTACTCTCTTCTAAAATGTACTCCAGTCTCGGACTGTCCTCCGGCTTCCCGGCTGTCAGAGTGTTCCCGACCGGAGACAGCAGCTCATCAATGACTTTTATAATACTTTCTTCTTCAACACCATTTTTCGCCATCACCTGACCGGCAACACCGGTATAGACCTTGCGGAGTGCCAGCAGCAAATGCTCCGTCCCTACATATGGATGTTCCAACTCTTTCGCAATATTCCTGGCAATACGAAGTGCCTCTTTTGCCTGTCCTGTATATATCATTTATACCTTTCCCTTCCTATATTCGTCAAATATCTCATCTACCAAAGCATGTACTTCTTCCCGCGAAATATTCTTGCAGCATCCCTTTGCAAGCAAGACTCTCATCTGTTCCCTCATCTGAAGAAGCGTCCGCGCCTTATCCATGTCAAGGGCAATGACAGCTCCCTTTCGCTTATCAAGCCGGATAAAGCCTTCCTGCTTCAGTACCGTATATGCCTTATTCACCGTGTGCATATTAATGCCGGCGGTCTCTGCCAGCCTTCTTACGGACGGCAGCGCATCCCCCTCCCGGATCGTGTCCATGGCAATCCCTACAATGATCTGATTCTGCAATTGGACATAGATTGCCTCATCACTGTTAAAATCGACCTCTATCAGCACCTTATCACTCTTCACCTTTCTTTTATCTCCTTTGTTATACCCATAATATAACATAATTAAAAGGAGCTTACAACCTAAATTGTAAGCCCCTTAATGCAACTTTGAAGGAATTAAGTTAATTGTCTGATATTATGCAAGTGTTTTAATATCTACATAGTCATAGCAGTCGAAACTGTCTGCAACGTTCTTGCATGTAAGCTTTCCGTCATATGTATTGATTGCAGAATAGATAACCTCATTGTCCTTACATGCCTGCTCAAGACCCTTATTTGCAATCTGAAGGCCATAGCTTAAAGTAGCATTTGTAAGAGCGATGGTTGATGTTCTCGGAACTGCACCCGGCATATTTCCTACACAATAGTGAACAACGCCGTCTACTACGAAGATCGGATCGTCATGGTAAGTAACCTTCGTTGTCTCGCCGCATCCGCCCTGGTCAACTGCAACGTCAACGAATACTGCACCCGGCTTCATCTCCTTGAGGTACTCTTTCTTGAAAAGCTTAGGAGCTGCTTTTCCTGGGATCAATACAGAACCGATTACAAGGTCGGCTTCCTTTACAGCCTTCTCAATGTTTGCGTCTGTGGAAACCAATGTCTGGATACGTGCCCCGAAAATATCGTCAAGATAAGCCAGCCTTGGGATGCTGATATCCATAATTGTTACATTAGCACCCATACCTACAGCAATCTTGCAGGCATTTGTTCCTACATTACCGCCGCCGAGGATTACGATATTAGCCTTTGGAGTTCCCGGTACACCTGCAAGGAGCACGCCTTCTCCGCCAAATGTCTTTTCAAGATACTTAGCACCTTCCTGAATACTGAGACGTCCGGCAATCTGGCTCATCGGAGCAAGCAGCGGAAGTCCGCCGTTCCTTGGGTCAAACAATGTCTCATAAGCAACACCTTTTACTTTTGCGCCAAGAAGAGCATCTGTCTGCGGCTTATCAGCTGCAAGGTGAAGATATGTATAAAGGATCAGGCCTTCATGGAATAATGGATACTCTTCCGGCAGCGGCTCTTTTACTTTGATCATCATCTCAACAGTATCCCATACTTCTTTTGCGGAGTCGATCATCTTAGCTCCTGCTGCTTCATATTCTCCGTCCATAAAACCGGATCCTTCTCCGGCACCTTTCTCAATATACACCTCATGTCCGGCATTTACATAACTTTTTACGTTATCTGGCGTCATACCTACACGGAACTCATTGTTTTTAATCTCTTTTACGCATCCTACTTTCACTTCGTACTACCTCCCGATTTTCTGAATATGTTAATAATTACCTGCCGTCTTTCCGGCGACACACTATAAAATGAAAAATATTTTTCACAGTTTTACTTTTTTGAAGAATATTTTTCATTTGTCTCTAAAGTCATAGTAACACATCTGTTTCTATTATTCAACAAAAGTTATTTTTTTCACAATATCTTTTAATTGTGTTAACAAAATGTCAATTGTATTTACAATTGCTATTGCATATTTTCCGTTTTCATGTTACCCTCAATATACGTATATTACAAAATATCATTGCCGGGGTATCTGTCTATGAACGAATTAAGAGAAATGATCCATAATGCCAACCTGACAAAAACACAGAAAATGATTGCTAAATATATATTGGATAATTCTTCCGATGCCTGTTTTATGACTTCCACAGAGATTGCATCCAAACTCGGCGTCAGTGAGTCTTCCATTATCCGGTTCAGCCGGTCGCTGGGATTTAATGGATTCATGGATTTTCAGAAAACTCTCCGGCGGGATTATCAGGATAAGGTTTTAAGCATCTCCAGTTCTGTTACAGTACCGTCGCAGCGTATTGCCAAACGTGCAAGGCTCGACAACCATGCAGATTATATCAACCGGCATTTTAAAAATGCCGCCCGGAACCTGGAAGCCGTTTTTTCAGAAAACTCCGTTGCCACTTTCGAGGAAGCAGCAGATCTCATTATAAACAGCAAACGAAAATATATTGTTGCATCCAGAGGGAATTCCTGCCTTGGAGATTATTTTCTCCTCTACTTAAAGCATATGGTATCAGGCGTAGAGAGCACCAGTTCCAGTTCCATCAGCCCAATTGACCATATGTACAATATCACAAAGGACGACTGCATGATCATCTTCAGTTTTCCAAGATACTCCTCTATGGATAAAATCACCGCCGAAGTAGCACGGGAGGCAGGCGCCTCCATTGTAGTGATTACAGATAAACCCAGTTCCCTTCTGGCACAATATGCCAATACACTTTTTACTGTCCCTGTGGACAGCAATGCATTCTTTAACAGCCTGGTAGGGGCACAGTTCGTCACGGAAGCGCTGCTTGAGACGATCAGTCATAAAGTGAAAGGGATTGAAAAACGGCTGCGGAAGATCGACAGATATCTGGAGAAGTTGGGGAATTATTAGAAGTCAGTATGATTTCAAAAGAAACAGCACAAGACCCGGCGTATACCGCCGGGTCTTGTGCTGTTTCTGGAACTGTCATGTTTAATAGATATACCTGCTTCTTATGCTTCATCGATCGCTTTGCCGATATCATGACGCATATATTTGTTGGCAAACTGCACCCATTCTGCTGCGGCATAGGCATTTGCCCGTGCCTCCTTCAAGTCTTTTCCTTTAGCAGTTACCCCAAGTACACGGCCGCCGTTTGTTACGAAGTGTCCGTCTTCCAGCCTCGTTCCGGCATGGAAGCAGTAATAACCTTCGTGCTTTTTGAATTCGTCAAGGCCGGTGATCTGAAATCCTTTGTCATATCTTACCGGGTAGCCCTCACTTGCCAGAACTACACAGACCGCCGCGTTATCTTCAAACTGCAGGTCTACCTGGTCCAATGTGCCGTCGATGCACGCCTCCACTACTTCAATGATGTCGTTTTTCATCCTGGGCAGGACAACCTGCGCCTCAGGATCTCCAAACCTGGCATTATACTCCAGCACCTTAGGGCCTTCCTCTGTCAGCATCAGGCCGAAGAAAATAACACCTTTGAACGGTCTTCCTTCTGCTTTCATAGCGTCAACGGTTGCCTGATAGATATATTTATTGCAGAACTCCTCCACCTCTTTTGTATAAAACGGACTTGGAGAAAATGTTCCCATTCCTCCGGTATTCAGGCCGGTATCCCCGTCTCCTGCACGCTTGTGATCCTGCGCGGATGTCATGGTCTTAATCGTATTTCCGTCAACAAAGGAAAGTACCGATACCTCCCGCCCGGTCATAAATTCTTCAATAACCATCTCGTTCCCGGCAGAACCAAATTTCTTATCCAGCATAATCTCCTTCACACCCTGCTTTGCCTCCTCCAGGGTATTGCAGATCAGAACGCCTTTTCCAAGGGCAAGCCCGTCAGCTTTAAGTACAATCGGAAACTTTGATGTCTCCAAATAGGAAAGCGCTTTGTCCGGATCTGTAAAATTTTCGTATGCCGCTGTAGGAATGTTGTATTTTTTCATCAAATCTTTGGAAAATGCCTTAGATCCTTCCAGAATCGCTGCATTTTTCCTCGGGCCGAAGGTTCGGATTCCTGCAGCCTCCAGTTCATCCACAAGTCCTCCAACCAGCGGGTCATCCATGCCCACGATCACAAGGTCAACTTCTTTTTCCTTTGCAAATGCAACAATTTTATCAAATTCCATGGCGCCGATCGGTGCGCACTCTGCATACTCTGCAATCCCGGCATTCCCCGGTGTACAGTAGATTTTGTCTGTCTTTTCACTCTTTGCCGCACAGTACGCGATTGCATGTTCTCTTCCGCCGCTTCCCACGATCAATACATTCATCTACTTGTCCTCCTTTATCACTGCAAGTCCATCCTCTACTGCAACCTTCCCATTCGCAATCAGATCGATGGCTTTGGGAAGGATCTTCCACTCTGCCTGCTCCATCACGCGCCGCTGAAGCGCCTGGGGCGTGTCCCCCGCCTGCACTTCTACTGCCTTTTGCAGGAGGATCGGTCCGGTATCTGTCCCTTCATCCACAAAATGCACCGTAGCTCCAACGACCTTTACCCCGCGGGCAAGTGCTGCTTCATGGACCTTAAGCCCATAGTAGCCGGTCCCGCAAAAAGACGGGATCAGCGACGGGTGAATATTGATGATCCTGTTCCGATATTTCTCTATCATGGCCGGAGGAATTACTACCAGGAACCCGGCCAGCACAATCAGATCCGGTTTCATAGCATCTATAGCCTCGAGGAATCTTCTGTTGAATTCATCCCTTGTACCAAACTCTTTCGGAGAAATACACAGGCTGTCGATCCCATGCTTTTGAGCCCGCTCAAGGGCATATGCCCCTTTATTGTTGCTGATGACTCCTCTGATCCTTGCATTCGTAACCCTGCCGGACTCCACGGCATCTATGACTGCCTGCAGGTTTGTTCCGCCGCCTGATACAAGCACCACTACATTTAACATAATGTAACTCCTTTTTCTCCTGACTCAATACGGCCTACCACATACGGCACATCTCCTGCCGCCCGTACAGCCTCCATTGTCCGCTCCACGTCCGCCGGATCCACGGCCACGATCATGCCAAGACCCATATTATAAGTGTTGTACATCATCTGTTCTGCAATATTCCCTTTCTCTGCAAGAAGCTTAAAAATCGGAGGGACCGGATAACTATCCTTCTCTATAACTGCATGGACACCGTCTGTCAGCATCCTTGGAATATTTTCATAAAAACCTCCGCCTGTAATATGGCTGCATGCTTTTACGGTAATTCCTGCATTTTTTACGCTCTTTAACGCCTTGACGTAAATCCTTGTAGGAGCCAGCAACGCCTCACCAAGAGTTGCTCCCAATTCCTCATAATATGTATCCAGCGACTCCTTCGTCATCTCAAATACCTTTCTCACCAGAGAAAACCCATTGCTGTGCACACCGGAGGACGCCATGCCCACCAGTATATCCCCGGCTTTCAGGCTCTCCCCTGTGATCATATCCTTTTTATCACACACACCCACTGCAAAACCGGCCAGGTCATAATCCTCCTCCGGCATAAGCCCCGGGTGCTCCGCAGTCTCGCCGCCGATCAATGCGGCCTCCGACTGCAGACAGCCCTCTGCAACACCGCTTACGATAGCGGCGATCTTTTCCGGGTAATTCTTTCCGCACGCAATGTAATCCAGGAAAAACAACGGTTCTCCGCCGGCACATGCAATGTCGTTGACGCACATAGCCACGGCGTCAATGCCGATCGTGTCATGCTTATCCATAATCATCGCAAGCTTCACCTTTGTCCCGCACCCGTCTGTCCCTGACAAAAGTACCGGCTCGTCCATTTCTTTTATTTTTGCAAGAGAAAATGCCCCTGAAAATCCTCCAAGACCTCCGAGGACCTCGGGACGCATGGTTTTCTTCACATGCTCTTTCATAAGCTCCACAGACCGGTAACCAGCCTCAATATCAACACCTGCTTTTTTATAATCCATAATCCGTCTCCTTTAACCGCTTTTATGTCCGCGCCCATCCCCGGACACTGTCTATTTGCTCAGATATGCCTCGTAGCCGATCTCATCAAGCTTTGCCGCTTTTGCCTGTACGGTTTCTTTCATTTCCCTGGAATAGTCCTTCAGCCTGCCAAGCAGTTCCCCGTCGGAAACAGCAAGAATCTTAGCCGCAAGGATTGCCGCGTTCATTCCGCCGTCAATGGCAACAGTGGCTACCGGAATTCCGGGCGGCATCTGTACAATGGAAAACAGGGCGTCCTCACCGGCCAGATTCTTGCCGGACATGGGAACCCCCACCACCGGCATGGGAAACAGAGCTGCACACATTCCTGGAAGATGAGCCGCCATACCCGCTCCTGCAATAATCACCTTTATCCCTTTCCCTTCCGCCGCTTTTGCCCACTCAAAGAACACTTCCGGTTCTCTGTGTGCCGAGATGATCGTCATCTCATAATCAATTCCTAATTTTTCCAACATTGCCGCAGCCTTGCTCATCACCTTCAGATCAGAGTCACTGCCCATTACAATTCCTACTCTTGGCATAATCCTTTTCCTTTCTATCTGTAAATTTGACAACAAAATGATACCCTATTTATCAGCATTTTTCAATGGTTCATTCAAAATCTCCGTTCCCGGGAGTACAAACCTTCCCTTCAGCAGAAGCGGAATCTCCTTCCCCTCCCTGGTCACCACCGCAATCTTTCCTATCTCCTCATAAGGGATCGTGATATCTGTATGGCACTGATAGTATGCACGGGAGACATCTTCTCTGCGCAGTGCAGATACTTCATTGTCCTTTGCCGCGATCTCTTTTCCGTTGGGGTTGTACACCTTCACGTCTTCGCTCCAGCTGTAGCAGGTATCCCCGACTGCAAAGTGGGGGCCCATCTTCTCCGCGATCAGAATCGGCATCTTATCTTCTATCTCATATTTTTTAGCCGCCACATAAGCATACGTATTCGTCCCTATGGCAAACTCTCCAAGCGGCAGCGTGGGATGGCTGTGCAGGATGTGATCGCGGATATACTCCTTATTTTCAAGCTCCCGCGAAAAATTTCCGCAATTATAATCTGCTATCATACCGTTTGCAAAGGTAAACTCCAGATCCTTATACTGCAGTTCATTCAGGTAAACCTTGCTTACATGGAGCACTCCGTTCGTTCCGGCCAGCACCGGGGAGGTAAATACCTCCCCCACCGGGATATTGACATCCGCCGTACAATTTTCAAAGGCTGTCTCTTTCTCCGGACACTTCAGCGGAAAGAGCCGTATCGTCAGATCTGTCCGGTTGCCATTCATACCTGCAACATGAACATACTCCCCCTGGTCCAGCGCATCGATCAATGTCTGCTGTACCTCTTCATACACTTTGGCATCCAGTGTATTGATCCGGACAATCTCATCAAAAATCTCCTCATACTGTTCACCGATCTCCGGCACCGGATATGCGATAATCGTAAAACTTCTCTCGTCTCCACGAATATACTCATTGGTAATCTGACTCTGCCGATTATCAAAAAAGACCGATAACTCCTGCTGTTTCTTGGAAAGCTTCAGCGCCTCTTCCTTCGGCACCGGGACAAATGGCTCTTCCCCAAACATTTCAATGCACGCAGGACCCGCAAACTTCCCTGCCTCTTCTTTGTAATGCTCATATGTGGTCTGAATGACCTCAAGCTTTCTCTCTACAAACTTTTTATCCAGAAACAATGCCTGGTCATTCCTGTGATCATATTCATACTGCTTATTGGCAATCGCGCCGTAATATCCGACCTTTTGATGCTGCCTTTTTGTCAGCATACTGACACCGGAACGGTAGATAACCGGACGCAGTCCCATATCTTGAAAATTCTCAACAGCCTTTTTAATGACCCGCTCAAAGCCAAGCACATACCGGATATTTACGGTTCCTTTCTTAGAAAGATCCTTCCCCGTATTGACAAACCCCATCCGGTAGCCTTCCGTATATACTTCCGCCATCTTCGCGATGGTCTCTTCCGTCTGGCACAGCAGATGCTTCGCTGTACGTATCTCATTTTCGCTGATATACTCACCGAACCTGTACAGATACCGGAGATCACGAAGATCACTGTTCAAAATAATGTCTGCGGCAAAGTCCTTTGCCGGGTCAATCTGTTCCCGGATCCGGTCAGCCACAAACACATCGCAATAATCACTGGCATACCAGTAAATAATATCCTTAATCTGCCTGATATCAGGCTCTTCCTCTTCCTCAAACTGATTGTAGATTTCGATAAAAAGTTCAAACAGAATATCCAGGTACTCTATCTTCTGCTCATATGCCCACGCAATGGCTCCCCGAAGTTCTGCATAGAGGGCCGCAAGCAGCGGCCCATACTCCGCCCCAAGCATCTTGGCCGCATAAGATGGATTCCCGTAACTCTCCTCATAATGTCCCGGAAGGATATCCTCATACAGACGCATATTCCACTCTGACAATTCTGCGGGCTCTGCATCTGCAAAACTGCCGTCTTCGATCCTGCTCTTCGTCTCATCAATCAGCATGAGAAACCGGGCCGCCTGCCGGAAATAATCCCGGAACTTTGTCCCTGTCGTTTCTTCTTCTTCGATCCCTCTCACCCGCATAATTGCAAGTCCATATCTTTCTTCTATCATTTAAAACAGCCCCCTGACAAATATTGCACACATTCCCGCCACCAAAATGCAGGAACAGACCGTTCCGATCTTACATGTGACATAATTCTTTTCCCTCTCCTTAAATCCCCGTACTCCTGCCGCAAGTCCGCAGCACGCCAGTACAAGTGCAAAAAGGCCCGCAAATCCTATTAAAATGCTGACCTTTCCCTGCGCCGTGTAAGAGACCGAAATCATGAGAACAAGTATAAATACTGTCAGCACACAATAAATACAAGACTTTAATCCCTGGCGTGAATGCCGAAGCTTCGTCTGCCCGTATTTGGTGCTGATCATCCTCTTTCTTTGCTTCTCCCTGGCCTTAGCCGATGCTTTTCCCTTGCTGTCTTCCGTTCTTTTTTGTTTTCTTTTTATGATCATGTTGTCTCCTTATTGCCGCACAGATAACAAATATTATATAACCGGCAACTCCGCCTATGGTATTGAGCAGCAAATCATCTACATCAAAACTGCCTACCTTCGTGACAAGCTGAAAGGTCTCCACACACAGACTCAATCCAAAGCTATAAAACAAGGTGGAAAAAAAGCTTCTGTACCTGCTTGCCATCGGCATAAAAAAACCAAACGGCATGAATATAACCACATTGCCGAACAGATTGGTGAACATGGCAAAAAAGCCCACCTGATGCCTGTAATTCCAAAATCTTCTGATCTCTTTAAAAAGCTCCAGATTATAATGATATTCCTGCATCTCTCCGGTACGTCCATACCAGTCGGAAAACAGCAGGAAGTATATAATAAAAATAATATATAAGACAAAAAATATTTTCCCGAGGGCCCGAACCCTTTTGCTTCTCCTGGAATTCAAAAACTTAGCACCCCTTTAACCTGTACCGCACTAAAATGTAAGCCCCTTTTTATCTTTCAGCAGACGCGCGCCGCTGATAATCGTAATAATTCCGGTTGTAATCCCAACAACTGTCAACAAAATCCCGATTGCAATATTGGAAATCCCTGCAAATGTCATTGCTTTATATACCTTTTCATTCATGCTGATCCCTCCTGTGCTTATCTCACACCATACTGTTTATAATATGCATCAATTGCATCTTTTAATCTATCATCAATCACAATTTTTCCCCGGCACTCCCTGTTATACAGATACTCGACTACTTCCTCCATGGTTACAATCGCCGCCGTATCAAGTCCATACAGTTCCTTCACTTCGTCAAGAGCACATTTCTCCCCGCCTTTTCCGACCTCCATACGGTTCAGAGAAACCATGAGCCCTTTCACCTCAACATCTGCCTGTGCCTTGATGATTGGAAATGTCTCTTCAATGGACTTGCCGGAGGTTGTCACGTCCTCAATGATCACGACTCTGTCCCCGTCCTCAAGCCCGCTTCCAAGTAATATGCCCGCGTCTCCGTGATCCTTCACTTCTTTTCTGTTGGAGCAGTAGCGGATGTCTTTTCCGTATAATTTGCTGATGGCCATTGTAGCGGCAACAGCCAGCGGAATTCCTTTGTAGGCAGGACCGAACAGCACATCAAAATCCAGCCCGTAATTGTCATGAATCGCCTTTGCATAGTATTCACCAAGCCTGAGGAGCTGCGTCCCTGTAACATAGGCTCCTGCATTCATAAAAAATGGAGATTTCCTTCCACTCTTCAAGGTAAATTCTCCAAACTTAAGCACGTCGCTCTCTACCATAAATTCAATAAATTCCTGCTTGTAGCTTTCCATAAATCTATAACCTCCGTATTTTTGAGCCCCTTAAATCTCAATTATTTTCTGGATTTTTCTCAATTCTACCATATCTGCCAAATAATTTCAATTCGGGAAACCTCCCGATTCTATTATGAAATTATTAACATTTCTTAAACAATTATTTCTTTTTCCATAAGATGCTTTCCAACCTCACGCAAGTGCGTTATAATGGCTAAAACTCGAAGGACAAGACATAAAAACCACAAAGGAAGCTATTGACATGAAGACTAAAAACAAGAAGACCAAAAGAAAATTAAACAGAAAAAAGATATTAAAAAGACGGCTTGCCGCTTCTGTTTTTCTAATCAGCCTGATTGCTCTGTACTGTCTGGCATGTTACATGCTTGAGGATCATGTCATCTGGAAAAATGTTACTGTCAACGGCATATCCCTGAAAGGAATGACAAAGAAGGCGGCGGCCGATGCGTTAACAGAGGATTTCAAGACAAAATATGCCGACACATCCCTGCCTGTCCTGTTAAACGGCCAGACATATTCTATAAATATCTCTTCGGTACTTGATTTTGATTCTTCAACGGAATTAAAAGACGCCTACCGTATCGGACACCGCCACTTTCTGATGCGGGGCATAGACTGGGTGCTGGCGCGCACGCTGTACAGGGAAAACCAGCAAATCAGTGCATACCCATATGCAAAACAGCCGGAAAAAATCGGGGAAGCTGTCACAGTATCCGGACTGCCTGACCATGATCCGGCAGGAGATACCACATGGGAACAGACAGACACTGCCCTTGTCGTACATAAAGGCCAGAAAACAGCGAACGCAGATTTCGAGAAGCTGAAGGAACTTATTATATCCTCTATTAAGAAGCATGATTATACCAGCACCATCGAATGTCCGTTGATTGAAAAAGAGCCAACCGGAGTTGACTTTTCTAAAATACATGAAGAAATCTGCCAGGAAAAACAAAACGCCTCACTGGACAAGGAAAATAATTATGCAGTTATTCCATCAAAGGACGGCATCTCTTTTGACCCCGCGGCAGCACAGAGCAGTTATGATGCCTGCGAGCCCGGCGGACAGTTTGAGGTTCCGCTTGCCGTGGACAAAGCAGATATTACCACCGAAGACCTGACAGCGAACCTCTTTCAGGCAGAACTTGCAAGCTATTCTACCAACGGCGGGGGCTCTGCAGGAAGAAAAGCTAATATCGGCCTTGCCGTAAACTCTTGCAACGGCGTGATCCTTCTCCCCGGAGAGACTTTCTCCTATAATGATGTCCTGGGAGAAAGAACCGCGGCCAGAGGCTATCAGCCGGCTGGTGCATACTCGGACGGAGAAGTTGTGGAGCAGCTGGGCGGCGGCATCTGTCAGGTTTCCTCCACATTATTCGCCGCACTGCTGCACACAGATCTTGAGATCGTGACACGTTCCAACCACTCGATGCCTGTCTCTTATCTGCCGATGGGCATGGATGCTGCCGTCTCCTGGGGCGGACCGGAATTCAAGTTCAAGAACAATCTGACATACCCTGTCAAGATCTCTGCTTCCTACAGCGGCGGAACGATTACCTTCAAGATCCTCGGGGCAAAAGCAGATGTGAGAAAAATAGAAGTAGAGGTAAAGGAAACCGGCGAGCTAAGCGCCGAGACTTACCGCAAATACTATGATGCAAACGGAAACGTAACAGAGACAAAGAGAGTAGCCAAAAGCAGCTACAAACCTTTGAAAAAATAAAAAGAATCAATGGAACAGGTACAAAAACCGCAGAACCCCCCACCGGAAATTAAAATCATCCGGCGGGGATTCTGCGGTTTTTGCTGCTGGCAGCTTTGATTAAATTGGAAGTTCCAAATAGATATCCTTTCCCTCTTTGATGGAAATGATGACCTTTCCGCTCTTGACAGTCATCACTGCACCCTCAACACTGACGGCAGGCACAACTGCTTCCGCCTCTGCCGCTTCCGTTTCTTGTGCTTCTTCTGCTGCGGCCTCCTGGATCCCATCTACATTGTCCACAGTCAACGGACAAAGAGAATCACTGGTCTTCGTAAGTTTTGCCCCCAGAACCTGTGAGATCGTAAGACACCCGTCCAGATTCAACAGGCCGGAATCTACCAACTCATCAAAGATTGCGGGATCCTCCAGATTAGCAGGTTCAATCGTGATCCCTGCTTCCGCCCTGCAGCATAATACTGCCGGATCATTTGCATGCGCTTTCGCTGTTTCAGCTGTAATAGACATACTATATTACCTCCTTATTCCATACCCTTAATATACCAGGATACATCTATAGATAGTATAGAACCGGAAGTTTACGAAAGCCAATTGATTTTTCTCATAGGAAACGCACACTTATCAGCTTTATCTATAAGCGCTTCATTTTACAAGGCCGACCATATCTTTTACTTTTTCATAGCCATATTTTTCCATATAGCCTCGGATCCCTTCTACGATCTCAAGCGCTGCGGACGGACGATAGAAATTAGCGGTTCCGACAGACACCGCGCTTGCCCCTGCGAGGATCATCTCTATGGCATCATCCGCGCATGCAATCCCTCCCATACCAATAATCGGAATCTGAACTGCCTGCGCTGTTTCATATACCATCCGCACGGCGATCGGATGAATGACCGGGCCTGATACCCCGCCTGTCTTATTGGCAAGGGCAAATGACCTGCGGTGAATATCGATCTTCATTCCGGTCAGGGTATTAATCAGGGATACGGCATCTGCACCGCCTGCCTCCACTGCCCTGGCCATCTCGGCTATACTGGTTACATTGGGACTCAATTTCATGATCACGGGCTGCTTGGCATACTTCTTTACTGCCTTTGTAATCTCCTCCGCCGCTTTCGGATTCTGGCCGAAGGCAATCCCGCCTTCTTTCACATTTGGACAGGAGATATTGATCTCAAGCATGTCCACATCCTCTCCCGCAAGCCGCTGTACAACCTCACAATAATCCTCCACGGACTTTCCGCACACATTCACAATAATCTTTGTATCATATTTTCGCAAAAACGGGATGTCCCGTTTACAGAACAGATCAATCCCGGGGTTCTGCAGCCCGATGGCATTCATCATACCGCCATACACTTCGGCCACCCTTGGCGTAGGATTGCCCGGCCACGGGATGTTCGCCACCCCTTTGGTGGTCACTGCCCCAAGCTTGCCAAGCTCCACGAACTCTGAATATTCCTCACCGGAGCCAAAGGTTCCGGAAGCCACCGTTACCGGATTCTTCCATCTTACCCCTGCTATATTTACTTGCATATCCATCAGATCTCCACCTCCGTAGATAAGAATACCGGACCGTCTTTACAGATGCGCTTGTTATGTACATTGCTGTGGGGATCCTTTTCTTTACTCTTGCACACACAGGCAAGACACGCCCCGATCCCGCAGGCCATCCGCTCCTCCAGGGATACGTAGCATTCTATCTGTCCCGCTTCAGCGTAAGCCTTGATTGCACGCAGCATCGGAGCCGGCCCGCAGGCATAGATTATCTCTGCGTCTAAACCCAGCTCTTTGACAGTATCCATAACATTTCCCCTTGTACCGACACTTCCGTCCTCTGTCGATATATAGACTTCTCCCTGCTGTTCAAACTCATCTCTCAGGAAGGTCTGGCTGTCCCTGTACCCCACAATGATCTGTTTCTTCCCACATTCGATCTGTCTGGAGAGCTCCAGGATCGGGGGCACACCGATACCTCCCCCCATAAGGAATACTTTTTTTCCTGCCGCACGCCCGGTGGGAAATCCATTGCCCAAAGGCCCCAGCATGTCGATCCTATCCCCGGCCTTAAGCTCTGAAAACTGCCTGGTCCCTGTATTCTCCCCGGTCACACGGTATACCACACGAAGCTTCCCGCTTTCCTTAGCGGTCTCACAGATACTGATGGGACGCGGAAGAAGCTTCCCTGCATCATTTGTATACAAAGATATAAACTGCCCCGCTCTGGCCGTCCCTGCCGCCTCTGTCTGAAGCCACATGCTGTAGATGCCGTCTGCCAGCATTTCCTGAGACACTACCTGCGCCCGCTCTTTTTTTCTGTCTGCCATATCCTTCTCCTTCTATATCCTGCACTTAACACTCCGGCTGATCATCTGCCCAAATATCTATTCATTGGTTCCGGTGTACTGGTCAGCGGTTTTCCAGTGCCTCTTTTATGTCGGCAGCCATATCCTCAACTGCCGCCCTTGACGCATCTGCGAAATTCTCTGCACCGATAGAGGCATACTTTTCCTGCTTATACGCAGCTATAATCCCTCTGGAGGAGTTCACGACCGCTCCGAGTCCGTCATCATTGAAGAAATGTACCAGGTCCCTGCCTTTGCCGCCCTGCGCTCCATAGCCGGGAACCAGGATATAAGCTTTCGGCATCACTTTGCGGAGCACCTTCCCCATCTCGGGATAGGTAGCCCCCACCACTGCCCCCACATAACTGTAATCATCTCCCATATAGCTTTCTCCCCATGCCGCAACTTTTTCTCCCACCAGTTCATAGAGCGGGCGGCCGCCTGTCGTCTGATCCTGGAACTCCCCGCTGGACGGGTTGGAAGTCTTGACCAGTACAAAGATTCCCTTCTTTTCTTCCCGGCACACGTCAAGGAATGGATTTATACCATCAGAGCCAAGATACGGATTCACAGTTGCGAAATCTTCATCAAAAGGCGCATATGTCCGGCTGCCTACCTGAACCTTCCCCAGATGACCCGCGGCATATGCCGCTGAAGTAGAGCCGATGTCTCCCCTCTTAATATCCCCGATCACTACAAGCCCTTTCTCTTTGCAGTAATCTACTGTTTTCTTAAATGCTGCAAGACCCGGAATCCCAAACTGCTCATACATAGCAATCTGCGGCTTTACCGCCGGGATCAGATCAAAAGTCTGATCTACGATCTTACGGTTAAACTGCCAGATGGCCTCCGCTGCACCTTCCAGCGTCTCGCCGAACTCCTGAAATGCTTTTTTCTGTATATGCTCCGGAATATAACTCAGCATCGGGTCAAGTCCTACTACAATAGGCGCCCCTGTCCTTTTAATATTTTCCACTAATTTGTTGATCACTGTCTTCTCCTCCCTGCTACTGTCTGTTCTATCATTACCGGACGAAGTCCGCCCGCTCCAAAAAAACCTGCATTACAAACTTTGATACACCAGCTTCCCGTCTACAAAAGTATACTTCACCTCTCCGTACACTTCATATCCGTCAAACGGTGTATTTTTTCCTTTGGAGACAAACGTATTTTTATCAATACGGTACTTTTTCTCCGGATCAAAGATCATAAGATCCGCAATCTTCCCTGCCGACACAGATCCTTTGTCCTCAAGCCCCAGTATCTGCGCCGGATGATAACTCATCTTTTCCGCCATATCCATCATCGTCAATATCCCCGGCCGGACAAGTTCTGTATAGGTAAGTGCCGCAGAAGTTTCAAGCCCTACGATCCCAAATGCGGCCTGAGCCATGGATTTGTTCTTTTCTTCCGCGGAATGAGGCGCATGATCTGTAGAAATCACATCCATAATACCCTCTTTCAGCCCCTGTCTTAATGCCTCTACGTCTTGTCGGCCGCGAAGCGGCGGATTCATCTTATAGTTCCCGTCATCTTCCCTGATATCATCCGAACTCAGGATAAAATGATGCGGACACACCTCGCCGGTCACCGCAAGCCCCTCTTCTTTGGCCAGCTTCACCATCCTCACACTGTCTGCTGTTGAGCAGTGGCACAGATGGAGCCTCACCCCCGTCTCTTTTGCAAGCAAGATATCCCTCGCCACAATCACATCTTCCACGGAATTGGCGATTCCCTTTAACCCGAGACGGCGGGCATTCTCATCATCATTCATAACTCCGCCCTCTACCATTGTAATATCCTCACAATGGGCAAATATACAGATACCGGCATCCCTGGCCGCTTTCATTCCCCGGCGGTACAGAGCTGCATTCATGACAGACTTTCCATCCTCACTGACAGCACGGCAGCCGGCCTTTGCCATCCCCTCAATATCTGCCAGCACCTCACCTGCCTGCCCCTTTGTGACAGCCCCGATTTGAATCACATGTGCCGGGGATTCGCGGACCGCCCTTTCATGGACACCTGCCGCTTTCTCACCGTCGTCAATCACAGGTCTGGTATTAGGCATGGCACACACGGTGGTCACACCGCCTTTTACTGCCGCCTTTCCTCCGGTCTCCAACGTTTCCTTGTATTCAAGTCCCGGATCCCTCAAATGTACGTGCAGGTCAATCAAGCCGGGCAGCACATAGCATCCCCCGGCATCAATCACTTCATCCGCCTCTTTCTCTATAAACTCTGCTACCTCCCTGATTCTGTCATCCTCGATCAGAACCTGGAAGCAGCCGTCTCTCCCGGTAAGCGGATCCACCACATGTCCGTTTTTTATCAATATCGTCATACCTGCAATCCTTTCTGGCTGTGCCGTTTCCATTCATATTGCATTTTATTTTATCATAAAGCACAAAAAAAGGGAATGCCCGTTTTGACATTCCCTTTCAATCATCACTGTTCCTTTTTAACTGCCTCTACAGCCTTTTCAAGCTGATTGTCAGCCTCCGGATGCTTTTCATCGTATTCATACTCTACCTCTATGTCGGGAGTCACTCCCTTGCCGTCGATATGCCTCCCCTTCGGGGTAAAATATTCGGAGGTCGTCAGTTTCACACAGGTACCGTCTCCCAGATCAAACACCCCCTGGACAACTCCTTTGCCGTAACTCTGGGTTCCGACGATCTTCCCCTTTTCATAATCCTGGATGGCCCCCGCAAATATCTCAGACGCACTGGCGCTCTGGCCGTTAATAAGAACAGCCAAAGGAAGCTTCATACGCTCACTGCTGTCGGAAGTATATTCTTTCCGGTATCCGTTTTTATCCTCTGTATATACAATCAATCCCTTGGGAAGAATTAAGTCAAGCATCTCACAGGCTATCTCCAGACTCCCTCCCGGATTATTGCGAAGATCAATCACTAATCCCCTGGCCCCCTGATTCTCCAGATCATCCAGGGCTTCCTTATATTGGTCATAAGTGACAGAATCAAACTCCGATACGGCAACATACGCGATATCATCTTCCAGCATCCGGTAATCAACCGTCTGCTTCTTTACCACATCTCTGACAGCAGTGACTGTAAGTTCCCGGTTATCATTCCCCCGGATGACAGTAAGAGTGACCTCTGTCCCCTTTTCACCTTTCAGCTCTGCGACAACCTTATTGATATCCCTGCCAGTTACCTCACTGCCTTCCACCTTATACAGGACATCACCATCCTCAAGCCCCGCCTTCATAGCCGGGGAATCGTCATAGACCCGTATCAGGGTTATAACACCGGTATCTTTGTCCTGGCTCAACAATGCGCCGATCCCGTTGAACTGCCCGCTGATGTTCTCATTCAGCTGACTGGTCTCTTCTGCATCATAATATTTAGAATACTGGTCATCCAGAGCCTCCAGATAGCCTTTATAGATCCCCTCTCCCAGGGCATCCTCTTCTGCCTCGCCAAGATAATTTTCATGAATCAATCGGTTCAGCTGAGACAGCTTGTATGCCGTCCTTAGGGAAACAGCCTTCGGCCCGAACCAAAAAGAAATGATCCCTGTCATCAGCAAAGTTACGAGGGCGCCCAGAAGCGCCCCCTGTATAAATCTTTTTTTATTGTTCAAAATTCTTCCACCCTATCTATCTTAGAGATAATTCATCGGATTCACCGGAGTCCCCCCAGACATCACCTGAAAATGAAGATGCGGACCGGTGGAATTACCGGTAGTTCCTACTGCCGCTATATTCTGCCCCTTGCTGACGGATGTCCCGGCCTTCACATAGAGCTTATGGCAGTGCATATATATCGTCTGAAGTCCGTTCCCGTGATTAATTACAATACGGTTCCCGGCCTTTCCGCTGTATCCCGAAGAGACGACTGTACCCCCGGCCGCAGCATAAACAGGTGTCCCGGTAGGCGCTGCAAAATCTATCCCCTTATGATTCGTACTTGCTCCCGGAAGCGGCTGCTTCCTCCATCCAAATGTACTCGAAATACGGCTGTAACCCGGACACGGATGCGTAAAAGTTCCGTTGCCGCTCACCACAGAAGCCCCTGCACTGTTTGAGTAGGTAGACGCCCTCTCCTGCTGCTTCCTGGCCGCTTCCTCCGCCGCCTTTCTTGCAGCTTCTGCCGCTGCCTCCAGAGCCGCCAGCTTCTTCGCATTCTCACCGATCTCTGCATCCAGGCTGCTGATTTCCGAACTCTTACTTGCAATCAGCTCCTCCAGGGACGCCTGCTTTGCAATCAGCTCATCCTGTAATCCTTCCATCTCTGTATATTCTGCCTGGAGGGCTGCCTCCTGTTCCTTCACCGTCTTTACAATCTCCTGGAACTGCACAAGCATATCTCTGTCATATTCAGAGATCGATGAGATGTACTCCGCATTACTCAGGAAATCACTCATTGACTTTGACTCGATCAGGATCTGGAAGAACTGCGTATTGCCGTTCTCATACATATATTTGATCCGCTTCTTCATGTCCTCATACTGATCATTCTCATCAATCTGAGCCTGAATCAATTCCTCTTCCTTAAGAGCAATCTCCTCCTCCTTATCGGCAATCTTTTTTTCCATCTCCTCAATATCTGCCAAAATGGAATCCAACTCTTCAGAAAGAGATTTCTTCTCAGCTTCCGCCTCTGCCTTTTTGGATTTTAACTCCTCACCTTTTTTCTTTACGTCACTGATCTCAGAAGCCTCTGCCTGTACTGCAATACCCATACACAACATAAAAACAAGCAGAATACTTATTAGTTTCTTACCTCGCATCATAATATACCCCCTGATAATGCTGATTATACTCCTTGTACATTGTTATTTATACTTCTTGTTCTTTATACTTTCAAATGTTTTCTGATTGTAAAGAAACTCCCCACAAAACCGATACCTACGCCCAGGGCTATGCCGACCGGGAGAAGAATCCTGTATACCTGCATAACCGGCAGGAAATCAATAATGTTGTTCAGAAGACTGAACCTGCCCATAATATAATCCACCGCCTTGTCATACATAAAATACAACATCGTAAGTGGAATAATCGCCCCCACGATACCTATGAGCAGACCTTCAAATACGAACGGAGCCCGGACAAATCCGTCCTTTGCCCCTATGTATTTCATAATAGCAATCTCTTCACGCCTGACAGTGATACCCATCGTAACTGTATTGCTGATCAGAAAGATGGAAACGGCAAGCAGAATAACAATAATTGCCACTGATATGTATCCTACAAGCTTATTCACACTCGTCAGTGTCTTGGCAACCACATCAGATTTGTTGACTTTCCGCACGCCTTCAAGTCCTTCCGCAAATTCAACTACGTCCTTCTGCTTTGCCACATCAGCCATGTACACTTCATAGTTGTCGGAATTTGCCAGCGGATTATCATTTTTGAACCCTTCTGCCGCGTCCTTGGAATCCCCAAAGTAATTTTCCTGAAAGGACTCCCATGCCTCTTCGGCACTGACGTAATTTACCTCCAGGACTCCGTCGGCATTCTCAAGTTCTTTACCGATCTTATCCTTCTGCACATCCGTTGCCCCTTCGTCAAAAAGCACCGTTATTGCTACGCCTTCCTCTGCTTTCTCCACAATATAATTAAAATTGATTACAATGGAGAAAAAAAGACCGAACAGGAAAATACAAGCTGCCATCGTCGCAATAGATGCAATGGAAAACATCTTATTTCTTCCTATGTTCTTTACACCCTGCTTCATCGAATATCCAAACGTACTAATCCTCATTACTATACCCACCTTTTTTCTCGTCGCTGACAATAACACCCTTCTTCATCGTCACAACGCGCTTCTTCATCTCGTTTACAATCTCCTGGTTATGCGTAACGACAACTACCGTCGTCCCCCTGTCATTCGCTTCCTCCAGAAGCTTCATAATCTCCCACGAATTGGTCGGATCCAGGTTGCCGGTAGGCTCATCGGCCAGAAGGATCGCCGGCTCATTCACGATAGCCCTCGCAATCGCAACTCTCTGCTGCTCTCCGCCGGATAACTCTTTTGGGAAAGACTTGTACTTTTGTGCCAGCCCTACCAGCGACAGAGCTGCGGGTACCTTTTTCTTGATCACTCTGCCGGGAGTTTCTGTAACTCTCTGTGCAAATGCAATATTTTCATAGATATTCCGATCCTTCAACAGACGGAAATCCTGGAACACTACTCCAAGGTTTCTTCTGTACATTGCAATCTTTCTATGTCTCATACGATTCAGGTTCGTTCCGTTAACCGTTATTGTCCCGGATGTGGGATCCAGTTCCTTCATAATAAGACGGATCAGCGTAGACTTGCCGGAACCGCTGTCTCCTACGATAAAAACAAACTCGCCCTGTTCAATCTTAAGATTGATGCCATTCAGGGCGGCAACCCCTTTTGAGTACTCTTTCGTTACTTCTTTTAATTCAATCATATGTTCCTCCTAATTACTAATACTCCAGCGACTCCATGTACTTCATATACTTCACAACCATAAGTGCTATCTTAAAAGTAATGGCATCTTCGAACACCCGAAGATCAAGTCCTGTACTCTTCTGAAGTTTGTCGAGACGATAAACCAGCGTATTTCGGTGGATATAAAGCTGTCTGGAGGTCTCTGAAACATTCAGGTTATTCTCAAAGAATTTGTTGATGGTCGTCAACGTCTCCTCATCGAAATCATCCGGCGATTTCCCCTCAAAAATCTCACGGATAAACATTTTGCAAAGCGGGATCGGAAGTTGGTAGATCAGACGCCCAATGCCAAGAGCGCTGTACGCAATAATGCTTTTCTCTCCGAAAAATATCTTACCCACATCAAGCGCAAGCTTTGCTTCTTTGTATGACTTCGACACTTCTTTAATGTCATTTACGACAGTTCCGTAAGCGATCAGGATGTCCTCTTCCCCATCGTTTTTAAGCAGATCGTAAAAATTCTGAGCTACTCTTTCAAGCTCTGCGTGTCCGTCATTCGCCTCCAGTTCTTTTACAACTATAATATTCTTTTCGTCTACCGCCGTTACAAAATCCCGGGCCTTTCCACCCAAAAGTGCCCGTACATTATCAAGGGCACTGCTGTCCTTTTCGTGTTTTGTCTCAATAATAAAGATAACACGTCTGACCTCAGTGTCAATATGTAATTTTTTGGCGCGGTTGTAAATGTCCACCAGAAGCAGATTATCAAGCAGAAGATTCTTTATAAAATTATCCTTGTCGAACCGCTCCTTATAGGCAACCAGAAGATTCTGTATCTGGAAGACCGCAATCTTCCCCAGCATGTACACATCATCCCCGCCGCCGTTTGCCAGGAGTATATACTCCAGCTGATGCTCGTCAAAGATCTTAAAGAACTGATATCCCTGTACAACCTGACTGTCCGCCGGTGATTCCACAAAGGATACAATCTCTTCCTCATAGTTCTTCTGCTCTGAAAATGTACTTGCAAGAGACTTTCCATCTGTATCCATCACGCAAAAGTCAATTCTTGTAATCCCCTTCAATCCTTCAATTGTATTTTGAAGTATTTGATTAGATATCATATTCCATCTCCTCCACCCTTTTCAATATGCATTTTTCACAACAAAATATAAACTTTTCCTGTAAAAATGCACACTTCTAGAACCTATACTAATACAAATTTACAAAAAAAGAAAGAGGAAATCACATTTTTTTGTTAATTTCCTCAGTTTTTTACATATAATTCAATTTTAAAACAATGTACATAGTAACCAAAAATGTATATCTTATAAATTTCTTATTTTTCCTGGCCAACGTCCTTTGCACAGCTGCGCTTTCTTTTTTCCATCTCTTTTTTGAATATCCTTTTCACCAGGAACTGAGTCACCTTTCCTCCTGCAATCCCCTGCCGGCGGACAGGAAGCGTCTCCTTCCCAAGACCAAGCAGGATGCGGGCATTCAGAAGACTTTTGTTCCTCACGGCAAAATCCTCCTGAAGCGGCGATGACAGCACCGACAATATACAGTCGATCTCTGCACCGTTAATTGCATTTACCAGCATGTCGTCCGCCCGGTTTGTCGCGGATACTTTAGCCATACCGCCCACCTGGATGCCGCTGTAATACCGCGCCAGATAGTCATAAAAAGTACTTCCTTCCTCTTCTGACTCCACCAGGACATACACGCGCTTATGGTTCTTATGGAGAAACCGCAGAAACATCTTAATAAAAAGGCGGTTCTCTGTCTCCTGGAGATATCTCTTTTCTGTGACATCCGCAGCCTCCAAAATCATCTTATCCCCGGCAAGCACCAGGTCAAACCCGCAGACGTCCTCCTTAAGACCCGATTCAGCATCCATATCCATAAGAGCATCTACAGTTACCAGATCTACGATATTCATCAGTTCCGACTCCATATAATTCACGGACTCTTTCATTGCTTCTTTGGATGTGTAATTGTCTATATATATTCCCAAAACATTTATCTTACCGCCCATATGTCTCCACCTGCTATGATTCTTCTTTAATTTTTTGATTATAGCAAAAGGATTTTGTAACTTCAACCTTTATCCTGAATTGTTCACACTTCTTAATATTCGTAATAATTTCGTTACTTTTTGAGGGCTTCCTTCTTTTTCCTGGCAAGGATCCCTCCGACACGCCCCGTTTCCTTGGCGGAAAGAGAACGCCATCCGTCTGTCATGACCCGGTCCAAAAGACCCAGTTCCTCCGCAATTTCGTATTTCATCTTTTCCTCCTGCGTCAGTTCATCCAGCTTAATCGGCTTATTTTTTTTCGCTGCCATATTACCTTACCCCTTTCACTTCTACGTTGATATAAGTATTGACAAAGAAAAAAAATATATACATTTTGAAAAGGAGGACGCCTCCCGGCATCCTCCCTCTCTCGAAGATTAATTATGTTCTTGGCAGCTCCGGAATGATAATTGCCGCTATAAAATAGGCAAGGATTCCGGAACCGGTACAAGCTAACAGCACAAGCCCTAACCGGATCAGTGTAGGATCCACGTTAAAATACTCTGCAATCCCCCCGCATACACCGCAGATCATGCGGTTCTCACGAGATCTGTATAATCGTTTCTGTTCCATATTTCTTCCTCCTTCTCTGACTCTGAATTATCATTGTCTTTTCGGCATGCTACCGGAAATTCACGGTAACATCCCCGATTCCACATTCAATATCCATATTTTTTCCGGCATTGTTGTCTATTTCTGTATTCCTTGCAAGACCGGAATACTCACGGTTTCCACAGGAAACACTTCCAATATCGCACCCGATATCATAATTGTAATCACTCTCTTGCCCTGCCATCGTACATTCAATACTTCCGATTCCTGCTTCTATATCAAGTTCGGTCTCTACATCTCCGGCCGCCACGATCTCACCGGTTCCGCATTCAAAGCTTGCCTCACCAGCCTTAAAATCATCCAGGGCTGCACTTCCTGCACCTACATCCACAGACAACTTTCGTGCATAGATGGACTGAACATGAAGTTCACCGACCCCAACCTTCATGGACACCTCGTCAAACCACATTTCTCTCGGCACATATAGATAAATGGTGCCGATCCCTACATTTACAAGATGCCTGATATGATCTGTTGTTTCCAGTTTCAACTCTCTGCCGTCCATGTAACAACGGAGCTTCAGTTTTTCACTGATCCCGTCAGTCTCTATCCTCACATCAGGGCCGTCACAGGGCAGAACTTCAACTCTGCCTGCGGCGATATCCATATCGATCTCATTTACCTCCTGGTAGCTCTCCACAATATCTTCCGCTACATACTCTGAGGCATCCACCGATCTTCTCTCTACAAAACCGATTCCGTAAGGGAAATACTCGGCCATCGCTTCCACCGTCACTCCAAGTGCGAGGGCGGCCGCGCAGCACACCAGACCGATCCCTGCCGTCACCGCACATACAGCCCAGAATATCTTCCATCCCCTTTTCATAAACTAACCCACCGCCTTTCTCTCAAAAGGCCTTCTGCAAAGCCATACAATCCCCCGGCACATCCCCGGAAATACAACAACACAAAGCTTCACAGCGGCCACAGTACCAATGACTCCGATCACCGTCAGTATCAGACCCGTTCCCAGAAGGCCAAGTCCCACTGCCAGATGAGGGATCAAAAGCGTAATCCCGGTAACCACAAGTATGACTCCCACAATCACCAGGGAAATTGCCACACCAACCAGTGCCAGAAACACTCCAAATGCCGCCGCAAGAAGAGCAAACACAGTGGCCGCGGCTGCAATTGCGATCGGAAAGACAATCGGTGCACCGACAACAATGATTGCTATAATCAACACAATCTTTAATGCATTGTTCGTTCTTGGGGGCTCCATATTACTCTGATACTCATACTGGCCGGCAGGCATCTCCTTCTGCTCAAACTGCGGATCACTGTATCCATTTTCCGTGAACTCTCCGCGCTCTTTTGCATTTTCCTTCATATCCGCCTTGATATTGGCCGCCACCTTCTTCGGACTCTCCAACTCATCGATGACCTGCTGTTCATTTTCCGGGCCTGCATCGTCAAAATAATCGTTGTAATACTGCATTGCCTCTCTTCTCTCTTCTACCGGTATATCCTGTAATAATGCGGCCAATTCTGTCATAAACTCTGTGCGGTTCATATGGTCACACCTCCCTCAAACATCTCATTAATCTTCTTCGAATAGTTTTTCCACTCCACCCGGTACAGATTCAACTGTGCCATTCCTTTTTCTGTTACCTTATAGTATCGTCTGTTCCTTCCGTCAAACTGCTGGTCATAAACCTCAAGGCATTCATCCTTCTGCAATCTTCGCAGGACCGGATACAACGTGGATTCTGATACTTCAATTGCCTTTCTCACATCCTGGGTAATTTTGTACCCATAGGTTCCTTCCCTCTCCCTCGACACAACCGCTAACACGATCGCATCCAAAAGAGCTGCTCCGGTATTAAATACCATAACTTCACCCCTTTGCTTATGTAGTACAATATTATTTTAATATTTATATTGTTTTGTTTTCTATATTATATTCCGTATAATATACTTTGTCAACATATATTATAGAAAAATCAAAAAAAGATATCCCATAAGCCTTTCGGATTAAAAGATATCTTTAAAAACGATTCGTTTGTTTACCAGGGGAATGAAAAAGGATATTTCATGGCAGCCGGACCTCCCTTTCAAGTGCAAAAGAATAGATCAGCTTTTCCTTCACCTTCTTTTGTGTCAGCTGCTCCAGCGCCCTTGCATAATAATCAAGCTGTCCATGGTATTTGTCGATCAATGCACGGGGGGCATGCACCCGGTCTGTTTTATAATCCAGAAGCACCAGCCCGTCCTCTTCCTCAAAAAAAACATCTATAATGCCCTGTACCAGCACCTGTTCCCCTTCCTGCTCCTCCGGATAAATATCGCATGCGTCAATTCCCAGCACAAAGGGCTGCTCCTTCCACAGTTTTCCCGAGCACGCACATTTTTTCATCCGGCCTGCACACGGAGACGCAAGAAACTGTAAAATATCTTTCAGAACAATCGCATCCTTCATAGCTTCAGATATCTTTCCTTCCGAATAGAACATCTCAATGCACTTCTCAAGCTTTTCCGGACTATAATCCCCTGTAAAATCCAGAAGTTCCAAGACCCTGTGATAAGCTGTACCTCTTGACGCACCGCTTAACTCTTCCTCCTTCTGCAGGAACCGCGGAATCAACGGAATCACTTCTGGCTCCTCATAGAGCAGCTCACCGTCCTGATCGGTTTCACTGCCGGATACCTCACGCATATAGATCCGTTTCTTTAATTCCGACACGGTAAATTTCAGCTTTCTTCCACTGATATCATAGGGATATTGATAACCAAACTGCTCCTTTAGCTGCGCTTTTACCGACGGTTCATATACCCTCTGCGTGTCCCAGTGCTCCAAAACTGCTTTTGTAATCCGGCCGCCGGCTTCCTCCGCCGCCTGCTGCCGCACGATATCTTCTGCCGCAAGGATCTTCACATCAGCAGGGACCTCCCTGTCCTTCCTTAACAGCGCCGGAAGGACAAAATCCCAGAAAGCCGCGGCCTTACTCAGATGCCAGAAGCCAATCTCATCCTCTTCCTGCAGCGCGGCCGCCTCATAACCGGCAAGCTTTTTTTCCGGGTCGGTCAACACTCCTGTAATGATCAGTTTCTCTTTTGCGCGGGTACAGGCTACATACAAGACTCTGAGTTCCTCCCCAAGGCTCTCCAGCCGTTCTTCCCTCTGAATGACCTTCTTTATGATCGTCGGGCTTTTTGTCCTTTGTTCCAGATCGATGCTGTCCATCCCAAGTCCCATCCTGGCATGGAGTACCACATTACTCCTGACATCCTGCATATTAAATCTTTTTCCCATTCCCGCTGCAAATACAATAGGAAATTCCAGACCTTTACTTTTATGGATGGTCATAATACGCACTGTATTGGACTGTTCATCCTCCACACTCGCCTCACCGTAATCTACGTTATATTTCTGCAGCTGCTCAATATAACGTATAAAATGGAACAGCCCTTTATAGCTGGTTGCCTCGAAAGCCCTCGCCTTTTCTATCAGCATTTCTACATTCGCCTTCCGCTGTACTCCGGCAGGCATGGCGGATACATAATCTCCATACCCGGTTTCCTCCAGGATCCGGTACAGCAGCTCATGCATCGGCGTGTAAGGGACACATTCACGAATCTCATGAAGCATTCCCAGACAACGGTCAAGCTTCTCTCTGACAGTTTCCTCCTCCCCGCCGGTCCTGTATGCCGCCGCAGCCTGGTAAAAAGGCAGTTCCTTAAATTCACTTTTTATCATGGCAAGTTCCTCCTGGGACAAGCCTCCGATGAAGGAACTTAATACTGCTGCAAGCGGAATATCCTGTCTGAAATTATCCAGTACGCGCAGATAATCAAGAAGCACACCAATCTCCTGGGCGGAGAAATACCCTTCCCTCGTCCCTGCATACGCAGGGATCCCCTCTCTATTCAACACTTCTGAAAATACGTCTGCAAATCCCCTGACACTCCTGGTAAGGATCACAATATCCGAATATTTTACAGGACGTAAGTCCCCGCTCTTTTTGTCTGTCACCCTGCATCTTTCAAGCAGTTCCCGGATCCGGGCCGCAATCGCACGCGCCTCCCACTCCAGTTCTCCGTCGACGATAAGGACCTCTGTCTTATAATCGGGGCCGGGATCATAGGACGCCCCCACATTAAGAGCAGCGTTATCATCGTAGGCAATGCCGCCCAGACTCCGAATCATTACCTGGCGAAACATATAGTTTACACTGTCAAGCACTTCTTTCCTGCTCCGGAAATTTTTATGAAGGTCAATCCGCTGCGTCCTGGAATCTTCCATACTGTAGGTGTCGAACTTTTCCATAAAAAGTTCCGGCCTTGACAGGCGGAAGCGATAAATGCTCTGCTTTACATCTCCTACCATAAATACATTGTACCGGCCTTCGCGGATAGTGGATATACTGGTCAGGATCGTCTCCTGGATCAGGTTGCTGTCCTGATATTCATCGATCATAATCTCCAGAAACTGCTCCTGATACTCTTTTGCTGTCACTGACGGCAAAAAACCATCCTCCGCTTTCTCTGTCAGGATCTGAAGCGCATATTGTTCCATATCCGAAAAATCAATCATATTTTTAGAACGTTTCTTCTCCTCGAACCGTGCGGCAAATTTCCTTACCAGATCTGTAAGTTCTTCTACCATCGGCCTGCATCGTCTGACAGCCAGGAGCATTTCCCCAGGTTCCTCATAGAAATACTGCTGGATCAGATCCTTGACCATTTCTTTTACGTTCTCCCGGATCGTCTTGACCTGTGCGATCTTTTCTTCTGAGACAGTCTTATCCCTGTTGGGCGAAAGACGCCCCCAGGATATTTCTCTTGTCCGCTCTGCAAGCCCTGAAAAACGCTCCTCCCGACCCAGTTCTTCGATCATCTCAAGATCTGCTCTAAGAACTCCTTCGTAAGCGGCAGGGCCGTCCGCCTCGCTGCATATGTCGATCCCCCGGGCAAGAAGCCTGCCTGCATCCTTAAGATACTGTTTCACATTCCTCATGGCACAACTGATATATTCACTGGTTTCCAGATCCTCTATCGTTTCCGCACTGTAGGCATCGGCGCAGGCGGACAGCCACCGCCCCGGATCCGGATAGCTCCGGGAATACTCATAGATCTTAAGGATCAGATCTTCTATTTTCTTATCTGACCTCCCGGTCCCATAGGCAGACACCACATCCAGGAATCTCTGCCTGCCCTCTTCGTAGTTTTCTTCCAGAACTTCTCCCAGTACATCATGGCGCAGAAGTTTCAGTTCCCCTTCTTCACCGATACGAAAACCAGGGTCAATATCAATCGCATGAAAATGATCTTTTATCACCGACAGGCAGAAACTGTGAATTGTTGTAATCCTGGCATTATGGATCAGGGTAGCCTGCTGCTTCAGATGCTCGTCTTCCGGCTGCTGCAGAAGCTTTTTCTCAATGGCGCTTCTGATCCTGTCCTTCATCTCTGCCGCAGCTGCTTCCGTAAATGTCACGATTAACAGCCGGTCAACATCCACAGGGGCATCTTCCGCCGTGAGCATAGAAATAATTCGTTCTACCAGCACCGCCGTCTTGCCGGAGCCCGCAGCCGCAGATACCAGAATATTTCTTCCCCGCAGGTCAATCACCTTCTGCTGTTCTTTTGTCCATGAAACATTCATAGCCGGTTCTCCTCCTCTGCTGCTCTCATGGCCTGGATTGCCTCCTCCATGCTCATCTTATCGATCTCCCGGTAGTCATATCCCGGAATCTTCACGTCAAATCCGCACACATGTCTGTACCCGCAGTAATCACAGCCGGTCTCTTGTCCCTTCCGGTACGGAGAGGCCCCTGTCTCCCCCTTTAAGATCCTCCGGTGGACCTCCGCCACCTTTCCCACTGCGTGGCGCATCATAATCTCGAACTCCTCCTGCGGCACTGCCTTGGAGCCTTTGGAAAGACTGCCGTTTTTATTATATTTCACCGGAACAACCAAGGATTCTCCCTCTGTGCGATGATCCAGATGCCGGAGAGCCTCATCCTTTAAGTTAATCAGCCCGTCCGGTTTTAATTACTTCAGGAAGGTTTATTCCAATGCATGAGAATCATCTTTATCTACCAGCGGATCCTGGATCCGATAATAGAAGATGCCCGCCGGGATCACTTCCTGCCCCGGATTCTTTCGCTCCTCCGACTTCACCGCCGCATCCATATACACCATGAGCTGAAGCTGCAGTCCGTGGTACAGAGAAACTACATCAAAAGCCTTGCTCCCAGTCTTATAATCCAGTACCTTAACATACACCTGATCTCCGTCCACACACGTATCGACACGGTCGATCTTGCCGTTTTCGAACCGCATTTCATAGGATGCCGGACGGAAATCCCCTGCTGCCAGCTGCCTGGTCAACGCCCACACTGTACGCTCCAGCATCTGCTTCATACGCGTGATCAGATATTCATTGCGGGCAGAACTGTAAAGTACAGAATTACCATAATCTGCAATTGCTTCCTCCACACTCTCGTCAATATACTGTCTCCTTATATCATCGGCAATCTGCGTCCAGTTCCCGCCGCCTGTCTCTACTTTACGCGAGAACCTCTCCAATGCTCGATGACATACATTTCCAAGATCTACAGCCTGGAATTCATATTCCTGCCGTTCCTGCAGGCCCAGCCCGTAGGTGAGAAAATGTGAGAATGCACAGGTACAGAAGCGCTCCACCCGGCTGATGCTGTCTTCAAAATCTTCCCCGTAAAGCCGCCTCGCCGCCTGCTCGGTAAGCCCGTCTGAAGGCATCCGGTAATAACCTGCCCTCAGGAGTCCTTCTACCTTTTTCTGCCAATAGGGATTCTTCTTATACCAGGTATACAGTTCACACCAGAGGTCATCCATGGTGCCCCCTGTTCCCTGAAAGCCCCGAATCAGATAGTCTATCCCTAATTTCTCCGTCAATTCCTGCTGCCCTAAACCTCTCTCCTCTTCATCCTGTACAGTGACAGACGGAAACAACCGCCGAATCTCCTGGATGAGGTAAGAAGGCCGCACGCTTTTTCCGTCCGGTGACACCTTACTGTAAAAAATGTCAAGCTTCTTAGACGGCTTTGTAAGATTCAGATACAAGTAGAACTTCTGAACATACGCTTTCTCCTTGCCGCCCGGAGACAACGCCAGCTTTTCTCTTGCAAACTTTTCCCGGTCCCGCTCCGACAACAGCCCGGTGCAAAGCAGGTTCCCCGGAAGATATACGTCATTGGCACCCACAAACACCAGCGCTTTAATATCCTTCAATCTGGTCCGCTCTATGTCACCCACTACGACCTGATCCACACCCGGAGGGATGACCCCCACCCTGGCCTCCTCAAGGCCTGCGTCCAGCAGCCTGCAGTACTCATCCAGGCTCACCGGCTCGTCCCCCAGAAGCTCAACGAACTTATCGAACAACTCTACGATAATCCGGTAGATCTGGGCATATTCCCTGGCAAGGGCCAGCGCACCGGAAGCCTTAAAAGCCTCTTCCTGCTCAGCAATCCTTACCTGCAGCTCCTCCTGCACCATAAATTCATATACTGCACAAGTAATGTCCCTCACTGTTTTTCTTCTTTGCTTCAGCACAAAAACAAGGCTGTCCACCTTTTCTACCAATACCCTCCTGTAATGGTTCAGCCGCTCCAGTTCTTCTGTATCCATCCCCCTCAGATGCCGGATCCATCGCTCCTGCCATCGCTTATACCCCTTGATCCCAAGTCCGATCACATAATTTTCCAGTTCATCTGTTTCCTCAAAGGTAAAGCCTGCAAGGTTTGTCCGCAGAAAACGAAATACGCTCTCATATGTGAAATTCTGCTCCACCATACGGAGCAGGCTCCTTAAGTATTCCACAAAGGAATTAAGCAGGATACTCCTTTTCTGATCCATAAATACAGGGATATCATACCGCTCGAATGCCTGCTTCAGATAATCCCCATATACCTCCATATCACTTGCGATTACACCGATGTCCCTCAGCCGGTATCCGTCCGCCCGAAGAAGCTGCCGGACTCTCCCTGCCGCTGCATATGCCTCTTCCTTAGGATTTCTTGCCGCGTGGATAGAAACTGCCTGCTGCTCACCCTCATATTGGTCAGATCCATAGCGGAACAGATGACGTTCAAGAAAAGACAGCGCATCGTTCCCGAGAAATCGGTAAGGCGTATGTCCCCGCAGATCTACAGGATCAGCAAGCATAACCTTCTCCCTCTCTGCAATCCGGACAAGAGAAGTTACCATCTGCTTGCTGAGTGCAAAAAGCTGATATGGGTGCTGATAGACATACGGATTCTCTCTCTCATCCAGTGTGACAGAGACCATAACATCCCTGCAGTGCTGCATAAGCTCTGACAAAAGCCTGTCCTGCACAGGAGTAAAGCCAGTAAAGCCATCCAGGACAACGGTACTGTTCTTCAAAAGCCTGGACTCTCTCACCGCATGTGCCAGAACATCCAGAAGCTCTTCCTTTGTAATATATTTCTCCCGCAGGTATTCCGTAAATCCCCGGTATAATACCTGAATATCGGCAAGCTTATAATAAAGCCTGGACTCTTCGCCTGTCATCTCCATGACCCGCCTGATCTCGTCCTCTCCGATATCATACTGGGTAAATTCTGAGATGACAGATTTTACCTCACTGATATAACCCAGCTTTCTAACATTTCCTCTCAGCACACGAAGCTGATCCTCATAATCACCGGCAATCTTCCTCAGGACCAGGTTCTTCCCCTCATCATCCAATACCGGAAGGGAACCTTTTCCCGTTTCTTCAAACACACGGTAAGCCAGGCGCGCAAAACTGAGCACATCAATATTCATAATGCCGCGCCTTTCATGCATCGTTACAAGATCCTTCTGCGTCTGCATGGTAAACTGCTCCGGCACCAGCACAATATAACTGCGCTCCGGACAGCGTACAGATTCATCGATCACATAACGATATAAATAATGAGATTTCCCGGACCCCGACGGTCCAAATACAAATTTTAAAGGCATAGGGTTTTCCTCCTATGCCTTAGTATATCATATCTTAATTTTACACGCTTCTTAATTTTTCTACAAATTCATTGCTGAGCGTCAACTTAGCCACATAGAAGACATCTCCGGTCATAAACACCGTCCAGTCGTCCTCTACCTCGACCTGGAGTTCACCGCCCGGCATATGGACGACTACTTTATTGTTCGTCATGCCAAGCTTATATGCAACACCTGCGGCCGCGCAGGCGCCGGTCCCGGATGCAAGCGTATACCCTGCCCCTCTCTCATAAATCTCAATCGCAAGGTTCTCCTTATCCATCACCTTCATGATCTGTGTATTGATTCGGTTCGGGAAATACCTTGCAATTTCCGCATAATCACCGATCTTCGTTACCAGAGGCCTGGAGATCTCCCGCATAGGAATGACACAGTGCGGATTACCGATATTGACACAGGTAACCGGATACAACGTCCTTCCGAATACCATATCCTCATTGATGACCTCACGCCGCTCCCCTGTGACTGGAATATCATCACTCCAGAAAGATAATTTCCCCATGGATACCCGAAGTCTGCTCCCGTCCTCATTTAAAAATGTAACCTCTACCGGGCCGTTTCCTGTATAAAGCTTAAAATTTTTCTTTTGGATATATCCGGCATCCTTCAGATATTTGGCAAAAATACGCACACCGTTCCCGCTGGTCTCGGATTCACTCCCGTCCGGGTTCCACACCTTTACAAACATGCCGTCCTCTGTCTGAATCGGACCCTCAAGCACTCCGTCAGAACCAAGCCCTGCATTACGGTCACAGATGATCTTTACATTTTCCGGTGTAAGGCCAAGTTCATTTTTATTCGGGTCATACACTACATAATCATTGCCAAGCCCATGGTAACGTTCCAATACAACTTTCATATTCTACCTCCGATTCGGTCATTCTTAATTTCCTAAGACTATCATAACAGGCATGATTTCCCATTTCAACACAAATCCTGCCATCTATATTGCAAATCGTGCTCTTATGGATTACTATTATATTAATACCCAAAAGGAGCAGTTTTTATGGAGCAATATGAGAAAAAAGGTTATCTGAACAGTGAATTCAGGCTTTTCCACCTGACAGACTGTGAAACCCGCGAAATTGAATACCACTACCACGATTTTGACAAGATTACCATCTTCATAAAAGGTATCGTTAATTATATGGTAGAAGGAAAATCTTATGAATTAAAGCCTTACGATATTGTGCTTGTAAAACACAACGACATCCACCGGCTAAGCGTGGATACCTCTACGATATATGAGCGGATCATCGTTTACATCTCCCCAGGATTCATGAATGCCTATAAGACGGATTCCTACGACTTAAGCTTCTGTTTTCAAAAAGCAGCAGCAGAACACTCCAATGTTCTGCGCATCCCTTCCCTTGAAAAAAGTTCCCTGTTCCGGGCTATTTTAAGACTGGAGCAGTCATTTCTGGATGACGGATATGCTGCCGGGCTTTACCGCCAGGTATTGTTTTTAGAGTTTATGATCCATCTTAATAGAAGTGCAGCAAAAAACCGGCTGGAATTCATTGATACGGACAATTGTAATGCCAAAATCGTCCAGATCCTCCAATATATCAATGAGCATCTTGACGGGGATCTGTCCATCGACGCGCTGGCCGGGCATTTCTATATCAGTAAATACCATATGATGCGCCAGTTCAAACAAGAAACCGGCTACACCATCGGAAATTATATCACGCAGAAAAGGCTTCTTCTCGCAAAAGAACTCATCACCTCCGGCGTACCAGGCACGCAGGCCTGTTTTGACTGCGGATATCACGATTACTCTACCTTTTCACGGGCTTACAAGGGGCTGTTCGGCGAATCCTGCCGGGATACACAAACTTTGTCATAGAGATCTGCCGGAACATATGCCCTGACAAAGACACCGTCCTCCCGGTAATCTTCTTCCTCAAGTTTCCCGTATCTGCGGATGAGCTGCAGCCTGTCAGCCTCACAGTAGGGGTACAGACCTTCCAGCAGAACATTCTTTTGACGCAGGACTGCCTCAATCTGGCCGGCAAGCTCTTCAAGCCCTTCTCCCGTCTTCGCTGAGATCCTCACCGTACTGTCTGCCTTAAAATCCCTGATCATCCGATCCCCTTCTACTTGATCCTGTTTGTTAAACACAGTAATAACCGGCTGATCTTTTACCCCCAGATGATAAAGTGTCTCATATACCGTGTGCATCTGGATATCCATCTGCGGGCTGGATGCATCTGCCACATGAAGGATCAGATCTGCATATTTTGCTTCCTCCAGTGTGCTTTTGAATGCCTCGATCAGGTGATGGGGCAGCTTATTAATAAACCCTACGGTATCCGTCAGAAGAATCTCCTGTCCTCCGGGAAGCCTAAGTCCCCTTGTTGTCGGGTCCAGTGTCGCAAACAGCTTGTCCTCCGCAAGGATATCCGCGCCGGTAAGCCGGTTCAAAAGTGTGGATTTCCCGGCGTTGGTGTATCCTACAATGGCTGCCACCGGAACATGGTTCCTGCTTCTTCTCCCTCTAACGATCTCCCTGTGCCTTTTTACTTCCTTCAGTTCCCTGTTAAGCTGCGCAATACGGCTCTTGATCAGCCGGCGGTCCATCTCAAGCTTCTTCTCTCCAGGGCCGCGCGTACCGATTCCGCCGCCAAGCCTGGACAAAGAGGTTCCGAAACCGGTAAGCCTTGTCTGCCTGTATTTAAGCTGAGCCAGTTCCACCTGGATCTTCCCTTCGCTGGTGGACGCCCGAGCCGCAAAAATATCAAGGATCACAAGCGTCCGATCCATCACTTTCACCTCCAGTTCATCCTGAAGGTTCTTCATCTGAACCGGTGAAAGTTCGTCATCACAAATAATACCTGCTGCGTCCATCTCCCACAACAGGTCTTTGATCTCGTCTATCTTTCCTTTTCCTACGTAAGTCCCGGGATGCACCTGTTCCCGGCTCTGGATCACCAGGCCTACTGTCTTTGCCCCCGCCGTCTCTGCAAGCCTGGCAAGCTCCTCCAGGGAATCCTCCGTATCTTTCCGGCCTGGGAGGCTTACTCCAACCAGCAGCACCCGCTCCGGCTCTTTTTTTAATTCTATCATATATCATCCTCTATCTTGTATTCAAAAACTCCGCTTCTTTAGAAGCCTCGGCATCGTCCGGATATTTCTCTACATACGCATTTAATTTCTCTTTGGCTTTCTCCCAATCTTCCAGTTTTTCATAAGCCACAATGCTGTTATACTCCATCTCCTGGGCCAGTTCCTTACTGTTCCCCTCTGCCTTCAGGCCTTCCTCGTAATATTTCAAGGCATCTTCATAATTTTCAAGCTTCATCTCACTGGTTCCAAGAAGATTGTAGATTGTGCCCGTCTTCTTGCCGCCCTCTTTCAGTGCGTGTTCAAATGCTTCTTTCGCGCCCTCATAATCTTCCTGCTCCCAACGCGCGATCCCAAGCCCTCTGTAAGAATCCGCTGTATTTTTTCCCTTCTCTACAGCCTGTCCAAAGCTTTCGGCTGCTTCTTTATATTGCCCGTTTTCCAGCTGTTCCATTCCCTCCTCATAAGGGTCTGCCCCGCATCCGCCAAGCAGAAGGGACACCAGCACAACTGCAAGCACTGTACAAAATCTCTTCATAATGCCTCCTAAGCTACGTATTTTACAACTCCTACCGCATTGAGTACAGCTACAAAGACAACCCCCACCTCTGCGATAATAGCCTCCCACATACCAAAATATCCGATTGCGGCAAGCACCAGGATCATCACCTTAACAGCCATAGCAAATGTGATATTCTGACTGACCACCCGCAAGGTCTCCTTGGAAATACGGATCGCATCCGCGATCTTGGAAAGTTCATCCTCCATAAGCACGATATCCGCCGCCTCGATTGCAGCCGCCGACCCAAGGGCTCCCATGGCAATACCGACATCCGCGCGCGCAAGAACCGGCGCGTCATTGACACCGTCACCAACGCAGACTACCTTTTCCGTCTCGTCCTGGATCACCATAAAATCCTCCAGCTGTTCCATCTTATCGGCAGGCATCAGCTCTGTATATGCGTAATCCATGTCCAGCTCCTGGGCGACCTCCATGCCCGACCGCTCGGTATCTCCGGTAAGCATTACAAGCACGGCACGGCATTTGTCCTTCAGATATCTGAGCGTCCATTTGGCGCGCTCCCGGATCACGTCTGATATAAGGATATAGCCTGCATATCTCTGTCCCTTACATACATAAACCACCGTCCCCGCTGTGTCGATCTCATCTACCTTGATTCCATATCTTTCCATCATTCGGAAATTCCCTACATGTACCTTCTCACCCTCGTATGTCGCATTAATCCCGTACCCCGGGATCTCCTTCACTGCATATACCTTGGTCCGGTCAATCTCCTTGCCGTAAGCCTGCATCAGCGACTGGGCAATCGGGTGGTTCGAGTAACTTTCGACATAAGCGGCAATTCTCAAGAGTTCCGCCTTAGTCATACCCACAGGGTTAACCTCCTGCACCTTGAACACGCCCTCTGTCAATGTTCCTGTCTTATCGAATATAAAAGTATCTGCCTTTGACAGATCCTCCAGATAATTGGCTCCCTTGATCACAATTCCCTGCCTGGCGGCAGATGCAAGTCCGCCGAGAAATGCCACCGGAATGGACATAATAAGCCCGCTTGGGCAGGCTGCAATGAGGAAGATCAGCCCGCGGTAAATCCATGTATCCCAATTCCCATAAGAAAATGTAAGCGGAGGATAAATCATAACCAAAAATGCAAATAAAAATGTAACCGGCGTATATATTTTGGAAAATTTGGAGATAAAAGTCTCGCTCTCCGCCTTTTTATTCTGCGCCTCCTCTACCATCTCCATAATCTTTGATACTGTTGAGTCTACATATTCTTTTGTCACCTGAGCCTCAAGGACACCGCTCAGATTGATGCACCCGCTGAAGATCCGGTCTCCCGGCGTCACCTTTCTCGGTATGGGCTCACCGGTCACCGCCTTCGTATCCAGCATGGAAGACCCGACCCGCACAACCGCATCTACCGGAACACGCTCGCCCGGACGGATAATAATAATATGGTTGACCTTAAGCTCTGCAGGATCCACCTGATGTTCCTCACCGAACATCCGCCTTGTAGCATACGGCGGACGGATGTCGATCATCTCTTCGATGGAACGCTTCGCATGGTCGGTAGAATAAGCCTGAAAAAGAATTCCAAGTTCAAATAAAAGCATTACAAGCACGCCTTCCATATATCTTCCGATCCCGAAGGCACCGACTGTAGACAGCGTAATCAAAGTATACTCTGTCAAAAATTTTTTCTCTGTGAACTTTTCTGCCAGACTCCGGAATACATCAAAGCCTACAATCAGATAGGCCAGCAAAAACCAAATAAACTTAGCCCAGTCACCCATCATATTATACGTAGTAGTCGCAATTGCGCACGTGTAGACAAATACTCCGGCCCCATAGATAATACTTCGTTTTTTTAATTGTGCTGTCATATTTCTTCCCTTTTGCCAATATATGAACTATTCCATTATATGCTCCATCCCCTGGCTTATAATATTCTGAATGTGCCCGTCTGCCAGAGAATAATATACAGTCTTTCCGTCCCTTTTATTGCGCACCAGCTTCATCTGCTTCAGGACCCTGAGCTGATGGGAAATTGCCGACTGTGTCATTCCCAGCATCTGTGCAAGGTCGCATACGCACATCTGGGATCTTAAAAGTACACACAGGATCTTCACTCTTGTAGCATCTCCAAAGACCTTATAAAAATCTGCCAGTTCCTTAATTACCTCTTCCGGCGGCATCTCCTTTAAGACTTCCTTTATCTTATCATCATGCACACAGGTAACTTCACAGCACTCTACTTCTGTTTTTTTCATAGACGCCATCCTTTCGATTCCTTTGAATCCCAGCCCATTAACTAATTATGCCAAATGGTCGGAATCATTTCAACCATTTGGCATAAAAAGCAACCAAAATTAATACTTTTGTAACAGTTCATCTGTGCAATATTGTCCTATTTTCTCAAAATCCGGACAGAATTCAACACACACAGCATAGCGACCCCTGTATCTGCAAATACCGCCATCCACATATTGGCATATCCTGCAAACCCAAGAACCATAACCATGAATTTAATCAAAAGCGCGAACACTACATTCTGCATGGCGATCCGGCCCGTGCTCCTTGCGATTCTTATCGACTCCGGTATGGCCTCTACGGATGAGGTCATGTAGACAACATCGGCAGCCTCAATAGCTGCATCCGCGCCGCTGCCCATGGCCGCACCCACATCCGCGCCTGCAAGGACAGGTGCATCATTGATCCCGTCCCCCACAAACATGACAGCACCATATTTGCTGCGAATATCCTTTAGACGGCTTAGTTTGTCCTGAGGAAGCAGCTGTGCATGGACTTCGTCGATCCCGATCTCTCCGGCTACTGCCAGAGCGCTGTTTCTGTCATCCCCTGTCAGCATACCGGCAGCCAGGTGCAGAGACTTCATCTTTTCTACCGAAGCTTTCGCCTCAGGTTTGATAGCATCCGCCACAATCAGGCGCCCCTCCAGTACGCCGTCTACAGCAATCAGCACTTCCGTACCATACTGTACATCCTCATGGCCGCCCATATCTACATGATACATCTCCATCAGCGTACGGCTGCCGCAGAGCACTGTCCCCACTGGAAATACAGCCCGGATCCCTTTGCCCGGGATCTCTTCTGTCTCCTCAGGTCTTATAAGTTCCAGTCCTTTGTCCCTTGCCAGGGCCACAATGCTGCTCCCGATAGGATGTGTTGAGTCAAGCTCACAATCTGCCGCTGCCGTCAGGATCTGCTTTTCAGTCAGTTTGTGAAATGTCACTACTTTCTGAACTACAAAATTCCCTTTTGTAAGTGTTCCTGTCTTATCCATAACAACAGCCTTGATATCTTTTAGTGCCTCGATCGCAACCCCTCCTTTAAACAGGATCCCTCTTCTTGAACCTGCCCCGATACCGGAGAAAAAGGCAAGCGGCACACTCAGCACCAAGGCGCAGGGGCAGCTGATCACAAGAAATGTGATTGCTGTGTAGACCCAGTGCTCCCAGTCACCTGTCAGCAGCGAGGGGAGGATGGCTGTCGCAGCGGCAAGAAGAACTACCACAGGAGTATAGACTCTGGCAAATCTGGTAATAAACCGGTCGATCCTCGGCTTGCTGGCGGCGGCATTTTCCACCGAATCCAGGATCCTGGTCACCATAGATTCACTTAACGGCTTCTGAACCTGAAGCTTTAATACTCCTTGATCATTGACACAGCCGGAATAGATCTCTGCTCCCGGATACACTCTGACTGGAACGGGCTCTCCTGTTACCGGCGAGGTGTCAACCTGACTTCTTCCTTCAACAACAATGCCATCCAGGGGAATACGATCCCCGGGACGCACCAGAATCACATCACCGATCTTCGCCTCACCGGCCGGTACGACCTTCACCCCGCTGCCTTGAACAAGATTCACCACCTCGGGTCTTAAGTCAACAGCGTCCATGATCTGAGAACGGCTGCGGCTGACCGCGATCTCCTCAAAAAGTTCTCCCACCCGGTAGAACAGCATGACTCCTGCCGCTTCGGCAAAATCCCCGATCACAAACGCCGCAATCGTGGCAATGCTCATCAGAAAATTCTCATCGAATACATGTCCCTTTGCCAGATTCTTTACTGCCGTCCACACAATCCCATATCCCATGATAATATAGGCTGCCAAAAACGCAGCTGCAGATATCCCCGGTTCTGCACAAAATCCCTGAATAATGAGACCTGCGGCAAACAGTCCGATTCCTGCCCCAAGAGTCAGAATATCTTTCTTGTTCTCCTCAAAAACAGTTCTTTTTTCCCGGCTTTGTTTCTCTGACTCCTCTCTTGGTACTACCACAACCCCATCTTCGATTGAGGCACAGATCTGCTGCAGCCTTGGAAGCAGATCCTCCCGGCTGTCCGATGCAACGGCCAGCTGCTTTGTTGCATAAGTAATCAATGCCCGCTCTACCTCCGGCAATTCATTGATTTTAAGTTCCATCTTGGCAGCACAATTGGCACACCCCAGATTCTCAAGTATATAAACTCTCTTCTTCACATTCTCCGGAAACTCTGCCAATGCGCGCTCCTCCTGACAATGTCCGTGATCGTGACTGCAATTATCCTTATGCGCGTGACCATGAACGCAATCATCACCATGCGTGTGACCGTGACTGCAATCCTCCTCATGCGCGTGACTGTGTTCGTGATTATGTTCGTGATTGCATCCACAGCTGCATGTATCGGTATGTTTCTTCAGTATTTCTCCCATAGCAGACCCTCCAAAATTTTTATCATATGAATATATAATCATATGTTCATATTTTATGATATCAGGGATTGCAAATTTGTCAATACTTTTTATGGATTTTCCGAAATTCTTTTGGTGTCATCCCCAGATATTTTTTAAATGTCTTGCTAAAATAAGCGCTGTCATGAAACCCTGTCAGGAATGCAATATCTGTAATCGTCTCATCTGTCTCCTTCAGAAACCGTTTTGCCTGTTCCATACGATAGCTGATCAGATAATCCATAGGAGTCTGATGAAATGCATTTTTAAACGACCGGATACACTCTTTTGTGCTCACTCCAACATGTGCCGCCATATCACTGATCGTTATCTTCTCAGAATAATGTCTGTGGATATAACTTAAAATACTTTTTGTCCGTTCATGCAGGTACAACGCCTGAAATAATCCTCTTTGCCTCTGGCCTTCTATTTCTTGTACAAGAACCATCCACGCCCGGGATAAAAGGCTCCGTATTTCAAACTCTGAATCTTCCGCCTGACCAAGCCGGGTCAGGGAATGCAGAATCTCCAGAAATTCTTTGCCGCTCTTTGTATTCTCTCTAATTATAATAACCTCAATGGATTGATTTTTTAAAATGGGATTCAAATATTTTGTCTCGAAAATACTCCGATAATGACCGGATAATAAAATCGGGTGGAACAGATGGGCATGTTCCACAGCCACAGATGTCTCCTTTGCTTTTCTCTTTGTATTCATAACATTCGTGTTTATAAAATATGCCTCACCCTGGTGTATCGTATATGCTTTATGAATCGTTTCAATAATAATCGAACCTTTATACGCATAATCAAACTCTAATTCCTCATGCCAGTGCCAGGGAACAATGTAATTACTTAAATCCCTCTCATGCATAGTGTAGGGAAATTCATAAGTCATTCCGTCGATCATCTCTACTGCATTTTCATCCTGTATGAAAGAAAGCTCCACTATAAAACACCTCCTGATGCAATTACCATAAATAATTTCAATTCTTGTCTCTATTATTATAATATATATCACTAAAATTATATTTTCAATTCCGATCTTCTGATATGATACAATCACAAACACAAGAAAGGATGCAAAGACTATGGCAAATAATTTTAATTTTTATTCACCGACAGAAGTCGTTTTTGGAATGGATACCCACAGGACAACCGGAAAATACATTAAAAAGTACGGAGGTTCAAAAATAGTGATTGTGTACGGCAGCGAACGCGTCATAGGAAATGGACTGATGAATGAGATTCTGTCCTCTGTGATAGAAGCAGACCTGTCCTATGAATTGTTAGGAGGAGTCGTTCCAAACCCGCTTCTTTCTAAAGTATATGAAGGAATTGAATTAGGAAAAAGAGTACAGGCAGATTTTATATTAGCGGTCGGAGGCGGCTCCGTTATCGACACAGCAAAGGCAATCGCCTATGGCCTTGCAGAACCCGAAGAAGATGTATGGACGCTCTTTGAACATACCCGCACCGCCCAAAAGTGCCTCCCCTTAGCATCCGTACTGACAATAGCCGCGGCAGGAAGCGAAACCAGCATGGGCGCAGTCATTACAAATGATAAAACGAAAGAAAAACGTGCTTATGATGATAACCTGTCCCGGCCTAAATTTGCAATTATGAATCCTTCATTGACAGTGTCCCTGCCCGATTATCAGACAGAAAGCGGATGCACGGATATTATGATGCATACGATGGAACGTTATTTTACAAACGGCGGAAATATGGAAATCACAGACGAGATTGCCGAGGGACTTCTGCGCACGGTCATCTCAAATGCCAGACTTCTTCACACCAGCCCCCTGGATTATAATGCCCGGGCAGAAATCATGTGGGCCGGCTCTCTGGCCCACAATGACCTGACAGGCTGCGGAAATGCCGGCGGAGATTTTGCTACTCATATGCTGGAGCATGAACTGGGCGGAATGTTCGATGTAACTCATGGTGCAGGTCTGGCAGCAATATGGCCCAGCTGGGCAAGATATGTGTATAAAAACGCCCTGCCGAGATTTGTACGCTACGCAAGAAATGTTATGCAGGTAAAATCAGAAGGAACTGATGAATAAATCGCACTCAGAGGTATTGAAGCCACAGAAAATTTTTATCACTCTATCGGTATGCCCATAAATATGAAAGAACTGGGCATCACCCCTACGGATAAGCAGCTGCGCAAAACGGCAAAGAGCTGCACCCTGGCTGTCGGCGGTTCTAAAGGAAGTGCAAAAGTTTTATATGAAGAAGATATGTATCAGATCTATAAAATGGCACTATAACTTTCAGAACCTTCTCCATACAAAACGGGAGTGCCGCAAACAACTACGGCACTCCCTCCTCTAAATTAGTCATTTCCAACAATCTGCAGATCCTTCGGGTATTTTGTCAACACTTCACACCCGTCTTCTGTCACGATCACAAGATCTTCAATCCTCACACCTACATCATCCTTCAGGTAAATACCAGGCTCGATAGAGAAGCACATACCCGGCTGTGCGATCAGATCACAGGATGCACTTGCCTCCGGCGGCTCATGGACAGTCATGCCCACTCCGTGACCGGTACGGGTAAGGAACTTATCGCCGTATCCTGCATCCGTGATAACTTTACGTGCGACAGCATCAATATCACACATCTTCACACCCGGTTTTACAAAATCAATGGCTGCCTGCTGTGCCTCTTTTACGATCTCATATACCTTTCTGTGCTCGTCACTGACACTCTTATAGAATACAGTACGTGTCATATCGCACCAGTAATTATTGATAGGCGCCCAGAGGTCGAAAAGCACTGCGTCTCCTTCTTTTAACTTCTCTCCTGCCACTGCACCGTGATGAGGCTCCGCCGCATTCTTTCCGTAGCATACATATTGCAGCTGAATATCTCTTGCGGCACCGTGCTCCTCAAAAAATTCTTCAATCATATCGGAAAGCTGTTTTTCATCCAGGCTCGGATCAATATGCTTAATTCCGAACTCCACTGCCATATCATTGATTCTGGAAGCCTGACGGAGAAGTTCTTTCTCTTCCTCGTCCTTCTGGCTCTTGCACCAGTCTACGCAGTCAGAACCAATCACCGGAATCAGATCGTCTCTCTCCTGAAGAACGGAAATCGTATGCTTCGCCGTCCAGTTTTTATCAAAGCCCACCTTACCGGGCTTAAGCTCTGCTGCTATCAGTGCATACGGATTCTCGCCGTCCGCATAATAGTGCATAGTCATACCCTCGATCTCTTCAAAACAGAAAAGGTTGTTCATAAATGCATGTACATCTCCGTTATCCTTGATCAGGATAGCACCGCAGCGCTCCATCGGATTTACGATCCTGCCTGTAAGATAGAATATAGACGGGTCGTCTGTCACGAGGATCTGGCTGAGACCTACCTTTTTCATATTCTCCACAACCCGTTCAAATCTTTGTTTGTTCATCATAGCTTCTGTTTCCTTTCACTCAAAAATAATTTCTTCCATATATTATAATACATATATCCTATAATTCCCAGCACCAGATTCGACAAATCATCGTGTGCCGCAGTATAATATTAGGCCAGCTTACTTCGCCTCTGCTTTGCGCATCTCTGCCAGTTTCTGGCGGCGTTCCTTTGTAAGACTTCTGAATATCAGACAAGCCGCTGCGCCGATTGCGAGAAGGATAATATATCCTACAAACATATAGCGGTAGCCTGAAATGCCCTCAAAATGAGACAGACACCATCCATTGAACATCGGCATAATACTTTCTGCACCGTAGCCGAGTGGAGTGATAATAAACGTTGCAGCTCCCATTACTTCCAACGGATATTCTCCTTCTTCCATAATCGCATAATGAAGCGCCTGTGCAGAATACATAAACATACAGAGAATTCCGATACTTACAACCAGCATCCACATAAATGCCATAGACTTCGGTGTAACCAGAAGCCCCAGAACACCGATTGCCATAAGGGCGATATCTGCAAGCATCATAGCAGAAAGACCCTTACGGTCTGCAATCTGCCCGCCGATCCAGCATCCTGCAAAACGGAAAGCCTGCGCTGCATATCCCATAATGCCCGCGAGAGCCGCCGACATTCCAAATGCAGCCGTACAATACGGAACAACATAAGGGTAACTTACAATAACGCCGTAAGTGGTGAACATAATAATTACGAGCATCCATGTCGTAGGCATCTTCAGTGCACGCAGCACCTCTTTTCCGAAATTGCTGTTCTTTTCTTTCGCCTCTTTCTTGAAATCCGGAAGCTTATTTCTCAGTGCAAAATAGCAGATCACACCTACAATGATTGCTTCCAGGCAATAGAAAATGATAAGCCCGGACATACCGTTTGCGTCCCCGACAGCTCTGCATGCAGCTGTAAATCCTGCCATAATTGCGATACCTGACGCAAAGTTCAAAACACCGCGCCCCATATCAAACAAAGCATATCCTCTTGCCTGCTCATCTGCATGGTTCAGGGCACGAAGCACTTTCATCAGCGGATTCCAGAAGGTAAGGATTGTTGTAAGTCCCCAGATACAGTAAACTGCAACATGAATCGGAAACGCCGGCTTTGTAAGCAGGATCAGGCCTACTGCGCCGGTAACGATGAGAGACCCCGGAACAACGATCTTAAGCGGAGCCCGGTCAGCTACCCATCCGCCCAGACAGTAACCTACAAGTGTGAGTGCTCCATAGGCGCTTCCCAGCACACCCATCTGGAAATCCGTAATCCCAAAATATGCCAGATATGCATCGTAATAATACCCTCTGAAATAAGGCAAAAGATAAGCCGACATACCTGCCAGGGCTATCAGCAAAATAAGCCCTCTATTCTTTTTGTATCCACCATTATCCATTTTTTCATCCTCCTGTTCGTATCCTTTATCTTCTTTTCTCCTTTGCATTACCGGGAGTAACCGTCAATCACAATATGATCTGTGGTATACACCTTCCCGTCTTTCATGACAAAATCACATTCACTCAATGCATCACAGTCATTCAAAAGATCTCTGTGCCATCCTGCAAGATCCGCCAGTTTCCCCGGCTCAACCGTCCCGATCAGATGATCCATCTTCAGGATCCCTGCATTGACACTGGTAGCGGCCTTCAGCGTCCTGAACGGATCCATGCCTGAACGGATCCAGCTCCGGTATTCATACCAGCTCTCATAGGCCTGATGAACCGCACAGAAATCTGATCCGAATCCCAGCCTGATATTGCTGCCGCAGATAATCTGTCGGCTCTCTTTCAGCCGCGGGGCAAATTTTCTCAGCTTCATCTGACTGTCCGCCGTATTCTTGTCCACCAGATCGTCATTTCCCTCAATTACGTCCTGGAACGGTGAAAATGTCGGCACCAGATAAGTATCCTGCTTTTCAAAAACAGCTGCGGTCTCTTCATCCATGAGCGCCCCATGTTCCATCCCGTCGATTCCAAATTCCAGCAGTTTTTTCATCATGCGCGGCGGATACACATGTGCTGTGACCGGCTTGCCCAGATCATGCGCCGTCTGAATGATGATCTGAAGCTCTTCGTCATCCAGATAACTGATCTCCGGTCCTCCATCCGGACTTAAGAAGCTGCCTGACAGGAAAATCTTGATAAAATCCGTGCCGTACTTCACTTCTCTGCGAACCTGATTCCGGAAAAAATCTCTGCCGCTCCCGATGGTTTTTATCTGTGCAAGATCTGAAAGTGGTTCATTTGTGCACGCATACATGCTCATGTCTCCGGGCATCCCCGGTCCTCCAAGCATATGAGCGCCGACATTCATCCTGGCCGCAGGGAATAATCCTCTGTCTATTACATTCTTCGCATCCACGATTCCGTAACCGGCCGGACCCATCCCGTTGCACCTGATTGTCGTAAACCCCCTTTCCAGACAACGCTCTGCCGTATGGAGAAATGCAAGCGTGCTGTAACCTTCTGACTGATACAGGATCTGATCTGTCTCCTGCCAGCGCATCAGATTGCCGTGGACATGGGCGTCAATCATCCCCGGTGTCACCGTCAAATGCTTTAAGTCGATGATTTCCACATCCTTCGGTCTGGAAAGATTTCTGCCCACTGCCGTAATCTGGCTGCCTTCCACCAGGATCTCCATATCCGGCATCAATTCTTCATGGATCCCGTCAAACAGCTTTCCACAAAAAATTAACTGTGACTTTTTCATTTTATCACCACCCGTTTCATAATCTCGTTAATATTATATCATAATTGTGAAAAATGTAAATATATTTTTATGCTTATGAAATTATATTGTATATTTTCCCCATTCTTATTGACATTCAAAGAAGAAATAATCATAATACAACTATAATAAGTGTTTTGGTTTTTCAACTATTAAAGAAAGGATGACTAAAAATGATTGTACTAAGAAACGCACGAGTAATACCTGAATTGACTCCAGACTTTAACGGCAGCCGGGCCGACCTTGTTATTGAAAATGACAAGATCGCAGAGATTGTCCCGGCAAAAACGGCAAAGGGCGAGACTGTCTTTGACATGACTGACAGTACGGTTATGCCCGGTCTGATTGATGCACATGTGCATCTGGATCTGTGTGGAATGGATACCTTTGAAGAAAATGTACAGCCGGATTCCTTCCGTGTAGTACGCGCATTAAGGCTTGCAATGGATAATCTTCACAAAGGTTATACAACGGTGAGAGACCTTGGGGACAGAAATGACATTGTAATCTCCCTGGCAAGCGCCGTATCCCAGGGTCTGGTGATGGCTCCGGATATTCTGGCAAGCGGAAAGATCATCTCCCCTACGGAGAGCGGGAATGACTTCTTCGGCACTATGTATCTCGAAGCAGATTCTCCTATGGAATTTCGCAAGGCAGTCCGCACACAGTACCAGGCCGGCGCCGACTGGATCAAGGTCATGGCCACAGGCGCTGTCATGAATCCGGGAGGAGATCCGGGAGCGCCGATCATTATGGAGGATGAAATGAGGGCTGTATGTGAGGCTGCTGATTATGTCAACCGCCCGGTAGCTGTGCATTGCCATGGGGCAAAGGGCGTCAAAATAGCAATCCGCGCCGGTGTAAGAACAATCGAACATTCTTCCATCATGGACGATGAATGCATCCGCATGTACCTTGCCACAGACAAATCCTTCCCGATCCCGACCATTTCACCGATGAAGAACTTTTTAGAGTTCTCCGAGGATAAGCCGGCTCATTATGTTGAAAAAGCAAAAAGGCTTTTCAGCAGCCTGCTGGAGTCCATGCGTGCTGCCAACAAAGCCGGAGTAAAACTCGGGTGGGGTACTGACGCAGGCGTTTATGTGGGAAGTCACGGCAATGGCATCTACGAATTCCGCGCACGTGTAAATGATCTGGAATTCACCCCATTGGAGTGCCTGATCCAGGCTACAAAGAACAATGCCGAGATTCTTCAGATCGACGACACTGTAGGTACACTGGCAGTCGGCAAAAAGGCTAATATTTTAGCTGTACGGGGCGAACCCGACAAGGACATCAATGCACTGGAGGATATTTCCTTAGTCTTAAAGGGCGGACAGACAGTAAAGAACTGATTCTCATAAAAGTGAAGGTGCCCAAAAGTCATGAAACGACTTTTTGGCACCTTCTTTTTTTCAGCAGCTGCGCTAAATCGTGAAAAAATTTGTACTCTTCAATATCTTTATCTCTTCTACCGTTACCGGAAGCGATGAATTTATGCTCCGCAAGAAATTCTGGAATATGGACGAAATCGACATTATCCGCCAAGCAACCATTAACAGTGCTGTCATCATAGGAAAAGCTGACGACTATGGCACTATAAAGACCGGGAAATATGCCGACCTTGTTATTGTCGACGGAGATCCGTTAAAAGATATCTCTGTTCTGAAAAATAAGATTGACAAAGTAATCAAGTCAGGTGCAATCGTAAAATAAAAAAATACAAGACTGGCGCAAAAGCCTCAATGCCCGCGGCAGGCAGGCCTTTGCGCCAGTCATTATCCTTCATTTGTCGTTTTTTTACATCTTGTCCAATAGGAAATGCAGCTTATATCTCCTGTATTATAATAGCTGTGCCTTGTATGCGCCTTGATGATAATCGTGTCCCCTTCCTCCAGTTCGAAGGTCTGATTATCAAGCTCCAGCACCAAACGTCCTTGAAATACAGTTCCCACCTCATCGTACTCATGGGTCCAGCACAGCCCTTCATCAATCCCTCCCGGTTCAACTGTCATATAAAGGAAAGATTCATTCTCCAGTCCAAAATCAATATTTTCCAGTATCATATTGCTATCTTCACTGATAAGTTTTTCCCGTTCATTGCTGCGAACAATAATACTCTTCTCCTCATTTCTTTCCAGCAGGCTGTAAAAAGAAATATCAAGCGCATCACAAATCCTCTGAATATTGGCCAGCGTAGGACTGTTGGTATTGTGCTCAAGATTGCTCAGATATCCTATGGATAACCCTGTGGCATCGGAGAGCTGCTGCAAGGTCATCCCCCGATCTAACCTGTGCGCTCTCACACTAAAACCTATTTTCTGTATATCGTTCACTTTTTCACCTCTACCATGACATGTATATCAGACCTATATTATTAAAACCTCTTCCACTCTATCAAAATATGATTAAAAAGTCAATTTATATCTTTTTGCGATATTTGATTGATTTTCTTACTCAATCTGCCAGTCTACAGGTTCTACCCCGTGCTCCTCAAGGAATGCATTGGTCTTACTAAACGGCTTACTCCCGAAAAATCCCCGGTACGCCGAAAGCGGACTTGGATGCGGAGCCTTCAGGATCAAATGATTGGGATTGGTCAGCATCTTCTCCTTACGCTGCGCCGGAGCGCCCCACAGGATAAATACAATCGGCCGATCCTGGCTGTTAAGCGCCAGAATGGCAGCATCGGTAAACTCTTCCCATCCGATTCCCCTGTGAGAATTGGCCTGATGCGCCCGCACCGTCAGCACGGTATTCAACATCAGCACGCCCTGCTCTGCCCACTTGGTGAGATACCCGTGATCTGGAATCGTACAGCCCAGGTCGTCATGGAGTTCCTGATAGATATTCACCAGCGACGGTGGAACGTCCACCCCTTTTTTTACCGAGAAGCACAGCCCGTGAGCCTGCCCATTGTTGTGGTACGGATCCTGCCCCAGGATCACCACCTTTACCTTACTTAATGGTGTCAGATGAAATGCATTGAATATATCATCTGCAGGCGGAAAGATCAGCCTTGTCTTATACTCCTGGTTCACGGTCTCAAACAGCTTCTTATAGTATGGTTTCCGAAATTCGTCCTTCAGGGCATCCAGCCAGTCATTTTGTATCGCAGCCATAGCACTCCCATCCTTTCTCTTCCTGTATCTCATTTATCCCTGCAGCATTACTGCACATTTATCTGATTTGTATTGACCAGTATCCTCCTGTTCTGATCTGTATCTTCCGGTCACAGTCTTACAGACACGCCTCTTTCCCTGAGGTACTCTTTCACCTCTCTGATCTCCAGTTCTTTGTAATGGAACAAAGATGCTGCAAGGGCGGCATCCGCTTTTCCCGCCGTCAAAGCTTCATAAAAATGCTCCAGCGTCCCGGCTCCGCCCGAGGCGATCACCGGTATGGACACAGTCTCTGCGATGGCTCTTGTAAGCTCCAAATCATACCCTGCTTTTGTTCCGTCTCCGTCCATGCTGGTCAGAAGGATCTCTCCTGCGCCGAGCTTTTCCACTCTTGCGGCCCACTGAACCGCATCAATCCCCACATCCATGCGCCCGCCGTTTTTATATATGTTCCATCCACTTCCGTCCGGACGTTTTTTTGCATCAATGGCTACAACCACGCACTGACTGCCGAATTTGTCCGCCGCTTCCGAGATCAACTGCGGGTTATTAACAGCGGATGAATTGATGGAAATTTTGTCCGCACCTTCCCTCAGAAGAGCCTTAAAGTCCTCGACCGTCCGGATCCCTCCGCCTACCGTAAATGGAATAAATACATTCTCTGCCACCTTCCGCACCATATCCACAACGGTCTGTCTGGCATCGGAGGACGCAGTAATATCCAAAAAAACAAGCTCATCTGCACCTGCTTTATCATAAGCCTTCCCAATCTCCACCGGGTCACCGGCATCTTTTAGATTCACAAAATTCACGCCCTTTACCACACGCCCGTTATGAACGTCCAGACAAGGAATAATCCTCTTTGTATGCATATGCCCTCCTCCGTCTAAAGCTCCACAAAATTTTTCAGGATCTGAATGCCTGTATCTCCGCTTTTCTCCGGATGGAACTGGCAGGCAAACACCTGACCTTTCTCTACGGATGCATGGATCCGCGTACCATACTCGGAAGCTGCAGTCACGATCCTCTCATCCTCCGCCTTCAGATAATAGGAATGTACAAAATAGACATAAGGCTCCTGACCAAGTCCTCGAAATAACCTTCCCTTATTGGGGAATTCCAGCGAATTCCATCCCATATGCGGGATCTTAAGCCCGGGGGCATCCGGTATACGCAGGATCTCTCCCTTCAGGATTCCCAGACCTGCTACCCCCGGCGCCTCATCACTTCTCTCAAACAGCAGCTGCAGTCCCAGGCAGATGCCAAGAAACGGAGTTCCGTCCTCCACAACCTGACGGATCACCTCGCAAAGTCCATACTGACGGAGTTTCCACATAGCGTCCCCAAAAGACCCCACCCCCGGAAGGATTACCTTGTCCGCATTCCGTATGGCCTCCGGGTCTCTGGTAACTTTCACCTCCTGACCAAGAAGCACCATTGCTTTCTCCACACTCTTTATATTTCCGGCATCATAATCAATAATAGCTACCATTTATCTGAACCATCCCTTCCGTCTGCCATATAGAAACTATTTTACATCAAGTGTAAACCAGAATTCAACACCATTGTCATAATTATTTACCCCGTATTCCTGATGAAGAGATTCCAGAATTGCTTTTACGATAGAAAGGCCGATTCCGTTTCCGCCGTATTCTCTGGTATGCGCTTTATCTACTTTATAGAATTTGTCCCAGATACGGGGAACATCCTCCTTGGGAATCGGCACCCCGGTATTAAATACCGTTGTTTTTGCCCTGTCCTTCTCTACCTGTATCTTCACTTCCACCACTCGTTTTCCGTCCAGATGATGGAAAGCGTTGCTCACATAATTTCGTATCACCTGTTCCGCCTTATATTCGTCCGCCCACACATACACCGGTCCCTCCTGACGGAAAATAACCTGTGCCCCGCTCTGCTTCGCCAGGATCTCCATGCTCTTAAGCACCTCCCGGATCACAGCGGCGAGGTCAAAACGCTCAAATACAATATCCTCATCTCCGAATTCCAGCTGGTTCAAGGTCAGAAGGTTTTTCACCATCCGGTTCATTTTATCTGCCTCATCCGCGATCACGTCACAGTAAAACTCCATACTCTCCGGATCTGCAGCCACTCCCTCCTTCAGACCTTCTGCATACCCCTGGATCAGTGCGATCGGCGTTTTCAGCTCATGGGATACGTTCCCAAGGAACTCACTGCGCATACGCTCCGATCTTTCTTTGCGTTCAATGTCCTTCTGCAAATTGTTGTTGGCGCCCTTAAGCTCGGATATCGTATGCTCAAGCTTTTCCGACATCCGGTTAAAGTTCGCTCCCAGTTCACCGATCTCATTGGTTCCCCCGCTGGTATAGCGCGCATCAAAATCCAGATCCGCCATCCGATCCGACAAGACTGCCAGTTCGCGGATGGGATCTGCCAGTCTTTTGGAAAAATACCACACAAGAAGGATACAGATCACAATTGCCGCACACCCGATATAGAGCAAAAAACGATTGGACAAAAGCACACTCTCCTGTATGCTCTCAAGAGGGCTCCGGATCAGAAAATAGCTGCCGTTGTCAAGGGTTCCCCACATCTCAATATAATCCGCCTGTGTCCACGGATCCCTGGACTGGCTGATCTGATAATTCCCTGTACTTTCCAGGATCTTGCTGTCCTTCTGCGCCTGGTCCAGAAGATAGCCGATCAATTGATTCCTTAAGAGTCCGGTATCATGCACATTTGTAATCCCGCTCACGCCGTCTACACTGGCGTCGTCAATAACAAGGAACAGAATATTATTCCTCTCCGCGTGGATCCTAAGCGCACCTGACACCTCCGGATCATCAATAGTACCCTCCGATATTGCCGTGTTCAGCTGTTCATACATCTTAATAAACCTGGCCTCTTTGTTGCTGATATAATATGGCTCCAGATAATTGGCATTAATGATGAAGAGCACAAGAAACACAAATATAATCATTCCCAGAAACAGTACGATCATTTGACGTTTGATTGAATGCTTCATTGCCCGTCCACCTCGAATTTGTAGCCCATGCCCCAGATGGTCTTAATATAGTGCCCTTTGCTCTCAAGCTTGCTCCTTAACTTTTTCACATGGGTATCTATCGTTCTGGCATCCCCGAAATAATCATAATTCCATACATTATTCAATATCTTCTCCCTGGACAGCGCAATCCCCTGATTCTCCACAAAATAGGATAAAAGCTCAAACTCTTTATAACTCAGGTCAATATCTGATCCGTCAATCTGCACTCTGTGAGCTGCTTTGTCGATCACGATCCCGCCTGCGTCTATTGCTTCATTTTCATCAAGGGCACGGCTTCTTCGGAGTATGGCTTCCACTCTTGCCACCAGAATCTTCGGGCTGAAGGGTTTCGATATATATTCATCCACCCCCAGTTCAAACCCCTGCAGTTCGTCCCGCTCCTCCGAGCGCGCCGTCAGCATAATAATGGGAACCTTGGAAGACTGCCTTACCTCGCGGCAGACCTGCCACCCGTCCATCTTCGGCATCATAATATCCAGGATCAGAAGCCCGATATCCTTATTCTCATAATAGATCTCCATTGCCTCCAGACCATTTTCTGCCTCCATAACTCTATATCCCGCACGCTCAAGGAAATCCCTGACCAGTTTGCGCATCCTGCTCTCATCATCCACCACCAGTATCTTGACTTTATCCATAATATCCCCTCCACGTAAAAACCTTTGATTTTATAATAACAGACAAATATGTCCGTTCTGTGAAATCAAAGGCAGTATCTTTGCTTTTCCATTCTCACTGAATGAACGGCATATAAAACGGTCGACAGCATATTGCACAGGAGAAGAAGCACAGCCGCCGCCAGCCCGCCGCCCAGGATCAACTCTCCTGTCATAGCAATGACTGCCGCAGCAAGCAGGATGATCTTCGTCTCTGAATACGTTTTATACCCGGCTTCATAGATGATATAGCGTTCTGCTTCATCACAGCTTTTCAGCCATTCTTTACAGAAGGCAAGATCTGCTGCATCCCCGCGTTTCATGGGATCTTTTTTCCGGATCTGCTTAACGACAGCAATTTGATAAAAGACACAGACCACTGTAATAACGATCAATAATGCAGACGAGACAAGCAGACGCATTGCATCCCTATCATTCTCCAGACGGAAGCCGAACGCCAAAATTCCAAGAGAAAAATAGATAATCATGGTGGTTGCTACTGTCCCCGTCATGCTCCAGAAATTATAATGCCCATCCAGCTGTGCCTGTCCTTCATCATCTGTACAGTTCTGAAACTGCTTACTGATAGTCTCCCCTTTTTTGTAGCAGACCACACACATGACAAGTGCCATCACTGCCGCCGCGGCCAGCAGTATAACTGTGTGCATATGAATCCAGCCTGTCATATTTTCTAAAACGACATCCAGCCCGTCATCTGCCATCAGCATCCCGACACTTATACTTCCACCGATCACACCGCCCAAAGCCATCCACAACAAAATCTTAACATATGAATTCATCTTTTTCTTCGCCTTACTCGTACTCTTCATGCTCTTCTTCCTCCTTATAGACAAATATTGCTTCTACTGCCACATCAAATATCTTTGCAAGCTTCAGCGCCAACGTCACTGACGGGGAATAATCCCCCCGTTCGATCAGGCTGATGGTCTGCCTGGACACACCGGCAAGTCTGCCAAGCTCTGACTGATTGACTCCGAGCCTGGCCCGATGCTCCTTCAACCTGTTTTCCAAACCCATATGCACCTCTCCTTTCGAGTTTGAAATGTACACGTGAATTGTATACTTATTTTCTATGACAAATATTATTTGCATTTTGACAAGTATTATTGTCATTTTTAATATAACACTTGACAACTTTAGTTGTCAATACTATGTTCAAATTATTTTTAATAAAAACAAGCCAATGATTCAGCTATTACGTGACAACTCACTAAATCATTGGCTTATTTCAATTCCTTGTAAGCTTCAAATTGCAGCTCTGCGGCCCTGTCTCTACTCCTCAAGTCCCAGTATCTCCGCCAACACTTCGATCATAATTTCATTGGTGCAGGATTTTACATAGCCCATCATATGCAGCGCAATCTCATCCTGCTTCTGAGCCTCTGTAAGAGATGCGTCCTGCTTCGTCTCATTGATCAGCCGGACAAGGTGAGGCGTCAGTTCCTCATAGATCTCCACCGTCGTCTCCGACACTAGTTTTCTTAAATCCTCTTTTCTTACCGGTACCATCTTCTCCTCCTAACCGAAATTGCGCACTTTAAAATCACGCTGAGCCTCTCTTTGCTGATCCTTTTTCGCAATATCCTGCCGCTTGTCATACAGCTTCTTACCTTTTGCGAGACCGATCTCCACCTTCACCAGACTTCCTTTAAAATATACCTTCAGCGGCACGATTGCCGCTCCCTTTTCCTTTGTCCTGCCAAGCAGCTTATTGATCTCACTCTTATGGAGGAGAAGCTTCCGGACCCGAAGTGGATCCTTGTTGAAGATATTCCCCTTCTCATAAGGACTGATATGCATTCCATAGATATAAACTTCCCCGTTTTCCACACGGATAAAGGATTCCTTGATACTGCATTTCCCCATCCGCAGAGACTTTACCTCTGTGCCGTGGAGCGCAATGCCTGCCTCATAATTCTCCAGTATAAAATAATCATGATATGCTTTCTTATTATTGGCAATCAGTTTCCCATTTGTCTTTGCCATTCCGCTCGTCTCCTTCATCTGCAATCTCAAAATCAATAGTGCGAAGCAGCCTGTCCGTACCGATGACACGCACCATTACCCTCTGCCCCAGCTTATAGGACTTCCCGGTATGGATCCCCGTCATCTCATGGCGCTCTTGTACATAATCATAATGATCATCTGCCATATTCACCACATGAACCAGACCTTCCACCGTATTTTCAAGTTCCACGTACATCCCCCACTTTGTGATACTGGAGATTACACCTGTAAAGGTCTCACCCAGGCGCTCCTGCATATATTCAACCTTCTTAAGCTTGACCGTCTCCCGCTCTGCCTCATCGGCTCTTCGCTCCATCTCACTGGCATGTTTGGTCACCTCAGGCAGGATTGCATGATAATGCTCCCGCTTTGCCTCATTCATCCTTCCCCTCAGATTGTCCTTGATGATTCTGTGAATCTGAAGATCCGGATAGCGGCGGATGGGGGATGTGAAGTGGGTATAATAATTGGCCGCAAGCCCGAAATGCCCCATATTTTCCGGCATATACTTTGCCTGCTTCATAGACCGCAGCGCCAGCCTGCCAATCAACGCTTCCTCCGGCGTTCCCTCCACTTTTCCAAGAAGCTTCTGCACTTCTTTGGGCCGGATCTCATTGGCTCCGACGTGCATGGAATAGCCAAAGTTATTGATAAATGTGGCAAGTGCACGAATCTTTTCATCATCCGGCGCCTCGTGGGTGCGGTACACAAACGGAAGTTCCTGCCAGTAATAGTCTTCCGCCACCGTCTCATTGGCAAGAAGCATAAAATCTTCAATGAGCTTTGTTGCCGCGTTCCGCTCATAAGGTTTGATGGAAAGAGGCCTTCCCTGCTCATCTAATTCAAGCTTCGTCTCGGGAAAATCAAAATCAATGGAGCCCCTCTGCCGCCTTCTCCCCCTCAGTATACCAGATAATTCCAGCATAAGCTCAAACATCGGTACAAAATCTTTATATTTTTTTATCTCTGCCTCGTCACGGTCCGACAGGATCTTATTTACGCTGGTATAACTCATCCTTTGATCCACATGGATCACGGTCTCTGCAATCTCATGGTCTATCACACAACCTTTGCGATTCACCGTCATGATACAGCTCAGCGCCAGCCGGTCCTCCCCTGCATTCAGAGAACAGATTCCGTTGGACAGTGCATGGGGAAGCATGGGAATGACGCGATCTGCCAGATACACACTGGTGCCCCTCTCGAGGGCTTCCCGGTCAAGGGCGCTGTTCTCCTGCACATAATTGGTCACATCGGCAATGTGTACTCCAAGGATATAATTCTCACCGTCACGTAAGACAGATACAGCATCGTCGAGATCCTTTGCCTCCTCACCGTCGATCGTCACCATCAGCCAGCTGCGGATATCCTTCCGCCCTGCCATATCAGCCCCGCTTACAGCCTTTGCCGCACGCTGCGCCTGATTCATCACCTTCTCCGGGAATTCCACCGGAAGATCATAGCCCTTTACAATTGACATAATATCTGTCCCGGGATCATTGATATGCCCGATGATCTCCGTGATCTTCCCCTCCGGCTTATGGCTGTCATCACCGTAAGACGTAAGCTCTGCCACCACCTTGTGGCCGTTTACCGCCCCGTTTGACTTCCCTGCCGGAATGAAGATATCCTTCTGGATCTTCTGGTTATCCGGGCGGACAAATCCATAATCCTTTCCCGGCTTTGCCTCATAAAGCCCCACAACCTTTCTAAGGGCGCGGGATATGATCCGTGTGATCTTCCCCTCCCGGCTTCTCTCTTTGGGGGCACCTGTAATTACATATTCCACAGTATCACCGTCAAAGGCTCCGCCTGTGTACTCTTCCCCGATAAAGACATCGCTGTCCTCACCTTCCGTCACCACGAAACCAAATCCCCTGGCATTGGCACGATAGATTCCCGTCAGCCTCTCTGCTTCACCCTTACAGTATTTCCCCTTCTTCGTAAGATAGATCTTTCCCTCTTCCTCAAGTTCCTCCAGAATCCGGCGAAGGTCATCCCGCTCTTCCCTGGAAACCTGCAAAAGCATAGCAAGCTCTTTAAATTTCATAGGTATATATAAGCTGTCGCAGATCAGGTCATAGACAACTTTCTTTCTTTTTTCAAATGCTTTATCCACGTTCTTTCCATCCTCTCTGAAGGCATATATGCCCTTAGGTGCACCTTGACGGACGAAGTCCGCCTGCCCCGCCAGGGCGCATGTATTGCGGGATGCCCTTAGGGCATAATCAAAAAGACACCCCTATTACAGGAGTGTCCCACCGTTCTTTTAAAATATGCCTTCTTACGCAAATACTTTTAAATTCAACACTGCTGCCAGTACAATAAACAGAACCGCCAGAAACTTCGTAGACTTCACAAGCGCACCCTCCATGGAACGTCCCTTGTTCTGCCCCCAGTAAGTATCCGCCATACCGCCGATCGTTCCAAGTCCGGCGGACTTTCCTTCCTGTAATAATACGATAGCAGACAATGCGATACAATCTATTGCAAATATAATCATTAATATAGTCTTTAAAATCTCCACCTTTTACACCTCCTGCCGATAAACCATATTTATTCTAACACAGGTATATGAAGTTGGCAAGAGAATTTTTTGGGGCTGTTATTATTCTTATAAATCCGCCATTCTTGCCAGTATTTCCTGATAAAACTCTTCAGTTCCCTCTTCTTTTTTTAATATGTCAAGTATTGTACCATCCTTTAAAAGTATAATTCTTGTACAATGACTCGCCATCTGAGGATCGTGAGTCACCATAACGATCGTTTTCCCATCTTTCTGATTAATCCTGTCCAATGCATTAATCACTGCCTTTCCCGATTTTGAATCAAGATTCCCCGTCGGCTCATCTGACTTATCCATTATTTTTTCCCGTTCCTGTTTAAATCGGTTATCGGAAAACACAACTGTATTCTCATGATAATTGTCCATGGAAATACTCCCCCATATATTTCCTCTTTCAATCTTTTTTATCTGATATTGATTGTACTGCTCTTCAAATTCTCCAGAATGCAGCGCAACATGATACAGCATATCTCGATATTTGCCTGTGTGCACTCCCTGAAAAATCAGTTCATAATCGTCTCTGTCTATAACCTCTCTACCTTCCTACGCTGTCTGTTCAATAATTAGATACATCTCATCATCATTCAGTTGGACAGAACGCCCGGTGATCTCTTCATACGTGCCGGCAGATATCCCGATATGCTCACTGCCTGCAAACGCAGCAAGCCGTATCACCGGATAGACAGAACACTCTCCTGCTGATTTCTCTATGAAGTTTTCTGCAAATCCTTCATCCTTCTCCTGCCCGATCCACACATAATCATAAGGATATGAACTCCGATCCTTCTCTAATGGCAGATTTTCAATAATGGAACAAGTCATGTAGCCAATAATCAGAAAATGTATCGTAAATACTACGGCGGCAAAAATGATATTGCTATTATAGCAATGATAAAACTGATTGATCTGCAATACTCTCTTGTAGTAAAAGTTCTTCCTTTTTTTCATCGCCTCCAGCACAAAACTGCCGCCAAAACTTAATAATAAAAATCCAGATGCCGTCCACTGTATAATAGCATACATCATCCCCGCATCTGTTGTATAATATTGATGAAATGCATACAAATACAAGCCGATACCTATCAAAACCATAATATACCACTTTTTGCTGACCGGCCGGATTTCTTTTCTTTCCTCTTCATTCAACAGCTGAGATAAATCCCGCTGACCCAGGTTAACCATCAATATAAAAAGTGCCCCTGCCATTACAGCCAGGCTGACCGCCAATGTAAAGCCATATATTTTTGTATGTACAGAATAAGAAATCACATAAGCAGTATCTACCTTTTTAAGAATCCTCTGACACCCAATAACAACAACCCTCCCCAAAAGCAGGCCTAAGCATACCGAACAAATCCACCCGATCGTATACTCTGCCAGTACCAGAAGATATAGGAGCCTCCTTCGCATCCCAAGAATAATAAACATACTATAGTCTTTGATTCTAGATTTCATATAATATTTCATAGAAAAAAACATGATCAGAACTGTAATGATAAACATGATCACACTTGCAATTTTAAACTCATAATCCAATAAATATAAAACCATATCGTCCCTGATTCCAAAAAGTAAACATTCCCTCAGGGCAAAGAGAGAAAAGAATAAAGCCGTTGCCATCATCTCACTGACAAAAAATAAGATATAATTTTTAATATCACATGTGATTACACCTGACCTGACCAAACTTACCATATCATATATCGCATTGGATTTTCTCATTTCGATTATCACTCCCGGATGGCGCCGGTCATTCTTTACCCGTTTTTCAAGTTCCCAAAACTTATCTGACGCTTTCTTATCCTCTGCACTGAGCAAATCAATGTACTCTGCTCCACTTCTTAGGTGACATTATAAAAGCATTGGCTCCTGCCTGCTTTCTAAACCTCTCGAATTCGAGGGGGTTAAAATTTGAATTGTGAAGCCTTTCCCATAATCCCAAAAAATCTATCACGTCTGGATTTCTCATCCAATTTTGTATAACCGCTGTTGGGTCATCACTTTTATATTGAATACTTCTCTTAAATTTATTCTGCCGAATAGTCATTTGTTTTTATCTTCCCACATCTTCCGATACGCTTCAATATAAAATTTGATACACCTCTGATATACATATAAATATCATCTGCGCACTTTCTTGTATAATCTCAATGGTTTCTCATCACATGCAAAGTCCAGTATAGAATCAAGCAAATGTGATAATTCAACCTCTGACTCAGTTCTGCTACACGCATCTTCAACCAGCGGCAAATAAACCGCATAGGCTTTTTAATGTATTTCAACTATCTGCTCTGCAATTTGATAAACCCTTTCATTCATTAAATTACCTCAAAATGTTTAAGTGCGTCCGTTATCGCTGGTGATTTGCGGGATAAAAGTACAATGGTTTCAACGGTATTAACAGATTCCCACAAAAATTTAATCTACAGAAACCCCATCTCAACACAATTATAACAAGCCATTTGTTCGCAATGTATTAATCCGTTCCAATAAGCCCATTATATATTCTCTCTTTATGCCATTAAATGTTTTATCCGCAATGCTTCCATACTGGTTTTTGGCAAAGCTTATAAAGTTCTGTATCAGTTCCCTTACTACACAACACAGTTCTTTCAACGCTTCCATTGTAATATTTTGATTATTTCCTTCATGAGTTTCATTTGAACGTTCTTTATACATTTTCAGTGCATTGTCATGCACAGACTCTACATTTGCATCTTGTGCAATTGCCGCTGCTAATCGATTTGCAAACTTTTCTTTTTTTCCACCTCTTTTATCATTTGAATTGTAACCTATCAGGATAATTTCAGCTAAAGTTACAAGATTCTTATATGCATCGTCGTATCTATATGAGCTATATCCTCTTCCAAATCGCTCCATAACATCTTCCAATTCGTCTTTTAACACTTCTGGCAGCCCAACCATATTCTCGAAACAAATCATATTATCGTTGTTCCATTCATACAAGTCATCATATACACTGATAGGGCTATCTTGAGAAGATACTCCCCTTCTGCTAATATTGTTACACTTATAATTTGCTTCCATTTTATAAATCTTATCAGCAACTTCTATATTCCCTTCTTGGGTTAATCTTAACATAGACAATATGTAAAAAATCTCTTTATTCCATTTATTGGTAATTGTATCAAAATACTCCCCATCCTTCTCATACCCGCCTAGCATTTCCCCAATTGAAAAGTATTCTAATGGCATCGAATTATTTTCACTTTTATATAAAAAAATAAATTCCGGGGTTCCCTCATCAGCAAGATTACTTGCTATATACTTAATATCCAAGTTCCCCCTTGTATTTACCACTTCATTATATAAAGGGGTATCCTTGAGTTTTAAATGCTTAAGTACATAACCATACGGCATTTCCAAATTTAACAATGCATCTGTAGCACCTAACACAACTGCCCTTAATTCTATATTCATAATTCCAACTGTGTCCATAAACATTCCCCCTTGTATCATCTTTATTTAAACAAACATATTTATTATACCCTTTGCTTCATAAAAAACTGCACTATGAACCAAAGCTAACTATATCCTAATTTTCTATCATTATCATAGCTTCGCTTTTATAATCTAAAATTTTTCTAACATTATTTATTTCTATGTATTTACTCATAATTTCCGCAGATTATTTAAACTTACTGTTTCCAATGTTTGTAATTGTTGTACCGCCAACTGTCGCAACAATTCCATACGTTCTTTTTGACGTTTCCCCTGATTAATTAAAACAGCATTATAACTTTCTAAATTTGCAAGTATAAGTAATTGATTTAGAGTTGCTACATCCCGCATATTTCCTTTAACTGCTGGATTTTCGTCTTTCCATTGCTTCGCTGTCTTTCCAAACAAAACCACATTGAGCATATCGGCTTCATTAGCATATGTGTAGGCTACCTGTGCAGGCGTTAATTCTGGCGGAATCAAATTTTCTTTAATCGCATCTGTATGTATCCTATAATTCAACTTAGAAATCTCTCTGTTCAAATTCCAATTCAAAGATAGTCGACTATTCTCATCTGTCTTTAATCTCCTGTAATCCTTCATAATATATAACTGGAACTCAGGCGAAATCCAAGTTGCAAAAGACATAGCAATATCACTATGAGCATATGTTCCGCCATAACGTCCCGCTTTTGAAACAATGCTAATGGCATTTGTAGCTTCTATCCACTTCTTTGGTGACATTGTAAATGCGTTTGCTCCTGCCTGTTTTTTAAACCCCTCGAATTCGAGGGGTTTAAAATCTGGATTATGAAGTCTTTCCCATAATCCCAGAAATTCTATCACATCCCTGTTTCTCATCCAGTTTTGAATAACCGCTGTTGGGTCATCACTTTTATATCGAGCTATATCTGTCAATGAAATAAATTCATTTTCAAAGTCCTGTGTATAAATACCAATATCTATCCCATTTGCATGAATTGTATCCTTAATTATTTTTCCCATTGCTCCTCCTGTAATAATATCACAAATTTTCCCAAGCATTGTAACTGTTACTTCTTTTAGATATATTCCGCCGAATAGTCATTTGTTTTCATCTTCCCACATTTCCCGATACGCTTCAATATAAAATTTAATGCACCTCGGATATACATATAAATATCTTCTACACACCTTTTTATACAACCCCAATATTTTTTCATCACATGCAAAATCCAGTAGATAATCAAGCAAATGCGATAATTCAGCCTCTGACGCGGTTCTGCTACACACATCTTCAACCAGTGGCAAATAAGCCTCATAAGCATTTTGATGTATTTCAGCTATCTGCTCTGCAATTTGAAATATTCTTTCATCCATTAAATCACCTCAAAATATTTAAGTGCATCCGTTATAGCTTCTACCTTCTCTTTCGGTGGACGCTTCCTCGGATGTTTTAATTCCTCTACCGCATTAGGAGCATCATACATTGTTAATCCCAAAGACCTTTTCACCTCTGCAATATACGCAGTGGCTGGAATATGAGTTGGAACAGTTGCGGAAATATATCACAGACTATATCAACGGAACGGACATACAAGCGTCCGACCTTTACCCAATCAAGGAATTTATCCAGCATTTGAAATTTCAGAAAGTATTAGCCCGTTATGATGATTTATACAGCATGGATATGTTTGGGGAAAGCACAGACGGACACAAGTACGGTACGCCTTATCAGGTTGTAAAGAGGATAAACACAGGTTCAAAAGAAGATATGGAACTTTTACGGGAAGTATTAAAGATTAGCGATTTTGACAACGAGGACGAGTAATCTTTTTCCTCTATGCAGAAGATACAGTAAACAAAAAGCCCAGATCAAGAGTGCAAGCACCACTTCTAAAGAAGTGGCAGGCTCTTGACAGGGCTTTTTCTTTTCTGTTTGTGGTGGACAAGAGGAAATAAGGTGTAGTGTCATGAGTTGATACTACATAAGGACGAGAACTGGAAAATCATAAAATAAAAGATAAGGCTTGCATTCTGTATTTTTGTAAAATTGCATATTGACAAGCATAAAATACTAAGATATACTTTAATCAGACCAACGGTTTGTATTGGAGGTGAGTTATGGCACGAAATAAATATCCAGAAGAAACAGTAAAACTCATTTTAGATGTTTCTACAAAAATGTTTTGTGAAAAAGGATATGATAACACATCATTGCAAGATATTATCAATGAAACAAAACTTTCTAAAGGTGCTATTTATCATCATTTCGATTCAAAGGAAGATATTTTAAAAGCAATTTTTCAAAGAATTGGAAATGAAAATGCAGTAATATTTGCCAAAATTAGAGATAACGATAGTTTAAACGGTTTAGAAAAGTTAAGAGAAATATTTAAGACAGCGGTATTCAATTCTAACCAAAGCGTTTTATTGACAGTTTCTCCTCAACTATTAAACAATCCTCGTTTTCTTGCTATGCAAATAGAACAAATGTATGAAATTGTAGTACCTGAATTTGTTGAACCCGTTTTAGAACAAGGTATCAAGGATAAGTCTTTGGAAATTGAAAATTTACATGAAATTGCAGAAGTTATCATGGTATTAAGTAATGTATGGCTCAATCCATTAGTTGAAATGACGGATAAAGAGGGTATGGAAAAACGTTGCAATACATTCAATGCCCTTTTAAATGGAATAGGCATAGATACATTATTAGACAAAGAAACAATTTCTGCATTTATACAGTTTTGTAAATAACTGTATTTGTTATCCCTATACGATAGACTGCTCTATAAAAGAGCAGTTTATTTAAGCCATAATATAAACCGACGGTCTGTTTGAATAAATAAAAAGGAGAGATTTCATGCAAGCAGAAAAAAAACTTTTTAATCGTGATTTTATACTTGTTGTTATAGGACAGATAATTTCTTTATTTGGGAACGCTATCCTACGATTTGCATTACCGTACTATTTGTTAAAAGAAACTGGTTCATCAGCCTTGTTTGGTATTGTTACAGCCTGCTCTTTTTTACCTATGGTTATTTTGTCGCTGGTAGGTGGTATTATTGCTGACAGAACAAATAAAAGAAACATTATGGTCATACTAGATTTTGTAACAGCAATCATAATTTTAGTATTTTATTTGTCATTGGGAAGAATTCCTATCATACCTTTGTTTATTGTTGCCTTGATGTTACTTTATGGTATTTCTGGTGCATATCAACCAGCGGTACAAGCAAGTATTCCGCTATTGGTATCATCAGATAAACTTACCGTCGGTAATGCTGTAATAAATCAAGTAAATACTTTAGCAAACTTTATTGGACCAGCTATAAGCGGAGTAGTTTTTCAATTTTATGGTATCAACCCCATTTTAATTGTCAGTATTATATGTTTTACTCTTTCAGCCATTATGGAAATTTTTATCCATATTCCACACCAGAAAACACCTCGTGAAGTAGGTGTAATTGCAGTTGCTAAAAACGATTTAAAAGATAGTTATACCTTTTTGAAAAGGGAGAAACCCATTTTTATATCAGTAATTTTTTTGGTTTGCATTTTCAATTTGGTTTTAAGTGCTGTTTTAATTGTTGGTCTACCTATCTTAATTTCTGAAGTTTTAAAAATGCCTGATACACTATATGGTTTTTCACAATCAGCATTATCATTAGGCGGTTTATGTGGTGGTATTTTAACAGCTCTTGTTGCTTCAAAGTTAAAACTAAAAAATCTTTATATCTTGTTACTTATTTGTTCTGTTTCTGTTTTACTTATGGGAATTTCACTATTTTTAGAATTGCCTGCAATAGTTTCCTACTGGGTAGTTACAGTGATGTGCTTTGTGGCTATGGGCGTATCTACTATGTTTGTTGTTCAAATTTACACTCTTGTGCAGATACAAACGCCACCGCAATTAGTAGGAAAGATAATGGCTACACTGGTAGCAGTTGCTATGTGCGGTCAACCTATTGGACAAATGGTTTACGGTATTTTATTCGATGTATTTATACAAGAAACATGGGTTGTTATGATTGTAGCTTCTATTGCTTCAATCATGATTTCAATATATTCAAAAAGAATTTTTCAAAAGTTAGAGATATAACACAAGGGGATAAATAGTATGTTAGGCTTAAAAAACGGGATATGAAAAAAATATTAAAGACGAGTGCAAAAGAAATTTCATAGTAAAAAGAAACGACTTTATAAACAGAGTAAGGAAAGCTCATACAAACAATATGTTTTGTATGGGCTTTTTTCTTACCCTCTTTCATCGCTGTTCTTCAAAACAACATATAAACAGTATTTTTACCGTTTATATAATTCGGCGTTCAACAGAAAGGGGGTGAGATTATGCAACTATCTTCTTTTGAAGAAATCATCAGATTACAGTTTAACGCTTATATGATGATAACGATAAAAGGTATTGTCCGTTATCGCAGAAAACAGCGTACAAAGCGTTTGGAGCGTGAAACATTGTTTTGTGAAATTCCAGAAATAAAGCAGAATAACCAAAGTAATTATGATAGTTATTCATTTGAATTTTCTGTATTTCAAGTATGTAATTTCTCAATCAAGGTATCTAATGAAAAACTGGGTACAGCTTTACACAAGTTATCTGAAAAGCAACGTAACTACATCTTGTTGTACTATTTTCAAGATATGCTGGACAGAGAGATTGCGGAACTTTACCATGTATCACGTTCTTCTGTAAGCTGTACGAGAAACAGAGGATTGGAAAAATTACAAGCATTGATGAACGAAAGGAAGTAAAGGAAATGGCAAAAGATTATGGTTATCCTACTTATGAAAAGATTGTCAAAGCGTCCAGCGGTAATGAACAGGCAATCAAAGAGATTTTAAGGTTTTATGACGGCTACATACCAAAATTGTGCTTGCGTCCATTCTACCATGAAAACGGAAAGGTAAGCATGAGGATAGACGAGGAATTAAAAGGCGAAGTGCAAACGGAGCTTATGAAAGCTATGTTGAGATTTCAACTCAAAGTGAAGTAGCATTGTAACCACAAGAAAAGGGAGATACACAGATGTTTGTGCTATCTCCCATATTGATTTCAGTGTCATATCAAGGCTCATTGAATCGTGGTAAATTCGTGGTAAAATGAGTATTTTCCTATACTTCAAAGTGCTTGAAAGTATAGTGTTTATGCGGATAATCAAAAAATAGATATAAAATTTACTATAATATCTATGAGATTTTTATCTGTCTTTTCTACCCAGAACACCTTTGCTATTCGAGCCTCAAAACGATCCTCACGGGTCAAATAGCTACTCATTATGATGGCTGGCAATTTTGTAAAAGATGTCCTTATATAATCAAGTAGTTCAAAGCCTGTTCCGTCAGCCATCCGAATGTCAGAACATACCAGGGAAAAATCATCTGCCAAAAAAGCATTCTTGGCTTCCTGAACGCCAGAAGCTGTTGTAACAATATGCCCTCGTTCTCTTAATGCCTGTGCAAGAAGATTAAGAAAAAGAGTATCATCATCCACAATTAAAATTTTTCTTATACTCTCCAAAATTTACCCTCCAATACTTTTTTATAAATTGAACCATGCACAATACTGGTAAACTCACCATCCTATATGTTATTCCTATATTGAAAATGTACTGTGATGGGGCTGATTTCCGCAATCGTACCTACACGCATATTCGGTCCAAAAAGCCCGACACCCGAAGTCACAATCGTATGCATATGGTCCTTTTTCAGATTTTTTCAGATATCCATAGGAATTCTCCCACATAAGTGCTGTAATCAGATTTGCTGGAAACATCTGTCCATCGTGTGTATGACCACACAGATCAATGTCCACCCCGGCATCTGCCAATTCCTGGAGTTCCTTCGGTTCATGGTCAATCACAATAACCGGCTTTTCCGTATCAAGTTCCCCCATCAGTTCTGCAGCAGTTTTTCTCATATTAATCCCACGTCCGGGCCGCTGTGCATCTGGCCTGCCATACAGATAAAAACTGTCATCAATCAATACTGCTTCATCCTGTAACAAATGAATACCGGCTCTCTCCAAAAACTCATCCATCTGTATACTGCTCTCTTTCTTTTTGTTTCCCCCAAAAGTAAAACCTGCCAGTATTTTTTCCTCAACATCATGATTTCCATAACAGGCATAAACACCGTGCTTCGACTGAATTTTTTGCAATACGGCAATCAGTTCTTCCGGATCATCAAGAGCCTCGTATTCATTATCAAAAATATCGCCTGCAAATACCACAAGATCTGCATTCTGTTCATTGATCTTATCTACCATCTGCATCATGTGTGCAGTACCAATGTTGTAACCCAAATGCAAGTCAGCGGCTAATACCACATTTAAGTTTTCTAATCTTCCGCCGTCTTTATTGACAGTAATCTCATATGGTGTAACCTGGATGATACGGGCATTGTATGCTCCCCATGCACTAAGCACAAGAACAACCACTGCACAGATTCCTCCCGCCGCAGCGGTCCGGCATTTTAACCTCCGTTTCGTGATAAGGAAAAGCAGGAAACAAATCGCATCTGCCATTAGAACAGCCAAAATCAGATACAGCAGTATACCGAGCCAATAATTACTGATCAATTTCATAATCCTCCTAGCCGGCCCTATCGGCAGAAAAAACGCAATCAATAATGACGCTACCAGAAAAACATAGGCCAAGCTGATTGCAACACATATCCCTGTTTTTCTGAACAATGGATTGCATGTACCCAGCCATCTGTGAAGCCGAATCAGCAGATAGCTGTTTGCGATAATATAAATTGGTGACAAATAAACAGCAAGCATAATCTCTCCATACTTTTTTCACAACACTTAAACTTTTAGGATATATGTATCATTAACGGCATCTGGCAATTCCAATACCGAGATTCGGATTTTTGCCTGAATATATCAGATCCGCACAAAATATTAAGATTAGTACCAGGCATACTGGCGCAAGTATTTTTTTCGGTATGCGCCTGAATAGATGATCAAGAAGCGGTGCATAAAAGTATACGATCACCATCCTGCCAAAGCCAAAGGCCAGCAACCCTTCTACGCAGACTCTTCCATTAAGATTCAGAAAATAATCGCTGTAATCCCACCATCTCATTCCATCATACATCTGCTCCAGAAACCATGATATGTAATACTCAATACAGCCACATAGGAGAATGATAGCCAGAAATTCCAGCAGCGGCTTTTTGCGCAGCTTATGAAGTAGTGTCAGGATCAGTATACTCCCGGAACCATAAATAGGCAGCCACGATCCATGAAGAAATCCGCGGTTCACAAAACTCCCATCCGAAATCAAATGAAGGCAGACCTCCCATAACCATCCTGTCAGGCTCATGGTGAAAAATATCATAACCATAGGCCAAAACGAATCATATTTGCCTTCACAGACATGTCCTATTTTTTCTATCATTGATTTCCACTTGTTTCTTTCTGTCATAATATTCCCCTGAAGTATTTTCCCGGTTTTTAAACCGGCCTCTTAAATAGAAACAAACTTTTCAAACGGAATATCAGACAAATGATCTGACACGATCCTATGGGCACTTAGATGAACCGTATCAACTAATTCCTGCAGCTTTTTCCTGGCAATAGAATCTTTAAACACATTCAAACTCTGCTTCGCTTCTTCGGCATATTGATCTATCATCCTCAACGTATATCCGAAGCCATCGGAAACACTGATTAATTCCGCTATTCGCTTGTCTGTCAATTCGCTATACAGACCATTTTTGATATCCATTGCAATTTGTTTCAGTTTGGCACCATTCCTGCAATCAGAAAATGAGTAAATAGCCGGGAGTGTATAATATCCGCACCAAAAATCATTATGTATGGTCTTCTTTGCTAGGTCATCTGTGGACATAAAATCCAACAGATCATCTCTCAGTTGAAACAGCAGACCAAATTTTTCTGCAAACCGTTCTGCTGCCAATACTTCACTGTCCTTACACTTACCTTCGTAAGCACCTGATCCACAAGCTATACTAAACATTGCCGAAGTCTTTCCCAGGATATTCCCAATATACTTCTCCTCTGTAATTTCCGTATTATAACGATTATCAAATTGGCTGACCTCCCCATCACACATGGTTTCCAATTTGTCAAACATCAAACCATACCAGGGCTTGTTCTTCAGACCAGTCCGTCTAATTGTAGAAAAAATCATAAAATCGCCAGCATAGACTGCCATCTCCTTTCCGAATTTTTTCTGCACGGATAATTGTCCCCTGCGGGTATCCGCTTCATCTATAATGTCATCATGGATCAGTGAAGCGGTATGGCATATTTCAATCACCGCCGCGACCTCTGTCGCATCAACAGCTTTCCCTTTGAGCCTCGCACATAAAAGTGTCAAAATCGGCCGTATCTGCTTTCCCCTTGCGTTCAGCACCCAATCCAGCATTTTCTGCATTGACTTATTGTTTGACCGGCATAAACGTTCTATATGCGTATTTACCATCTGCAGTTCAGTTTCAAGTCCTGGCACATCCTCAATATTTATCATAAAATTACTCCTCGTCTGGCAATGCTCCATAGAACAACCATCTTTTCTTGTACTTTACATTTTATGAAAGTATATCATCCATACCTTACTGTAATATTACTGTAAGGCTACAATTTTGTCGGAATAGAAAAATCCAGGGTGAATGTGGTGCTATTTTCGTAAGAGATTCGTCACTTTAAAAATAAATACAGTTGGCTGCTGCTTGATTTTTTCTATATTAGCTCTAATACAAGGTCCATCCAAGTTATATTTCTCTTAAACATAAAGGCAGAGACAATCACTCCAGTATGGAGCAACTGTCTCTGTATTATCATCTATCCCATAAACCAATCACCACTATTCACAATTTGCTTTTTTTCTAATTGTTGTAAGCAGATCCGAATCAGTCTTGTTACAGAATGTTCCTCCATAAAACTTTACGCTATGAATCACAAATGAATCCTCTGTCCCGGACATCAAAATAAACGGAATTTTCTTCCCACTTCTATGAAGCTGTTCCAGAAGTTCCAAACCTGTACCGCCCGGCATATTGTAATCCGAACAGATCAAATCAACTGATATGTTTTCAAGTAATTTCAATGCCTCATTCACACCACAAGCCTCATATATCTCAAACTGATTCCTTAGAACATGAGATAGCAGCCCTAAAAATGTAACGTCGTCCTCTACAATCAATATCTTTTTCAATATTTTTCCCTCTATTAGCGATAAATTAAACATTACTCTGAGTAAACACTCTGTACAGCAGATGGAAGTTCCGTATACTCCACTTCTTCCCAATTTACAACTCCACGAATTGGAGCTACCTCCAAGCGTAAGAAGGCGTCATCCTTGAGAATTTTACTTGTTTCAAAAGTAATATCTCGTTTCGTACTATTTTCATCATAGACTGTCAATGTGTAAGAATAATTCATCGCACCGTGCGGTTCAATTTCCTTTACCTTTGTGTTATCAATTTGTGTATAATAATCAGTGCCGTCAGTTCCTGCAAAAATGGCGATACCAATACAAAGGACAACCATAACCACTATCCCAACTCCGATTAATACATTCTTTTTGTTCATCCTATAACCTCCCTTAAATTATTTCATTTTTTTACTACGCATAGTCAACTTAAAACAAATCAGCATAACTGCTATGCCAATACACACTAATGTTTTTTTCATGAATACCACCTCATCTTTCGATTGCTTTTGCATTTTCATCCCTTTTATTCTAGATTACCAACCTCTTTTTCGCTCTGCTTTTTTTGGCTTCCTTTTTGCTTTTACATTGGGAAGTTTTTCTGAATGTGTAAAAGCATTTAACAGTACAACAGAAAGCAACACCGTGAGAATTAATATGATGATTGCCGGAAAGGTCTGATAGGAAACAGTATCATATTCTGCACCACAATACGGATCAAACAAAATCATTGCAGCCTTGATCGGAAACCAATTTAGCAAAGAGCCCTCAAAGGTTCCAAAATAACCATATACGAATGCGACAGCAACACCAATCAGGCTACTTCCAAAAAGAAATGTATTGATAATAATGAGTGGAAGTACCGAAAGGTAAATTAAAATATTTGTGGCTATGATCCGCCCCGTGGCGATCATAATGCTGTATGCTGACATTCCGGGGAAATGCAGGAGCAGATTCATAATAACAGCGAGCGCAGCGTTGATAAGGCTGAAAGCTATGGAGAGAAAAAAAAGAAGCTCAAATTTTCCAATCAACAGCTTTTTAAAGTCAACCGGAACCGTTAAAATTGATTTCAGAGTGTCGTCCATTGTCTCCCTCGAAATAACAAAGGAGGCTGTCAGCATAATTACCACAGGAAAAAAATACGTACAATTTTGCTGAACCACCTGATGAACAAAATAGTTAAAATCCCAGCCGACAGAGGTACTGGCCGTCGAGTAGAAATAACTCATAAATACGGAGAGAAACATCATAGCGGCTCCGGCCTTGATTACAGAATAGCGTTTTATTTTCCAAAATTCAGTTATAAGATTATCCATTTCATCACCTCGTCCATTTCTTATAAAAATGCAGCATGAGCAGTATCGAAAAAACCAGCGTTATCCCCAGTACAGCAAATGCCCAAATATCGGAGGGAAATAACAAATAAGCTGCTTCTGAAAAATGTCTGTCCGCCAAACGTCCCATCATTTTTTTGCTGCTCCAATTCATTACACATAAAGTCGGAAATAGATTAATTACCTTTACCAGCGATAAATTCACTTCAACCAGCGATAAAACACTCCAGTTCAAAATCGCATAGAAGAATGAAAGAAGCGTGGAAATCAAATAGGATTTGTTGAAATAGATAATGAAAACGATAACCGGCAACGTGGCAATCGTAATTCCTATTCCAAAAACAAGACTGAATACCAGCTTAAATCCAACATCATAAATGATTCCCGCCTTTAAAACCCATGTAAAGAAAATCATAAATACAGTATTGCAAAGGGTATAAAAAAGCCCATAAATCAATACAACGAATAATTTTGCCGCAATCAGCCGTGACGTAGTGACCGGAATTACACATAGATTTTTGAAAGTATCATTATCCCTCTCCATAAAGAACAGTATGGAGGCTAGAATACCCAACAGACACGGTTCCAAAAAAACCAGACCATATCCAAGCATCATGGTATAAGATAAATCGAACCGTCCTTTCAAAAATTCCACACTTGTATCATTTCCCATTCCCATTTTAGAAGTGTAAACCACAATAAGAGGGAACAGCAGAGATAGCAAAATAATAAAGGGCACAATTTTTTTACGCTTCAATTTTGCAAACTCACCAGCTATCAGGTTAAGCAATTCCCTCACCCCCTGTTACTTTCTTAAAATAATCTTCCAAAGTGTCTTCACAAAGGTGCGCTTCAAACACCTCCAGGCCATTTTCTACAAATGCACGGGTAATCGCTGCAGTCGGCAGATTGACATCCAGCAAATGGATATTATGCTGATCAGTAATCTTAAAATATCTTGTCTGAAACATTGTTTCTAAAATGCGGGCGGCTTGTTTGCTGTCGGATACTGTAAAATGGATATAATGGCGGTTTTTCTGTTCTAATTCAGCAAGACTTTCTTCTTCCAGCAGCTTACCATGATCAATAATGCCGATATCATCTGCTAGGAGAGCAATCTCCGAAAGAATATGGCTGGAAATCAAAATGGTCTTTCCCCTGACATCACATAATTCTCGGATAAAAGAACGAACCTCTGCAATCCCGATAGGGTCAAGCCCGTTAATCGGTTCGTCGAGAATCAGTACTGCCGGATCGTGCATGACAGCCAGCGCAATCGCAAGCCGCTGCTTCATTCCAAGAGAGTATTGCGAAAACAGCTTTTTATCCTGATACGGCAGATTAACAAGTTCCAGTGCGCTCTTAATGTAGTTGGAATCTTTCAGCCCACGCAGCTTCGCAAAAATTTTCAGATTTTCCGTTGCGGTCAAGTTGGGATAGAAGCCGGGGGATTCGATCAAACAGCCCACACGCGGAAGAATTTTCTTCTCGTTTCCATAAATAGGCTTTCCGAAAATCTTCACTTCGCCGGATGTGGGAGCCGTCAGACCTAACAACATTTTCATAGTCGTGGTTTTTCCTGCACCATTTCGTCCCAACAGACCATAAATACGCCCCTTCTTTACATGGATACTTAAATCAGATACGCTGGCCTGTTCTCCATACATTTTTGTCAGGCTGCAGGTTTCAATAATGTAATCACTCATAGATGTTATACCTCCTTTTTGATTCACATTGATCGTAACATGGCATCCTTGAGGGTATCTTGAGTTAACCTTGAATTTACCTTGAGATTTCAAAACATGAATAGGATATTTTCATCTTTTGAGCTATAATAAGGGACAAAGAAAAGGAGGTGCCGTATGAAAGATAAAAGCATTCTTGCTGTCGACGATGAATCAGAGCTACTTAAAATGCTCCAATCGGTTTTTTACCGTGCCGGGTACACCAAAATCACCACTGCTTCTTCTGGGAAAGAGGCATTAGCGATATTTCGGGAAAATCAACCCGATATGGTAATTCTTGATGTGATGATGCCGGGCATTGACGGTTTCACTGTATTAAAGGAAATACGAAAAACGAGTACGATTCCTGTTCTCATGCTTACAGCCCGCGGAGAAGCCGATGATAAGTTTTTAGGATTTGAAAACGGAGCTGATGATTATCTTATAAAACCTTTTTTGCCCAAGGAGTTACTTCTGCGTGTTCAGGCAATCTTAAACCGCGCCTATCCTGAAAAGGAACGTATTGTATATCTGGAAGCTTCAACCGTTAATTTAGATAAGGCCGAAGTTTATCGTGGGGATGAAGTGTTTTCATTGACTGCAAAAGAATTTACGCTATTTGAAAAGTTATTTGAAAACTCCGGAAGGATTGTAACCACAGGTTCACTATGCGAAACTGTCTGTGGGGAATTCTGGCAGGGATATGAAAATACTCTTGTGACACATATACGCCACTTAAGGGAAAAGATCGAGGCCAATCCGTCAAAACCTGTTTCCCTTTTAACCGTAAAAGGATTAGGTTACCGGCTCCACATTAAGGGGGCGGAAAAATGAAACCAATTGACCGCTTCTTTCGCCGCTATATATTATCAGTCATCGGAATACTGCTGCTGTTTTTTGTAATCAACATTGTATTAATAGGAATCCTTTTTCTTACTTCCTATCTGAATGGTGTTAAGGACTCCGTTTTTCCAATGGAACGGTTTTCAAATCTTATTGAACAAAAGAACGGGGCATTCGCAGTTGATCCGGAAGCAAATGACATCTTAGCACAGACGGATGCTTGGGCTATGCTGATTGACGATGAAGGTGCTGTCATTTGGGAAAGCGGTCTGCCAGAAGGACTTCCCCTTAAATACTCTGCATCTGAAATTGCGATGTTCAGCAGATGGTATCTGAAGGACTATCCCGTTAAAATCTGGAATCATCCAAATGGACTTTTAGTTGTGGGATTTCAGCCGGGCACAATCAGCCAATACTATATCTCGTTCAAAACCAGATATTTCTGGCTTGTTCTTTTCATCTGTCTGGCTGCATTGGTCATCAATATCGGTGTTATGATTTTCTTATTTTTACGTAATACCAGAAAAATCGAAACTGCAATGCGGCCAATCCTGGCTGGCATCCAAAAACTGTCACAGGGGGAAACATTTCACTTAGAGGAAAAAGGTGAACTTGCTGAAATCAATACAGGATTAAACCATGCCAGTGACTATCTGGCAAAAAAGGATAATACGCGTGCTGAATGGATTCGTGGAATATCTCATGATATCCGTACGCCACTTTCTATGATTTTAGGTTATTCCAGTGAAATAGAAGATAACCCTGACTTACCAGCAGCAACCAGAAGACAGGCTGAAATCATACGAAAACAAAGTGAAAAGCTCCGTACATTGGTTGCAGATCTAAATTTAACAACAAAATTGGAATACTCTATGCAGCCCTTCCGCATAAAGCCGCTTGATCCTCTTGAACTGATCCGGCAGGTGATAAGCGAATTTCTAAATAACGGACTTCCGGAGGGCTATGAATTAGAACTGTCTGGAACTGACACAGATATAAAAACTTTCCTATACGGCGACAATTTCCTGCTTAACCGGATGCTGCACAATCTAATACAAAACAGCATCACACACAATCCTGGTGGATGTCAGATAACCGTTTCTGTAAAAATGGACAACAGAATCTGTACGTTTTGTGTCGCAGACTCTGGGTGCGGAATCAAGGAATCATACCTGGCATTACTGAATAACGATACCAGTATTCCCAGTTCCCAGACGGAAACAGCCGAAGCAGAACACGGATTGGGGCTTAAAATCGTAAGACAGATTGTAAAAGTACATTATGGAGATATCCAATTTTCAAACATTACACCTCATGGTCTGAAAACTGAAATTCACTTGCCTGATAAATTCAAAGGATAATTATAAAGCCCCAGAACAGCTCCAAATGCCGCCTGGGGCTTTTCATACGCTTTATTTCACCTCAAGTTTAGAGAGTTCTTGCTAATACTTTAACGGTTCTTTATAACTATTCCTCTCTTAAATCGCTGTAATTTCACAGTTATTAATTATCTCAACCAACCAGCGATATTAGTCGCCACGACAATACTGGCTACTATGCCAATTACCAGCGCATGTTTCTTCCATGTCAAACGTAGATATCCAACAAACTCACGTATTAAAGCATTTAGCGTAAAATACCATTTCGTTTTTGCCCCAAATCCAACACACTTTAACCCTTGCTGTTTTGCCAGAATTAATGCTCTGAACACATGATAAGCCGTTGTGACGATAACAATTTTAGGAGCCTCTTTATCAATCAATTTCCTTGAAAACAGTAAATTTTCTTCTGTTGATACAGATTTTTGTTCCATTATGATACGCTCTGCATCTACACCTTTACCTACTGCATATGCAGCCATAGCCACGCTCTCTGGAATATCCTCTCCAGGTCCCTGCCCACCGGACATAATCAATACAGCATTAGGATTGGAATACAGCAATTCCATTCCTCTTTCAATCCGGGCCGCAAGTAACGGTGTGACCTTCTTTCCAATGATTCCAGATCCCAGAACAACAATATAATCTGCATTTCTGTTCTTTTTCAGATGAATAAGGTTAAGAATTGCAGAAAGTGAATACATAGCCATCAATGATAATACATATACTGCCGAAAAACTGATGATAACATAGAGCATTGTACTTAATGTATTTTTTCTTAAATTGCCAATCATCGGCCAGACAGACAGGTAGACATATAACAAGATAGAGAACAGCATCGACAATAAATTTGACGGTTTCACTCCTTCATGTTTGATGACTTTTATTCCCTCGATGAAAAACATGACGATCAAAGCTGCCGGAAACATAAGCATACAGCCTATCGCCAAAACAAACAGGAGAATCAGTATTCCAATTACCACGTCATGTGCTGCCAGCCACCTGGAATATTCAGATAGAATAAAAAACAAGGAAATAGACAAACATATCATCATGAAGAAAAAAGAAACCCCGCTCCATAACGTTCTGGGTTCACGTGCCATTATTCCTGCAAATATACAAAATAATATGAAAAATATAAAAAATGTAAATTGCCACATAGATGCCTCCTATAAAAACGAACATTTTCTATACAAACTGAAAGACTTATATAATGACTTCAATGAGATTTACAGCTATTATCATTGTTAACATCTGTTTGGTCTTTCAGTTGCTATTCAATCCCGGACAGCAGAATTTTACCATAATCCATTGAATAATGCCACAGAATAGCCAAATTAGCGTTTTCCAGTTTATACTATATCCTCAAAACAGTTTATTATAAAAGAATTGACCCCATAATCAGACCTCAAACCCCACTGAACTCCAGATTCTCTGAGCGTCTGCAACCCGCAATGCCCTGGATCTCTTTCCAGAATGCCTCGTAGATTTGATCTTTCTCTAATCAGTCTCCCCTCCTGCAATCCTCTCCGCTTCCTCCAGCGGAAAGTTCGGTATCTCCTCCAGCAGTTTCAACGCTATCTCTTGCTTCAAATCCTCATCCACGTAACTCTTTACACTGCCGTCCGACTGCTTCTCTTCCACTGTGGAAAGCTCTGTCATATAATCATCGTAATATGCCATAATCTTTTCTGTTGCCCATTTCTCCCCGGCAACAGCTGCTTTGATAATTTCATAAGTCAATGAATTCTGCTGTTCTTCCATGCCTGTACCTCCAAGTTGATATACTGCTTACAGCATACCATATCTGTGCGAAAAAAGCACCCGCCAGTCTTTGCTGACAGATGCTCTCACTCCCCAAGTAGGTATTCATAATCTGCTTTTTCCTTGGGAACCACACGCTTTGGGATTTTGTCCATTTCTTCTTTATACGCCTGAAAAAATCCAACATCCATCAAAGTGTGCAGAAAATCCTTTCCCTTTGCCTTATCGCTTCTCTCCCGGAATTCTTCTCCATAGTCCTTTTCGTATACTTCATTTTCCATGTTTCGCACCCTTTCCTGTAGAACAATTTACCACTACGGGTAGGATGTTACCATAGATTTCTTATTATTCGTTGTCATGAAGGATAACTTTCTAGGTCTATATTGATAAGTTTTTCAAACGCATCATATGATGATAGTTTTATTTTACATTCCCATCAAAAAAAAGAAAAGCAACAAACATTTTGTCTGTTGCTCCCTCTATCAACCGGAAGTTGTCATTCTATAAGTTCCGATGACAAACCTTTCATCATATCATTGTATACTGAACTCCCATCAAGAATGGTTCCAAATGTATCAACCCAGAATGGTATATAGTCACATCTATTTGCTACCATCTGCGAACCAATATTCGTTATAGAAGCAGAATAGAATGGAATAATATTTCGTGTCAGTAATTCTTTGGTCAATCCCTTCACTAAATACGTTCCCAATCGGGCATTTCTATATTCTTCCATAATATCTATACCTCTTTCCCCAAAACTGATTAGCTGCTTGCGCTTTCATATCTGTGTACGCCATATGTCCAAAAAGACAAGGCAAAAAACGTAAAAATGCACACGATCGCCACCCCGAAAAGGAATCCTTTTGCCGACAAAACCCCTGTTACTGCCTGCGTTGGCAGCGTCGCAATGATTCCGTACGGCAATACACAATAAAAAACAAACTTATAGATTCCATAAAAAGCGATCCCCGGTATTTTCAGACACAAGTCCACAGCCGTATTCTCTATTTTCATCAGATTGTCTACAGAGAACACAAAAAAGGCAAAACACCGTATCAAAAGCTCCATATCGTAGTACAGTATGGTCATCAGCAAAACCAGAAACAAATATCCAATGATATTCGCATACGAAAGATTCGCGCCGCTTTCTCTCACCCCATATAAGGCGATACAGGCGCTGAAGATCAGAAGCGGTATGGCGCCCGGATCTACTTTTTCAAAGGTGATCCGTAATAGTGGATTCACTGGTTTGGTCAGATATAAATCCAGTTCTCCTGTCTGTATTTTCTCCGGTATGGAAATCACCCCAAAAAAGCAAATGGTCATGTTCAGGGCATCAATCAGGGAGAATGTTCCAATAAAAATAAGGATTTCCCCATGCCCCCATCCACGGATACTGTCCACATGCCCGTAAATTGCCTCGAAAGCGAAAAGCTGAACCAGAAAATAACTGGTATTAATGAAAAACGGCGCAAAGAATCCCAACCGGAAGGTCATGATATGGGATAATCTGAATTTGATCAGTTCTGATATAAATTTTAAATTATGTTTCATATTCCTGCTCCATCATATTTGATTCGATCATGTTCATAAGTTACCTGATTTAAAACAAGAAAGACCATGCACCACACACCTAAGACGATTAAGCCTGTGACTGCCTCCTCCTCACATTTCCCTATAAACAGCATACTGGGAAGATATGTGACATAATAGAAAGGCAGAAATCTCATGCCTGCTGTCATCCATTCCGGTAAAAGCGCAAGGGGAATTACCGCCCCGGTCACAAATGCGGAAAGGTTATCTTTTATCATGAGAAAGATGCTGATCTCCTCAAATTTCAAGGTCAAAATCCCAAGAAAGTAATTGAGCAGCGCCATAAACAACAGTCCTAAAACAACCATGATACTTCCGCATAACAGGATCTTTATATTGGCTGTATGCACAAATGGAATCCGGAACAAATAAAACCACAGAAACGTTGCTAAAAAACCAATGCCCGCAGAAAACGCAATCTTCCCTGCTTCCATCGCCACAAAATACCCCTGTGTCTGTACCGGTATCACCATATATTTTGAAAAGGTACCATTTCTCAGCATACCGGTCATCTGCCGGCTGATCTCCGCAGATTTTTCCAACTGGAATAAATAGGAGCTTATGATATAGTAAGAAATCATGGCCTGAAATCCCAAGCCCGCGATCTGCTCTTTACCCTCAAACAGAATACTCCATAAGATCCATGCAAACAGTATCTTCGCCACCGCCAGAATCACGTCTACTAAGGTATCCGACCTCCAGATCAGCTGTGCTTTCATGTATGCCTTGGCAATTTCTAAATATTTCTTCATGTCCTATACCTCTTTATAGATACGCTCCACGACTGAGCCTATTTCTTCTTCCTCAATTCCAATATCCCGGATCGGATAATGACCGATATAAGATTCCAGAACTTTTTCTGCGTTCTGTTTTGGTATTTCAAGTACCAGTTTGTCATTCGCTTTTTCCAATACTCTGCAATCATCCGGCACATCAGGCTCTACACTGTGTTCAAAGTATATCGTCATTTTCTTACTCTTTTGATAATTTTTAAATAACATATCCGTACCGCCGTCATATATTTTTCTGCCGTGATTCACGACTATGGAGCGTTTACACAATACCTTAATATCCTCCATATAATGCGAGGTAAGCAAAATGGTAGTTCCTCTTGACTCATTCACATCTTTTAAGAAAGTCCGGATCTGCTTACCTGCCACAGCATCCAGTCCAATGGTCGGTTCATCCAGAAACAATATTTTCGGATTATGAAGCAATGCAACGATCAGTTCCATCTTCATCCTTTCTCCCAACGATAGCGTTCTTACCTGTACATTCATCAGTCCCTGCACCTGAAACAGATCCACAAAAAAATCCTTGTTTCTTTTATACTCGTCTTCCGGGATACCGTATATTTCTTTAAACAGCCGCAACGTGTCCTCCGTTGTCAGTTCAAAAAACAGCTGGCTCTTTTGCCCCATAACCACCGCATACTGCTGCTTAAATGCTTTTTCCAATTTATTCGGATAAAATCCCATCACCTGTATCCTGCCGCTTGTCGGCGCAATAATCCCGGTCAACATCTTCACCAGGGTCGTTTTACCCGCTCCGTTCGGCCCGATCAGGCCTACAAACTCACCCTCATTTACATGAATATCAAAATCATCTACCGCAATTTTTTCTTCATATTTCCTGTGAAACAGGCCCTTAATACTTCCGGCCAAACCCTCCTGCTTTTTATACCGCTTATACTTTTTCGTTAAATTCTCTGTCTCAATTATCTTCATCTTGAAAACCTCCAGTTTAAATATTCAATGAAAAAACATAAAAAAATGTGGTTTCTGCCTATCATTACATAGACTGAAACCACAGATGTATATATCTTAAGATGATGAAAAAAGCAAAACATCCCCATAAAAGGAAAGCAGCAATGACCTGAAAAATGCAGCCCATTTGCTCGCAGAAATAAAAAAGCATGACACCACAGTCATACTTTTCCCGCTTTCTTATCCATCATAATAAGACAATTATTCCCAGTGTATGCAGTATTCTGTAAGGCAGAAACAACCGGCATTCAATAATGCCAAAAAGGGTAACACAAATAAAGCACTCTATTCCGTGCTTACCCTCTTATAAAATTTAGTTGTCCTTTGTCATTACAGAAACAATTAACATCCACATACCTGCTCTTTCTTGAAATATGGTCTTATATTAGCTTATAACTTTGTCAATGTCAAGCATTTTAGCCTGGATACATATTTTTTATCCAGATTTGGAGAGGCGCTAATTTTTCCTCAATACAAAATAGGAATCATACTTTGTTCCATCATGCCCTATCAGCTTTTCCTCTGAGCGTATAAATCCTAAATTTTTCAACGCCACAATACGTTCTGCCGCAGAGGGAAGCGCTTTCGTAGCGATCTTATCACAATGAAACAGGCTATATGCAGGTTCCATTATCAATCTTAATATTTTTATAATCTCGCTTGTCATTTCATAATCACTGCGAATGTCCAGCCTGAGCAAACCGCAGTTTGTAAAATAATCATCGGCGTCTCTGTGGAAAAGCTCTATTGTTCCAATTGCTTCATCAGTTGCTTTTGACACAATTGTCAACCTCACAAATCCTTCTCTATTGTACTCGAAAAGCCAGTAATCAATCGCCTGTTCCATTCTGCTTTCCGTTGTATAATAGAAATCATCTCCGCCACAATTATCACTATTAAAAAAGGGGACAGCCCTTTTATCAGAATAAACCTTTAATAAATCCATTCTATCCTCTTGGCAAACCATTCTCACAAGATAGTCCTCATTCTCATATTCAGGACAGCTTTTATAAACATCCACCATTCTGATCTCCTCCGTAAATTTCGTCTTTTCATCTCTATCTATGGCAGCATCCTTAGTTCTGACTGGAAATACTGCTCCTGAAATTTTTCCAATTCTACAAGCTAGAAAAGCTAAAACTCATATCTTGTCCCATGTGAGAGTAACAGTCCATCTGTTAATTCTACACATAGAATTATCGTATTTTCATCATCAAAATTGTTATGTCCGTTATCAATCCATTCAGCAAAGACATTTTTCAGTTTTTTAGCAATCATACAATTCTCTTTTTTTCCAAAATAACCCAAATTGCTGCCCTTTCCATGTGCCGTAAACCACTCACCAGCTATTGCAACAGCAGGATTGTTTTCTATATGTTTGATTTTATTTGAAAGTGCATATGTAATAATATAAAATGCACCGTTCTCATAGTAGGCATTTACATATCGAACATAAGGCACCTCCTTTTCAATGGTTGCCAACGCAATAACAGTGTCTTTTCCAAAACGTTCCATCATTATTTTTTTAGCTTCTCGGCTCATTTTTTTCATTAATTCGTTCTCCTTTGCAACTTTTCATTTAACTGTTTTGCAGCTTCGTTAAATCTTCAAAAGAAACATCCATTTTTACAGACACTTCATCTATGGTCATACCAGAAGCAAGGAAACGCTTTATAACCATTTTCATATTTTCTCCAACTTCTATGATATGTCCGTCCAAATCATAAAATCGAATGACACGTTGCCCCCAACTGTGTTCAATTACCTCACCCAAACACTCAATATTCGGATATTCTTTTAGTTTATGTAAGAAACTGTCAAAGTCCTGTTCCTCAAAACATAATTCCACATTGTTAGATTTTTTTAATATGCTTTCTTTTGGTAAATGAACAAGCCAGTCAAAGTCCTGCTGTAAAGCTAAACCGCAGGTAAAAGCTATATTTCTTCCATAATCCTGAAATACTTCCAATCCGAATAAATCCTCATAAAACTTTCTTGCAGCTTTGATGTCTGCTACCGATATAACCGTACAATTGTATTTCATGTAAGTTTTCCTTTCTTAGAGATTATTTTTTCTTCCGGAGCTTTAGTTCAATATTCTTTCGCTTTGCTGCGTTTTGAAACACCCCCGCAGCATAAGAACTTTTTTCTTTGAGTGTCAATCTTTCCAGTTCCGAATTACCCTTGATTTGCAAAAGTATCTCATTTATTTCCTGCAATTCCAAAAGATTGACCGCCACACAAAAAAGAGTCTTTTTCCTGCCATCGTTATAGTTGGCTAACAGTAAATTCAATAATTCCGTCTTTTCTGTCTGCTCCGCATTGTATGCTTCGATCCCTATCTCTCTTGCTTTTTTCAAATCAGCTTTTCGGTTACTGTGTGTAATGAATGAATCAAATTCATCTATATGCTCATACTTCTCACAGGGGTACTCTCTGCACCGAAAACAATATTCCACACCATCATGTTCTAAACTACACTTTGCAATTTTGCAGGATTGATTCCCCTCTCCGCCACCGCAGCCGGGACAATATTTATTTAAGTGCATAGGACATAATCCGCAGTTCAAACCACAAAGAGAAAATAGCTGATTGTCCCTATGGAAACCTTTCATACGCTGTACCTCAAATCTCAAATTTTAATCTGGCAGACTAAAAATCTACACAAATTGTTTTATTAAGTTCAACCATTCCTTATTCATATTCAATTCCCTCTCAAATTCGAATTTATGAATCCTTTTCTTCGTAAGGCTTATTCCAAGAACCTATCTCTATTAAATTACCTTCAGGATCAGCAATATAACAAGTTCTCTGTCCCCAAGGTTCAAGTTCCGGTTCCAGTACAGGAGTAGCACCGTTTTCTACAGCTTTACTAAATGCTTTATCAACTTCTTCAAATGTATCAACATAAAGTGCCATTTCAAAATGACCGTTGAATCCTTTGATATAATCATATCTGCGATTGGTCATTTTTTCAAAGTCATTTCTGCCGTACAACAGAAACAACGTCCCATCTTTTACAAGATATACATTAGATGTATCTTCCGCTTCTTTAATCTCAAAGCCAAGTACATCTCTGTAAAAGCGAATCATTTTCGCCATATCTTCAACAAATAATCCAAAACCGTCCAATCTCATAATACAATACCTCCAGTCGAGTAGACAGGCACCTCACGATGCCAGCCCCTCACAGATCCGTGCGTGCG